>CAZUQT010000197.1:0-6076 GCA_964622585.1 uncultured Elusimicrobiaceae bacterium | reverse complement strand
CGGTCTGCAGGAAATGCGGGTCGGCGCTTTCGCGCCCTTTCTCGGTGACGGGGAAATAATGCTTGTTCTTTCTTTTTCCTGGAAATTTCATGGGGCCTTTCAGTCAGCTGCCTGGGAACTATTATAGAAAACTTAGGGGCGGGACCGGGATACCGGCGGCTTGCTATAATAGTGGTTGGCGATTTATGTTCAATACGAAACCGGGTTTTATTTTAGGCGCTTTATCCATCGTCATGATGGTCTGCTCCCGGACCGGGTATTTCGCCGGGATCTTCCGCGGCAAGACCCGCCCGCACGTTTTCTCCTGGCTCATCTGGGGCACGATCTCCGGCATCGGCTTCGCCGCGCAGGTCGCGGAGGGCGCGGGCCCCGGTTCCTGGGCGCGCGGCTTCGGTTCCGCCACCTGTTTCCTCCTTGTGGCCGTCAGTTATTTCAAAGGCGAAAAAAATATTACCCGCAGCGACTGGGTGACCCTGGCCGTCGCCCTGTCGGCGATCCCTCTCTGGGTCCTGACCAAAACCCCGTTCTGGTCGGTGCTTATAGTCTGTTTCATAGACACCATAGGTTATCTGCCCACGGTGCGTAAATCATGGCTGAAGCCGCACGAGGAACAGGCCGTCAGCTATTTGTTCTCCTGCCTCGGCGCGGCTTTCTCTCTGCTCGCTATCAGGCAGTACACGCCTTCCACCTGGCTTTACCCGCTGGTTTTGACCTTCTCTAACGGCGGAATGTGGCTGTTCCTGCTTGCGCGGCGCCGCGCGGCCGCCGCGCCGGCGGTCAGTTGAAATCTCAAAAAAAGGGGTTATTATGAACGTGAAAGAAGCGATAGAGACCAGGCGGGCTTACAGGGCGCTGGGCCCCGCGCAAGTAACGGACGCGACGATCAATGAGCTGGCGGCCGCGGCGCGGCTGATGCCGTCCTGCTTTAACAACCAGCCCTGGAGGTTCGTCTTCGCCCGGTCGGAGGGCGCGCTGGCGAAAGTGCGGGACTGCCTGAGCAAGGGCAATGACTGGGCGAAGACCGCCCCGGTCATAATAGCCGCTTTCGCCAAAAAAGACTATGACTGCGTGATAAAGGAAAGGGAATATTATCTTTTCGACCTGGGCATGGCCGTTTCCGCCCTGGTGCTGCGCGCGACCGAACTAGGGCTGGTCGCCCACCCGATCGCCGGCTTCGATAATGAAAAAGTGCGCCTGGCCCTGGGGATCCCGGAAGGGAATATGGTGCTTACGCTTATTATCCTGGGAAAAAAGATCGGCGACCTGAGCGCCCTCACCCCGCAGCAGGCCGCCGGGGAGACTGACCGGCCGCCGCGGCTGCCGCTTGAAAACATCTACAGCATGGACGCCTACGATGAAAAGCTGGCCGTGAAGCCGGCGCGCTGATAATTTTGGTATTATTGCCGTAAGCTGCGGTACAAAAGGAGACCTATCATGGCCGAGGAAATAGTTTTAAAGTCGGGTTTGAAATATATCGACGTCGAAGTGGGCGAGGGCCCCGCCGCCGTCAGCGGTAAAGAAGTGACCGTGCACTATACCGGGACTTTTCCCAACGGCAAGAAATTCGACAGCTCCGTGGACCGCAACGAACCTTTCGCTTTCAAGCTGGGCGCGGGCCATGTCATAAAAGGCTGGGACGAAGGCGTCGCCGGAATGAGGATAGGCGGCAAGCGCAAACTTTTCATCCCGCCCTCCCTGGGGTACGGCAAAAGGGGCGCGGGCGGCGTGATCCCGCCCGACGCGGACCTCTGCTTCGAAGTTGAACTGCTCGGCGTGGAGTAGGTTCCCGTACCGATAAAAAACCCCGGGGAGGCCCGGGGTTTTTTTATGCTTCAGGAAGGCTTATTCTCTTTCGATAGGGCTTATATAGACGCCGTTCTCCAGCTTGTAGCCGAGGTGGAAATAGATCTTCAGGTCGGCCAGGTCGGGGGAGGCGGCTTCTATCGCGGCGGCCCGCAGTTCCTGGTCCCGCTCGGAGCGGATCGTGTCGTCTAAAAAGCGCTGGATGGAGGAATCCGCGGCGCCTGAAAGCGCTTTGATGGCTGCGAGGCGCACCGGCTTGCGCTCGTTCGCGTCCTTCGCGAGGTCGAGGAGGAGCTCCCTGACGCGGTAGTTCCCGACCGCCCCGTAAAGGCTTACTATCGCCTCGATCCGGGTATTCTCTTCCTCATTGCCGTATTTTACAAGGTCGGTCAGGAGCTCCTGCGGCCTCGAGTTCTGCGCGCTGGAGAACAGCGCCCAGATAGCGGCCCGCCTGGCGTCGCGGTCTTTTTCATTGTACTTTACGGCGTCGGCCAGGAAATCGGAATAGCGCGAGTTAACGGCCGCGGCCCCGAAAAGGGCTTTGTAGGTCATTATCCGCAGCTCGCGCGGCTGGGTCCCGTATTTAAGCAGCTCGACGAAAGCGTCCGGTACTTTGTAATAGCTGGAAGCGTAAGAAAGGGTCCTCGCGGCTTCGACGCGCACGTCGACGCGCTCATTTGCGTTCTTGAAGATCTCGAGCACCTGCTCGTTGATGTAGCTGTTAAGGATCTGCTTCTTCGCGCTTTTTACCGCGGCCTTGCGTATTTCGGGATCGGAGTCCGTCAGGAGGTCTTTGAGCTGGCTGGAGGTCATAGCCTTGTTCGTGAAGACCGTCTGGGTGACCGGGCGCAATATGTGGGTGGCGCAGGCCCCGGCCGGTTCGCCAGTGCTGAAGTCCGGCTTCACGGCGGGCTCCGTCAGTATGGCGCCGCTCTGGCACTTAAAGAAGCACTTATTGTTCTTGAATTCTGAGAACACGCACATGTCCAGGGTGGTCAGGGGGGGCGTCGGGAAATGGTTCTGCGAATTCTGTATCTGGTTGAGGATCGAGCCGGCGTCTATGGGCGGCAGCTGCGCGGCCCTGGAAATGTCCGTGCCCGCGATGGCTGACGCCGGGGCAAGGCCGGCCAGCAGCAATATGGATGATAATATCTTCATTGTGAACTTCCTCCTGACCTGTCGGTTTACCTTTAAATCTTATCAAAAGCGCGCGGCGGGCCTTTGGGCCGAACGGCCCTGAGATTGTTGGTCTTTGTACCTATGATATGCGTCAAGGTCAGCGGCGCTTTTCCCAAAGCCGTGCTTTTAGGGTAAAATATTAGCATGCTCACAGAATTAAACTCGGTCGAAGCCAGGGTGCTGGGATCGCTGGTGGAAAAATCGCTCACCACGCGCGAACAATACCCGCTCACTTTCAATGCCCTGCTGAACGCCTGCAACCAGAAAACAAGCCGCGAGCCGGTGATGAACCTGGACACGGACGCTATGGGCCGGGCCGTGCAGACCCTTATCGAAAAAGGCCTGATAGAGCGCCTGCAGGCCCCCGGGGACCGCGTTCCCAAGTTCAGGCACAATATAGACAGGCTGCTGAACAGCGCGGACCCGAAGCTTATCGGGGTAATAACCGTCCTGCTTCTTCGCGGCCCCCAGACCCCGGGTGAAATAAAAGGCCGCACCGACCGCCTCTGCGAATTTTCCGGAACCGCCGAAGTCGAAGGCCTGCTGCAGGAGCTGTGCGCCAGGGCCGAAGACCCCCTGGTCGCCCGCCTTGCGCGCCAGGCCGGCCAGAAAGAAGCGCGCTATCAGCATCTTTTCTCCGGCGCCGTACGATCCGCGCCCGACGAGGCCCCGGCCGCCGCGCCCGTTCCGTCCGACCGGCTGGCGCAGCTTGAGAAGCGGGTTGAAGCCCTTGAAGCTTTCGTTAAGGCTTACGAAGAGAGCCTCCCTAAACCCGGCTAGGAGGCCGCGCGGAGCCGGCTGTGTCTAAGGAAATATTTAAAAATGGCGAATACACTTGTGCTTTTCTTCGGCCTGACTTTTACCTTCGCTTCGGCCGCCAAAGCCCCGGTTGCCAGGTTCGCGGATAAAGAGATGCTCTGCCCCGTGTGCGGGCAGACCTTCTATGCCAGGCTGGACCTGTCGGGCGCGGAGTCAGAGATGCGCCTGGACCTTAAGCCGCTCGGGGTCGTCAGCTGGCCCTGGCTCCTGCCGGACTGTCCCAAGTGCGGTTTCGTTATCTACAAGCTTTTGCTTCCGGCGGCCGAGCTGGCGAAGTGCAAACAGATAGTCGCCTCCGGCGAGTATAAAAAAGGCCTTCCGCACAGCTCCTACTACCGGGTAGGGCTGCTCTTTGACCAGCTCGGTAAGGGAGATTACAGCGTGGCGACCTCCTTTTTGAAAGCGTCCTGGCAGGAGGAGGGCTCTCCCGCGAAGCTGAAAGAGGACCAGGAGCTGAGCCTTAAATATTTCACCGCCTGCTCGCAGACCTGCGGCGCCGACGAGAAAGAGAACTCCCTGCTCCTGATGGGGGAGCTCCTGCGCCGGCTGGGCCGGTTCGAGGAGGCCAAAGCGCATTTGGTGAAGCTCCAGGGGATGAAGGGCTTCCAGAAAAATTTCTTCGCCGATATCGTGGAGTATCAGCTGAGGCAGTGCGCGAGAAAGGACTCCTCTCCTCATGAGATGGAGGATGTGAGGGATTTTAAAAGATCGCTCGTGGACTGGATAAAGAACCGCCTCCAGAAACTTTACAGGACCGTGCTGGAAGCCGGCGACCGGGAGACGGAAGATTCTCCTCTCTCAAGGAGCCCCGGCCAGGCCGGGGCCGGCATCCGCTGAAGCAGGGCGGTCCGCGCGGGCGGCCGCGCAAAAGGGAACCATGGTAAAACTCTCCGAAGTCAACTCAAAACTGCTCAAGGCGCATTACGCCGTGCGCGGCAAGATCGTGATACGCGCCCAGGAACTTGAAGAGCAGGGCAAAAAAATAATTTACTGCAATATCGGCAACCCGCAGGCGCTGAAACAGAAACCGATAACTTTCATCAGGCAGGTGCTGAGCCTGCTCGAATACCCGGCGCTGATGGATAAGCCGGGCGCGGAAAAACTTTTCCCGGCCGACGTCATACGGCGGGCGCGGATGATCCTGGAGAAGAACCCTTCCGGCACCGGGGCCTATACGCAGAGCGCCGGCATCCCTTTCATCCGCAAGGCCATCGCGGAATTCATCGAGAAGCGCGACGGCATCCCCGCCGATCCCAACCGCATCATGCTCACCGAGGGGGCGAGCAAAGGCGTGCATACCGTTTTCACGCTTCTGACCAATAAAGAGAACGACGGGTACCTGATACCGATACCGCAATACCCGCTTTACAGCGCCGCGATAGAGCTTTACGGGGCCAGGCAGGTGAACTACTTCCTGGACGAGAAGAACCGCTGGAGCCTGGACGAGGCGGAGCTGGAGCGCAGCATAGAGGGCGCGAAAAAGTCCGGCATAAACCCGGTGGCGATAACCGTGATCAACCCGGGCAACCCTACCGGCGCGGTGCTTTCCAGGAAGAATATCGGCATGGTCATACGCTTCGCGAAGAAGCACGGCCTGGCCATCATAGCCGACGAGGTTTACCAGGACAATATTTACGGCGAGGGCCTGGAGTTCGTTTCCTTCGCCAAGGTGATGCACGACCTGGGCGAGAAGGACGTGACGCTGTTCAGCCTGCATTCCGTCTCCAAGGGCTTCCTGGGCGAGTGCGGCCACCGCGGGGGCTACCTTGAAATACGCAATATGCCGGACGACGTTTACGCCGAGGTGATAAAGCTGCTGTCCATAGGCCTCTGCGCCAACGTCGACGGGCAGCTGGTGACCTATCTTATGACGGCCCCGCCGCTGCCCGGCGAGGAGAGCTATGAGCTTTACGCCGCCGAGAAGGCCGCGATACTCGGCGACCTCAAGGAAAAAGCCGGCATTTTGGGCAAAGGCCTTAACGAGATAGAGGGCATGCAGGTCGACGTCCCCGAGGGCGCGATGTACGCTTTCGTCAAATTCGACCTCCCGCACCCGAAGGGCATAGACCCCGAAGCCATGACCGCCGAAGAGCGGCATAAATACGAGGCCGCGCGGGACGCAAAGTACTGCCTGCGGCTCCTGGAGGGCACCGGCATCTGCGTCGTGCCAGGCTCCGGCTTCGGCCAGCACCCGGGGACGCTTCATTTCCGCACCACCTTCCTGCCGCCCAAAGAAGACATCCTGGCGCTGGTGGAGAAGATGAAGAAGTTCCAC
>CAZUQT010000196.1:0-6083 GCA_964622585.1 uncultured Elusimicrobiaceae bacterium | reverse complement strand
TCCGAGCGACCGCGGCCGCATACCACACCGAAGCGGAAATCTTCCCGAAAATGACCGGGGAGGGGGTCTTCTCCATAACCGGCGTCTACCTGCGCCTGGCCGCCGCCGGGGAGATAATAAAAGGTTTCGAGGACAGGTCCCCTTTCTGGTGCGATATCGGGGACCTGGAGCGCCTGGAGGCCGTGCGCCTGCGCGCCGCTTCGGGAGCGGAAAAATAATGCTGGAAATGCTGAAAGACCTGTTCGGTTTCCTGCGCGGGCGCGGGAAATGGTGGCTGCTGCCGGTCATACTCGTTTTGCTGGTCCTGGGCGCGTTGCTGGTGCTGACCTCCGGCTCGGCGGTGGCGCCTTTCATCTATACCTTCTTCTGAACTATGATCCATACCGACCTTGAGAAAGCGGAGAGCCTGCTGCCCGGCGCGGCGGCTTTCAAACTGGCCCTGGACTTCCTGCGCCGGCCGGATATACGGGCCCTCCCGGACGGGAAATACGAAATAGACGGTGAGAAGGTCTTCGCCCTGGTGCAGCGCTATGTAACGCTGGAACAGGCCGAACCGAAATTCGAGGCCCACAGGAAGTACAGGGACGTACAGTTCATGGCCGCCGGCGCCGAACTCATCGGCTGGGCGCCGCTGGGGAAGCTGGCCGTGACCGAAGTTTACGATGAGGGGAAAGAAGTCTGCTTCGGGACCGTACCGCCCGGCTCCTGGACCCCCCTGCGCCTGGAAGCCGGCCAGCTGGCCCTGCTGGACCCGGAAGACGCCCACGCCCCCAGGCTCGCCGCCGGCGCTCCCGCGCCGGTGACCAAGGTGGTGGTCAAGGTCCTGGTTTAACCCGCCGCCGGAAGTCCGATTTTTCTCCGTACAGCCCCTTGCGCATTTAAAAGCGCCTGCTATACTATATTAGGGGTTTTTTCGTGGCTTAAATAAGGACCACCTTTATGAAAAATATCATTACGATCGCTGCGCTGCTGACTTTCTTCGCTTCCGCCGGCCCGCTTAAAGCGGCCGGGGAGTTCGGCCTTAAATCTTCCGAGGCCCAAACCGCGCCGTCGGCTTCGGCCCCGGCCGCGCTGGAAAAGTTGTTCGTCGAATCCCCGGGCGTTCCCTCCCACGGCTATACCCCGTCGGAGCGGAAGTCGATGACCGGCCATAACAGCGGGCTGGAGAAGAGCGCCGCCAAGAGCCTTTACCTGAAATCCCTGGAGGGCCAATACCGACCCTTCGCCGACTATGAAAAGGCCGGTTACCTCATAATGAGCGCGGACTTCAACTTCGACTCCGGCCCCGGCAAGCTGGAGATGGCGAGGAACCTGCCCGCCGACGCCACGCTGGTGATCTTTTCCGAGACCGCCGACGCCGCCGTAAAAGAGAGGGTGCTCAAGGCCTATGAAACCGTGCTGCCCCGGGAACGCATAAAGGTGATAGCCCTGCCTAACGCGACCATGGGGTTCTGGGCCCGCGACGGTATTCCTGTGCCGGTCTTCAGCACCGAAGGTAAGTTCGGCGTGGTGGACGCGGTGTATGGCCACCGTTTCGAGCCCGACGCCGAGATCGCCCGCCTCTTCCACGCCGGCCTCGAGAAGCACGAGTTCTATTTTGAGGGCGGCAACTTCAAGGCCAATGCCGCCGGCGACTGCGTGATGGTCAACCACGGCGCGCATGTAAAGATCCCCGACGACATCTTCACTAGCCTGTACGGCTGCAGGCAACTGATCCGCCTGCCTTTCGTGGACGGGATAGGCCATGTGGACGAGCATGTCAGCTTCATAAGCGATAAGGTGATCGTTACCGACCTGCCGGAATATAAGGACATACTGCAGGGGAAGGGCTTTACCGTGCATATGCTGCCAAAACCGAGCGGCCCGTTCGAGACCTACGCCAACTCTCTTATAATGGACGGCAAGGTGATAGTCCCCGTGTTCGGCCGCCCCACGGACGAGCAGGCGCTGGCCGTGTACAGGAGCCTCGGCCTCAAGGCCACCGGCGGCTCATCCAATACGCTGTCCAACCGCGGGCAGGGCTCCCTGCACTGCATAACGATGGTTTACCCGAAAGTGTCGGCTACGGAGCTGATGAAGGCTCTGGGCGGTAAAGAATTCTGAGCCCGGTACCGCGGCGGCCCGCGTAAAGGCCGCCGCTTTCCTCGTCAAGGAAGGGTATACCATTAACCTGCCCGAGTAACGGGTACTTACAGTAATTAAAACCGCGCCGGCTGAAAAGCCGGCGCGGTTTTGTTTTATGAGCGTATTTCCGGAAGTCTACGGCTTCGAAGTTCGCGCGGCGCGGATATTTTCAAGCCGGGCCAGGTTCTGCCTCGCGCTTTCGAGGCCGGGCGAAAGCCGCAGCGCGCGGCTGAAAAGTTCTCCGGCGGCGGGATAGTTTCCCTGGCGCGCGAGCAGGACGCCGTAATCGTTAAGGGCTTCGGTATTCCCGGGGTTATCCTTGAGTATTTTCTTGTACAAAGCCTCCGCTTCGGCCAGCCGCCCGGTGGCGGAATCTGCGCGCGCCAGGGTGAGCAGGGCCGGGGCGTAATCTGGTTTCACCGCGACCAGCTCTTTTATCGCGGCCAGCGCTTCTTTGTTCCTTCCGGCTCCGGCGAGGACGGTGTATTTATTGAAAAGAGTTTCCGGGTCCGAAGGCTTCGCCGCAAGCGCAGCATCCAGCGCCGCAAGCGCGCCGGGGATCTCCCCTGTTTTCCACCGGGCAAGCGCCAGGCCGTTCAGGTAGATCGAATTGCCGGGCTCCTCGTTAACTATCCTCTCGAGCAGCGCCCTGCTTTTCAGCGCCCTGCCGGCCAGGTAATATTCCCGCGCCAGATTATAGAGCATGGGCTTCGACGAGGAGCGGAGCGCCGCGTGCTCGTAAATTTTCAGGTCCGTGCTCCGCTGCGGAATGTTCACTACGGAAGCCAGGACCAGTATCGAAGCCGCCAGCGGAAGAAGCCGCTTATAGCCGCCGCGCGCGGCCAGGAAGTCCGCCGCCCATAGGAAAAGCCCGGCATTGGCTATATAAACCCAGTGGTCCAGCATCAGGTCATTTGCGGCCAGCAGCGGCAGTTTCGGGGCCAGGTTCAGGAGGTACCAGGCGGCGCAGAAAATAACGATCCGCCCGCCTTTTTTCGCTATAAGGAAAGCGGCCGCCGCCAGGAGCGGCAGGGCGGCGTAGTTCAGGAGCGCGTATTCCGGCTGCATCCGGTGGGAGTGCATGTCGAAAGGGAGGACGGCCTCCTTAAGATAGATGAGGACGGCTTGCGGAACTTTCAGGAACAGGCCTGAAAGCACCGGCGCGAAACCCCTGGAGAGCGTGCCCATGCCGAGTGCCTCGTGCCGGACAAGAAGATAGACCGGGATAAAAGCGAAGAAGGGGAGAAGTTTCAGATAGTCTTTCTTTTCGCGCTTCATGTACCAGAGGCAGAGCGCGGCCAGGGCCGGCATTATTATCCCGTTCTCCTTGAAGCCGGCGGCGGCCAGGAAAAAAACGAAAGAAAGCGCCGCCTTGTCCTTAAGGAAGAGAAGCAGCGCCGCAAGAATGCAGGCCCCCGAGGCCAGTTCGGCCCGGCCGGCTATTATCAGGAGCTGCTCCACCACCGCGGGATGGGCGGCTAACAGGACCGAGGCCCAGAAAGCCGCCGGGCGCGCGAAACCGAGCGCCAGGGCAAGGTAAAAAAACAGTATGGCCGCCGCCGCGTGGAAAATAAGATTCGTAAGGTGGTACCCGGCGGGCCTGTAGCCCCAGAGCGCGAAGTCGGCCATGTTGATGGCCGTCAGCAGCGGGCGGTAGTAATTCTGCCCCTGGAAAAAGGGGTCTCCTTTGAAGGCGCCGGCCAGGTTGGCGGCGCTAAAGGAGATATGCGGGTTCTGCTCTATCATCCGGTGGTCGTCCCACAGGAACCCCACCTTCAGCGTAAGCCCGAAAGCCAGGAAAGCCGTCAGCGCGATAAGCGCCGGTGAAAGCAGGGCCTTGAAATTTATCTCTTTAAACATCGGGTAAATTATAGCAAGTGCCGAACTCAGGAAAAATAATCATAGCTTGATGGCGGGGGGGGGCGCGGGGGCCGGAACGAAAAACACGTTCGGGCACACCGTGCCCTCACTCGGTATTCGCCCGCCGGGCTATGCAACCGGCGGGCAAGAAAGTGGAGCTACGCTCCACGCAACCCGGTTTTTCTTATCCGGTCCCCGCGGCCCCCGTTTCCCTGGTCTTAAATGGTAAAATACCTTATGGTGAAAGCGAGAATAGCGGATGGCTCCGAGGTTTACTGGGATGGCCTGCAGTATGACGCTTTCAACGCGCCCGTCCATAATGACCTCAAATTTTACCTGGCCGAGGCTAAAAAAGCCCGCGGCCCGGTCCTGGAGCTCGCTTGCGGCACCGGCCGCCTGACCATCCCTTTAAAGAAGGAAGGAATAAACATAACCGGGCTGGATTTGGCCGCCCCGATGCTTGAGCGGGCCAAAGCAAAGGCCGCCGCGGCCGGCTTAAAGATCCATTTCCTGCGCGGGGACGCCCGTAAATTCAGCCTCGGGAAGAAATTCAAGCTTATTTTCATGGCCTTCCATTCCCTCCAGCATTTAGGCGGCCGCGGCGACCTGGAAGGGCTTTTCGCCTCCGTCTCCAGGCATCTGGCCCCCGGCGGGCGGTTCATTTTCGACGTTTTCAACCCCGACCCGCGCTGCCTGGTCCGCGACCCGGAGGAAATGCTTCCGGTGGCTTACTATGATAATCCGGCCGGAGGGGGGAAGGTTCTTGTGAACGAAACCTACTCTTATGACAGGAAGGCCCAGGTTTCCCGCATTACCTGGCATTACAGGAGCGAAAAGACCGGTAAAACGGTCAAAAAAAGCCTTAATTTGCGGTGTTTTTACCCTGAGGAACTGCTTGCTTTAGTCCATTATAACGGTTTTAAACTGGCCGCCAGGTACGGAGATTTCCGCGGGCGCCCTTTCACGGGTGCTTCCAGGGAACAAATTCTTATCTTGAACAGGCTCCGCTAATTTGCTATCCTTAATCTACTATGACTACCTATGAGTTAATGTTGATTATAAATCCCCAGCTTACCGACGCTGAAGTCGGCGAAGCCGTGGAAAAAGCCAAAAAGATCCTCACCGACGAGAAAGGCGAGGTTCTTGCGGAAGACCGCCTGGGCCGCAAGAAGTTCTCCCACGCCGTGGGCAAGAACCGCGACGGCTTTTACGTCTATATGAAGGTTAAGGCCGTTCCCGCCAGCGTTAAGGGCATCACTCACAGCCTGAAGCTGCAGGAAACCGTCCTTCGCTCGATGATGATCAAGGCGAACGCGGAACCCGTAAAGAAAGCCTAAATAACCCTAGCGGGTGAAATATGGATATACGGGTCCCGGAGTTGAACCAGGTTTTGATCTCAGGCAGGCTGACGCGCGACCCCGATCTGCGCTTCACTCAGAAGGCCCTTGGGGTTAGTTCTTTTTCAGTGGCGGTGAACCGCCGCTTTAAGGACCCCGCAACGGGCGAATGGAAGGACGATACCACTTTCGTGTCCGTCACCGTCTGGGGCCAGGCCGCCGAGCGCTGCAAAGAAAAGCTTAAGAAGGGCAGTCCCGTAATAATCGAGGGACGCCTGACCGCTTCGGAATATACCGATAAGACCGGTCAGAAGCGGAAAGAGATGAAAGTGACAGCCCGCAGGGTGCAATTGCTGACCCACGACGCGGGCGCCGCGGAAGGCGGCGAAGCGGCCGTCCACGAGCATGAAGAAGTCCACGCCGAACCGGAGCCTAAAAGCGACGTTTCCGGCATAGAAGAAGTACCGTTTTAACGATAAAGCAGGAGCAAACATTATATGGAAAACAACGAAACCACTCCCCCAGTTCAGCCCGCCGCCGCTGCGGCCCCCCGGCCCATGGGCGCGCCCATGCACCGCCCGTCCGATGGGCCCCGCCGCCCCGGCGGTCCCGGCCGCGGACGCTTCGCCCCGCGCCGCAAGGTCTGCAGGCTGTGCGCCGAGCACATCGACCTGGTGGACTACAAGCAGCAGCAGATCGTGAAAACTTTCTGCACCGACACCGGCAAAATGCTTTCCCGGCGCATCACCGGCGCCTGCGCCA
>CAZUQT010000195.1:3059-6141 GCA_964622585.1 uncultured Elusimicrobiaceae bacterium | reverse complement strand
TTCCGGGCTTATCCGCCGAAACCGGGCCCATAGCCGTGCACGGCCACCGCGGCAGCCGCGGCACTGCGCCGGAAAACACCATCCCCGCTTTCAAAGCGGCGCTCGCGGCCGGGGCCGATGTGCTTGAAATGGACATGGGCGTGACGAAAGATAATGTGATAGTTATTTCCCACGAGCCCAGGATAACCCCGGAGCGCTGTCTAGGACTCGGAGGAGAGAAGCTCGAAAAACCGGTGCCTCTCCGCTCCCTGACCCTGGCCGAGGTGAAAAAATACGACTGCGGCTCGCTGCCTAATCCAAGGTTCCCGCGGCAAGTTCCCGCCCCGGGCGCGCGCATTCCCACGCTGGACGAGGTCTTCGCGCTGGTAAAAGCCTCCGGCTACGAGGCCGCCGGCAAAGTCGAGTTTAATATCGAGACCAAGATCTTTCCCGCCGAGCCGGAGCTCTCGCCCTCCCCGGCGGAGTTCGCGAAACTGGTGGCGGACGCCGTCAGGAAGAACGGCATGGAAAAACGCGTCATAGTGCAGTCTTTCGACGTCCGCACTCTTAAGGAAATAAAAAAAATAGCCCCGGCGATACGCACCTCCCAGCTGACCTACGAGGAGCTGGTGGACATAGTGCCAGCCCTCAAGAGCGCCGGGGCGGATATCTGGAGCCCCAACGCCGATTGGATGACTCCGGAGTCGGTCAGGGAAGCCCAGGCGGCAGGGATAAAAGTGGCCCCGTGGACGCTGAACACGCCCAAAGAATGGGACGCCGCCATCGCCGCGGGAGTGGACGCGATAATTACCGACTATCCCGGTGAGCTTGCGGCCTACCTGCGGTCAAAAAAACTGCGCTAAGACCCGCCGCTTTTTGTTATTATTGGTAAAATACACCGAAGGGGTAACTCTTTCAGGCTCACGCAAAGCCGCGGACTTTTATGAAAATCACGGTCAAACTTATAGGCCCGCTCATTTACGAGGCGGGGTTCAGCGAGAAAGAGCTGACTTTTCCCGGGACCATGACGGCGGCCGAGCTCTCGGCTCACGTGAAAATAGACAAGAAGCGGGCCACCATAATCACCCGCAACGGCAAGGCCGCCGCCGCGGGGGAAGCGCTCGAAGACGGGGACAGGGTGGCTATTTCGTACATTTATTCCGGCGGTTAGCCGCCGCGCATACTGAATTATCGACATAGGGGGCATAGGGGGCATATGGCACAATTAGACAAGCTTATTGAAAAGATCCAGACGAACCAGGAGATAATCCTGGAGGCGGGCAAGGCGCCGATGCTGAAGACCGACGCCGGGGCCACCGCCATGTTCAACCAGCTGGTTTCAGCGCTGCAGTTGAGCAATCTCCTGCAGGAAATAGCGCCCGCGGACAGCAAGGCTGTGGTAGCCCAGCATAAGCCCGCGAGCTTCGAATACACTTTCGGAGGCAGGACCGTGGCCGTGGACTACGCGCCGGAAGGCGCCCAGGCGGGCGCTAAAATAACCCTGGCGAACGGCGCGTCCAAAGCGTCCGTGTCGGGCTATACCTGCGCTCCCGAGATCCCGCCCTCCGACGAGCCGGAGATAAACAGGCTGCTCCGGAAGATGTTCAAGATGAACTCCTCCGACCTCCACCTCACCTCCGGCCATAAGCCGATGGTGCGGCTCCACGGGGATATGAAGGAGCTTGCCGACGAGGAAGTCGTGAAGCAGGACCATATGTGCACCCTGCTCGCCGAGATCATGCCTCCGCACAACTCCGCGCAGTTCGACGAGATCCACGACACCGACTTCGCCCATGAGATCCTCGGCCTGGCCCGCTTCCGCGTGAACGTGTTCAAGGACAGGTACGGCATGGGGGCGGTGCTGAGGCAGATCCCCATGGAGATAGTTACCGCCGAAAAGCTCGGCCTCTCCAAGGAAGTGCTCGACCTCTGTTTCCTTACCAAGGGGCTGGTGCTGGTGACCGGGCCCACCGGGTCCGGCAAATCCACCACGCTCTGCGCGATGGTGGACTATATCAACCGCCACCGCAAGGACCATATCATCACCATCGAGGACCCGATAGAATTCGTCCACCAGAAGAAGAACTGCCTCATAAACCAGCGCGAGGTGCACGTGCACACCAAGTCTTTCTCGCAGGCTTTGCGCGCCGCGCTGCGCGAGGACCCGGATATAGTGCTTGTGGGAGAAATGCGCGACCTTGAGACTATCGCGATAGCCATCGAGACCGCCGAGACCGGCCACCTCGTCTTCGGCACGCTCCACACCACGACGGCCGCTTCCACGGTGGACCGTATCATAGACCAGTTCCCCGCGGACAGGCAGAGCCAGATAAGGACCATGCTCTCCACCTCGCTGAAAGGCGTCGTGGCCCAGACGCTCTGCAAAAAGATCGGCGGGGGGCGCGTGGCGGCCATGGAAACCCTGTTCGTTACAAGCGCCATCTCCAATCTGATACGCGAAGGGAAGATCTTCCAGATCCCTTCGATCATGCAGACCGGAAAGAAGCAGGGCATGGTCCTGCTGAACGACGCGCTTTTTAAATTAGTGTGCGATAATCAGGTGGAGCCGCAGGAGGCTTACATGAAGTGCGTGGACAAGCCGGCCTTCGCGGCCATGCTGAAGACGAAAGGCATAACCGTGAAACTGGGAGAGATGGACGAATAGCCGGCGCGCCGCGCGAATAAAAAAGCCCCTGGCAGCTGCCGGGGCTTTTTTATCGCCGGAAAGCTCAATCCACGTAGAGGCAGAGGTAGGCGGTGTCTTCGGAGACTTTCAGCTGGAATTTGGCGTTGGCCGCCACCCGGAACTCGGCACCGGGACCAAAGTCCTTCCAAGCGGTCTCACCGGGGAGCTTGACGGTCAGCTTTCCCGCAATGACTTTCATGACTTCGACGCAATTGGTGCCGAACTCATACTCGCCGGGGGCCATGGCTCCGACGGTGGTTTTTCCGGGAACTCCCTGAGCGCCTTCCGCGGCAAACCCGATGGACTTCACATTGCCTTGGAAATACTCGTTGACGGTCAGCATCGAGGGCCTCCATTCTGGAAGGGAAAAGAAAAGGTACCGGGAGCGCCAAAAGAAAGGCTCGATGCAAAGGGCGT
>CAZUQT010000195.1:0-3049 GCA_964622585.1 uncultured Elusimicrobiaceae bacterium | reverse complement strand
AAAATCCTTCCAGGCGGTCTCTCCTGGCAGCTTCACGGTCAGTTTGCCGCTGGTGACGGTCATGATCTCTTTCTTGCCGGTGCCGAACTCGTAGTCGCCGGGGGCCATCACGCCGGTGGTGGCGGGGCCGGTGCCGGAGGTGAAGGCTATCGATTTGACCTTGCCGTCGAAATATTCGTTCGTCTTGAACATGTCGGATCAATGCCCGCAGCAGCCGTTGCACTTGTGGCCGCCGGGATTTATGGGGCAGCCGCCTTCGGAAGAGGAGGAGCCTTTCTTCAGGCCGGGGACTTCGTCAGAAACTTTGACCACCTTGCCCAGCTTTTTGTCATAGACATAGCGGCCGGTGGCGGTTTCCTGCTTTTTTTGTTCTTCTTTATGGTCGGCCATAAGATTCCTGGAAGGGTTTGTGGTTAAATTTGGTGCGCCCGACAGGAATCGAACCTGTACAACCGCCTTCGCAGGGCGGGACTCTATCCGTTGAGATACGGGCGCAGAACCTAGGCAGTGCTGAAACAAACGACTGAAGTACTATTTTATAATTTATATGGGGGGGATAACAATGATTACTCATATCCCCATCAGTTTTCTCCACCAGGACTTTTCTTCTTCCTTGAGCTCGGGGGTCTGCTCGAAAACCGGCTCCTCCGACTGGCCGCGGTAGATAGGCATCGCGACCCGGAAAGTGGTTCCGCGTCCGGGCTCGCTTTCGAGGGTTATCCTTCCTCCCTGCATTATGACCATAGCCTTGGTAATAGAAAGGCCAAGACCGGTCCCGCCCACTTTTTCGCCGGCGGCCACCTGCACGAACTTTTCGAAGACTTTGGCCTGGTCCTCTTTCTTGATGCCGCAGCCGCTGTCTTTGACCGAGAGGAAAGAATAGCCGCTCAGGGCCTCCTTGCCGGCGTCGGCCGAGACCTCTATGCTCCCGCCCTGGGGGGTGAACTTTATTGAGTTGGAGATGAGGTTGATAAGCACCTGCACGGTGCGGCGCTTGTCGGCGTAAATATTCTGCACCCCGGGCTCGCAGGCGACGGTGAGGTTCACGCCTTTGGAGGTGGCCCAGGCCTTCATAGACTCGACGGCCTCTTTCGCCACTTCGGAGGCGTCGGCGCTCTCCTTGTGGAAGATCAGTTTGCCCGACTGGAGCTTCGAAAAATCAAGGATGTCGGTAATTATCGAGTTCAGGCGCTCGGTATTGCGGATGGCGGTGTTCAGGATCCCCCGGCCGGCATCCTCTTTCGCCACGTCCCGGCTCATAAGTTCCAGCGCGGCTTTTATCGAGGTAAGCGGGGAGCGCAGCTCGTGGGTCATATTGGCTATGAATTCCTGCTGCATCGCTTCTACCTGTTTCAGCTTGGCGGCGTCCGTGGGGATAGAGACCGTACCCACTATCTTTCCGTCTTCGTTCTGGATTATCGCGGTGGCTTTTTTTACCGTTTCAGCCAGGGCGGCCGACCCGCCCTTTTCCAGCTCTTTAGAGATATCCGCCTTGTCGTCCGATTTTATCTCTTTGGCCAGGGAGACCACCTGGCTTTCCAGCTGGGACAGGTCCATTATTTTTTTGCCGGAAAGCTCGGACAGGGGCCTGCCGGAAATGGCCTCCGCCTGCGGGTTCATCATTAAAATATTGCCGTTCTTGTCTACGACCACGACGCCGTCCGCCATGTTGGTCATCACGGTCTCGGCGCGAACCATGTCGTTCTCTACTCTCTTCTTTTCGCCGCGGATCCCGACAAGGGCCTTGTTAACGCTGTCTTCTATTTCCTTCTTGAGCTTGGCGGCGAGAATATCCATTATCCGGCGCTGTTCTTCAGGGTCGGCGGTGCTGCGGGCTATTACGGTCCCGATGGCCGCTTCAAAGCCCAGGTCCGAGATCTGTCCCGCTACGTTCCCGGATGTCGCCGCGGCCTGCTGCGTCTGCTGAGCTGTTTCCGGACTTGCGGCGGTTCCGTGTCCGGTTCCGGCTCCAGCTCCTGCTCCGGCTCCAGCTCCTGCTCCGGCTCCAGCTCCGGTTCCCGTCCCGGCTCCTGCCCCGGTTCCCGTCCCGGCTCCTGCCCCGGCTCCTGCTCCCGGACCGCCGCCCTGTCCGCCGCCGGGCCCGGCGCCGGATTGCGGCTGGTTCAGGTCCACCTTGGCGTAAACGGCTTCGCTGAGGGTTATCCTTTCGATACCCCGCTCTTTAAGGAAAGTTTTGGCTTCGCCTTTGTAGGCCTGCACCTGGCAGAGGGCCAGCAGGTCTTCCTCGGAAACGCCCCGGGTGAAAGTTACGGTCTGTATGCGGGACTTCGTGAACAGGTTCCTCAGAGAATTGGGCAGCTTGTCCGAGGCGATCAGCGGCGTGCTGTTTATAAGCAGCTTGTCGTTATCCAGCGTCATCGAGAATTCGGCGCCGTCCAGCGAAGCCGAGATCTGCTCGAGCAGCGCCTTTCCTTCGATAAGCGCCTGCTTGACCTGGGGATGGTCCGGTTTATAAAGGTTTATCTGCACCAGCGCGCGGGTGAAGACTTTAAGAAAATTAAACCAGAGCTGTTTCGGGTCCTGCGTTTCTGTCATAGTCGGAAGAGGTTCTTTCCTTTCAGGCCTTTGGTGGCGTTCCTGGTGTCGAAAACAAGCCGGGCTTTTTTAACTATCTCTGCGTAATCGATGCAGGAATGCGGGGTCACTATCATCACGCAGTCGTAAAACTTTATTTTTTTCAGCGCGTCTTTCTTCGAGCGGCGCGTCTCCCCTTCCAGGTCCGTCTCGGCGACATAGGGGTCGTAATAATCGGCTTTCGCCCCGGTTTTCTCCAGGAGAGTCAGCACGTCGCGGGCCGGGCTTTCGCGGGAATCGGAAATGTCCGGCTTATAGGACATGCCTATCATCAATATTTTGGACCTGCTCAGGGCTTTGCCGCGGGTGTTGAGGATCTCGCCCAGGCGCGTCACCACATGGTCGGGCATGGCGGAATTTATAGCGCCGGCCAGCTCGATGAAGCGCGGCTCGAAGTTGAGCGTCTTCATTTTCCAGCCCAAATAATGCGGGTCCAGCGGGATGCAGTGGCCGC
>CAZUQT010000194.1:0-6159 GCA_964622585.1 uncultured Elusimicrobiaceae bacterium | reverse complement strand
CGTGCGAGGTATTGGGCTCCAGTTCCACGAAGCCCGCGTCTATCAGGGCCAGCGCTTCCGCCGCGGCCGCTCCCGCCTGCGCCACGGTGTCGGGGATATCGCGCGGCGCCTGGCAGGCCCCGGCGATATAGATCCCGTCGGTGAAGGTGTTCACCGGGGCCAGCTTCGGATGCCGCTCCTGGAAGAAGCCCTCGCTGCCGCAGCCGATGTTGAAGCGGCGGCGCACTTCCTGCGCGTCGTGCTGCGGCTCCAGGCCCGTCGAAAGCACCACCATGTCGACCGGGATGCGCCGTACGAAGCCGGCCAGGGTATCTTCCACCCTCATGATCAGCCGGCCTTCCTCCTCAGGCGTCATGGCCCAGTCCGTGACGTCGGACACCCGGCCCCGGATAAAGTGCACGCCCTCGCTGAGCAGCTTGTCGTAGAATTCCTCGTAGCCCTTGCCCGGAGTGCGCATATCGATGTAGAAGTTATAGACTTCGGCGTCTGAATGCTCCTTGATGAGGTGCGCGAGCTTCAGCGAATACATGCAGCAGACGCGCGAGCACCATTTATTGCTCTTCGCGTCGCGCGAGCCTACGCAGTGGACTATCCCCACGGCCTTCGGCTTCTTCCCGTCGCGCAGGACCACCTCGCCCGAAGTGGGGCCGGAGGCATTCACCAGTCGCTCTATCTCCAGCGCGGTGTAGACGCCAGGGTAGCGGCCGTAGCCGTACTGGTGGTCGCGCTTCGCGTCGTAGGCTTTGAAGCCGGTGGCCAGCACTATCGCGCCGACCTGGATCTCCTCGAACTTCTCTTTCTGTTCGAAGTCGAAGGCTTTGCGGTCGCAGACTTCGGCGCAGGATTTTTTGCATTTCCCGGTCTTGAGCTGGATGCAGGTCTGCGGGTCGAGCAGGACCACTTTAGGAGTGGCCTGCGGGAAGTCGATGTAGACCGGCTTGCGCTTGCCGAGCCCCTGGTTGAACTTGTCGGGGAATTTGGCCTCTTTAAAGACGCAGGCGTCTATGCACTCCATGCAGCCCACGCAGAGGTCCTCGTTCACATAGCGCGGCTTGCGTTTCACCTTTACCTTGTAATTGCCCACATAACCTTCAACCTTCTCGACTTCGGAGTAGGTCCAGAGCTTTATATTGGGATGAGACTTGACGGCGGACATCTTCGGCGTCAGGATGCAGGCCGCGCAGTCGAGCGTGGGGAAGGTCTTGTCGAACAGCGCCATGTGGCCGCCGATGGTGGCTTCGCGCTCCACCAGCGTCACTTTTTTGCCCGCGTTCGCCAGGGTCAGCGCCGCGTGGATGCCGGCTATGCCGCCGCCCACGACGAGAACGTTCGGGTCCACGGGCACGCGCTTCTTCTCCAGCGATTGGTGATGCCGCACGCGCGCTACGGCCGCGCGGGCCAGGTCCATCGCCTTCTGCGTTGCGGCCCCCTTGTCGGTGTGCACCCAGGAGGCATGCTCCCTGATATTCACCATCTGGAAGAAGAAGGGGTTCAGGCCCCCTTTGGCCGCCGCTTTGCGGAAAGTTTCCTCGTGCAGGTTGGGCGAGCAGGCCGCCACAACGAGGCGCTCCAGCTTGTGGTCCTTGATATCCTGCGCTATCATCTCCTGGCCGGGGTCGGAGCACATATATTTGTACTCGCGCGACACCGCCACGCCGGGCAGGCCGGCCACGTATTTTGACACTTCCACGACATCTATCGTCCCGGCTATATTGCTGCCGCAGTGGCAGATATAGAACCCGACGCGGGGCAGATCAGCCTGTTTCTTTTTATTGTCTGACATAAGTTACCTCCCCGCCAGAACGGCTTCGGCGGAAATAATCCCGCGCTTTATCCCAAGTTCGGAAGCGCTCAGGCCCATTGCGAGGCCGAGCACCTGCGTGAAGTAAAGCACGGGCATATCTATTCTTTCGTATTTGGCGGCTATCTGGTCCTGGTAGCCGTCCAGGTTGAACTGGCAGAGCGGGCAGGGGGTGACGATAGCCTGGGCCCCGCGTTTTTTGGCTTCCTTCAGGATGATGTAGGCGAGGCGCAGCCCGGCCTCCGGCACGGTGCCGGTGAGGCTGCCGCCGCAGCAGCGGGTCTTGAGCGGCCAGTCCACGCTTTCGGCGCCGGACGCCGTGATAAGCTTGTCCATGAACACAGGGTCGCGCTGGTCGTCAAAAGTGGCGTAAGGGCGCACTATCTGGCAGCCGTAGTAAGGAGCCAGCTTCATGCCGGCCAGCGGCGCCTTGACGCGCTTTTTTATCTCATCCAGGCCGACGTCGTTCATCAGTACGTCCAGGGGGTGGCGCACTTTGGCCGTGCCTTTATACTCCAGCCCGCCTGCTTTCAGCGCCCGGCTCACCTTGCCGCGCAGATCCGGCTTCTCGCTCATCCCGTGTATGGTTTTATTGAGCACCAGGTAGCAGGCGCTGCACGGGGCGATGACGTCGGAGGCGCTCCTCTCGGCTATGGCCAGGTTGCGCCCGGCCAGCGCGTAGGATTTTGTTTCGTCGATGGACATATAGGCCGTCGCGCCGCAGCAGTTCCAGTCTTCCAGCTCATTGATCTCCAGGCCGAGAGCGCGCGATACGGCCAGGAAAGATTCTTCGTAGGCCTTGCCCATGCCTTTAAGCGAACAGCCGGGGAAATATTGGTATTTCATTTCACTGCCTCCTTCTTCTCTTCGGCGTCTATTGCGTCCAGGACCTTGCGCAGTTCACCTTTACGCTTTATCGTATCGGGGAGGAGCGACATGCGCCCTGTGCGCATCAGGTTGAAGCCGAGCCCCGTCATGCTGAGGAACTTGAACCAGTTGGTGCGGAGGAACAGGTCGGTGACGAGCAGCGTCTCGTTGATGCGCCCGAACATGAAGATCATCCTGCCGAATTCGCGGGCCAGGACCGGGATGGGGAAGCGGCGCGGGTACACGCCTTCCTCTATGGCTTTGCGCTTGAGCATGTACATGATGTCGGTGACTTTTATCTCTTTCGGGCATTCCATGCGGCAGGCGTAGCAGCTGGCGCAGAGCCAGACGGTGAACGAGCTTAAAACTTCTTTCTTGAAGCCTTCCCGGGCGAGGTTGATAAGCCTGCGCGGCGTATAGTCCATATATATGGAAAGGGGGCAGGTGGCGCTGCAGAGCCCGCACTGGATACAGTGGCGCAGGTTCTCGCCGCCGGTCTGGCTGGTGACCCAGCCGGCGAACTCTTTGTCGCAATCGCTTTCGTATTTTACTTTCTGTTCTAGTGGCATGAGCATTCCTCCTGAAGAACTACTGTTAGGATATCATGCAGGTATCGGACGCGGCCAATAAATTCTTATTATGCAACTATTAGTTATTCTAATATCGCGGCGGATTCTCCTATGAGGGAGAGCTGAGGGTTTCGTTGATCAGGTAACAGCGCCCGCGCCCTGACAAAGTCCGGCGCGGGCGCTGTCCGGGTCCGTTCGGCTGTCTGCCGCCGCGGCCCGGCTATTGAATAAGGGCGGCTTATTCCTTTACGGCTTCGACGGCGAGCTCTATCTTCACGTCGTTGTTTACGACGAGGCCGCCGTTGTCCATCAGGTTGCTCCAGTTTATCCCGTAATCCTTGCGGTTCAGGGACAGGCCGGCTTCGATGCCGATGCGCATTTTCTTCCAGGGGTCGGTGGCTTTCTCCATGGTAAAAGGTATGCTTATTTCCCTGGAAACCCCGTGCATAGTGAAGGTCCCGGTCGCGGTATAGCCGCCCTTGGTCTTTTTCACCTGTTTGCTCTTGAAGGTCAGCGCCGGGAATTTTTCGACGTCGAAGAAATCGGCGGTCTTGAGGTGGGCGTCCCGCTTCTCATTGTCGGTGCTGATGCTGTCCGCCCTGATCTCGACTTCCACGGAGCAGTTAGCGAGGTTCTTTTCATCCGCCATGATGAACCCGGAGAAAACGTTGAATTTCCCCTTTACCTTGCTGATGCCGAGATGTTTTACTGAAAAGCCGATATTGGAATGCGCGGTGTCTATCACGTACTTATCGGCGCTGAAGGCCCCTCCGGCCGAGAAGAGCCCGGCGGCGGCGGCCAGAAGAACTGTTTTAAATGCTGATTTCATGATTTCCCCCCTTATTACGGCTGTAGTTCCGGGATACCCGGATACCTAGGGCTATCATATGACTGTAAGCGGGAACTGTCAAGGCGCCTCGATGCCCGAGCGCCGCAATTTCCGGCAGTTTGCGCCGATCCGCCGCCAGTTCAAAATTAGGGTAATACGTCTTTTTAGTATAATTAATCGACACAAAGATAAGGCTGCGCGGCAACCGGCGCGCGAATTTAAGGACTGCTTTTTTATGGACACCAAAGCCATTATAAAGGAAGTTGATTCTATAGTAGCGAAACACGGGGACAAAAAAGGCTCGCTTATCCCCCTCCTGCAGTGCATACAGAACCATTTAGGCTACCTGCCGAAACCGGCCGTCGAGCGCCTGGCCGAGAAACTCGGAGTAGCCCCCGCAGAGATAATAGCCGTCTACTCGTTTTACGCGCAGTTCAGGACCACCCCGGTAGGCAAACAGCACATCAAGGTCTGCCACGGAACCGCCTGCCATGTCTCCGGCGCCGACAAAGTAAGCTACGCCCTTAAAGAAGACCTCGGTATCGGCCACGGCCAGACCACCAGGGACGGCGAATTCTCCGTCGAGGATGTGGCCTGCCTGGGCTGCTGCAGCCTGGCCCCCGTGGTAATGATACAGGATGAAACCTACGGCGGGATAAACTCCGACAAGATCAAGCGGATAGTCAAAGACAGGCGCGCGGCCGGGAGCCAGGGGGCGGACAAAGCCGGCGAAAGCGCCAAGGAAAGCCCCGCCGCCCTGAAGCCGGCGCCCGGGATAACCCTTTTACGCCTCGGCATGGGCTCATGCGGCGTAGCGGCGGGGGCCAGGAAAACCCTGGCCGCGATAACCGCCAAGGTCCGGGAGAGAGGACTGGCCCTCGAAGTTCTGTCCACCGGCTGCAACGGAATGTGCCACGAGGAGCCACTTTTGGAAGTGGTGCAGTCTGGGAACTCCTATTTCTACGCGAAGGTAACCCCGGAGGCCGCCGGCCGCATACTCGAAGAACACGTTATTAACGGCAGGCCCGCCGTGGAAAACCTGATAATTTCCCCCGAAAAACCCGTGCACAAGCACCCCTATTACGCCAAGCAGCAGCGGATAGTGCTCAGGAATTGCGGCGTCATCGACCCCGACTCCATAGAGGCCTACGAGAAAGCCGGCGGTTACGCCGCCCTGCGCAGGGCACTGACCGCTCTTCAGCCGGAGCAGGTGGTTTCAGAAATTTCAGCCTCCGGCCTGCGCGGCCGCGGCGGCGCAGGCTTCCCTACCGGGACCAAGTGGAAATACGCCTCGGCCGTAAAGGACGCCGAGAAGTACGTGGTCTGCAACGGCGACGAGGGAGACCCCGGCGCTTTCATGGACCGCAGCGTGCTTGAAAGCGACCCGCACGCCGTCCTCGAAGGCCTTATGCTTTCGGCTTACGCCGTGGGCGCGAACAAAGGCGTTTTTTATGTGCGCGCCGAATACCCCCTTGCCGTGCGCCGAATTACCCGCGCGATAGAGCAGGCCAAGGCGAAAGGTTTGCTCGGAGACAATATCCTCGGCACGGGTTTTTCCTTCACCGCCTACCTCAAGGAAGGCGCCGGCGCTTTCGTCTGCGGCGAGGAAACGGCGCTGATAGCTTCCGTAGAGGGCAAGCGCGGCATGCCGCGTATAAGGCCGCCTTATCCTGTCCAGAGCGGCATCTTCGGCCATTCCACTACTATCAACAATGTCGAGACCCTGGCCAGCGTGCCGTGGATACTCGCTAACGGCGCGGCCGCCTTTAATAAATACGGCACCGAAAAGAGCAAGGGCACCAAGGTTTTCGCGCTTGCGGGCAAAATAGTCCGCGGCGGCCTGGTGGAAGTACCGATGGGCCTTACGCTGCGTGAAGTCATCAACGACGTAGGCGGCGGCGTTCCCGAGGGCAGGAAGTTCAAAGCGGTGCAGATGGGCGGCCCCTCCGGAGGCTGCATCCCTGAAAGCCTGCTCGACACCCCCATCGATTACGATTCCCTTAACGCCACCGGCGCGATCATGGGCTCCGGCGGCATGGTGGTCATGGACGACAGCCCCTGCATGGTGAACGTAGCGCGCTTCTCCCGTAAAA
>CAZUQT010000193.1:727-6165 GCA_964622585.1 uncultured Elusimicrobiaceae bacterium | reverse complement strand
CCCGCCTGGCGGGGGGAAACCGACGCAAGGGTTTCCATCTTCCAGGGTTCGCGGGGCAAAACACCGGCCGGCCCCAAACACAGAGCAAATCTCATGAACATAATCGTCTGCATCAAACAGGTCCCCAACACCACCGACGTCAGGATAGACCCGGTCACCAACACCCTTATCCGCGAGGGGGTCGAGAGCGTCATAAACCCTTTCGACGCTTACGCGATAGAGGAAGCCGTACGCCTCAAAGAGCGCTGCGGCGGAAAGGTCACCGTCCTGACCATGGGCCCGCCCCAGGCCGAGAACGCCCTCAGGGAAGCCATCTCGCTGGGCTGCGACGAGGCCGTGCTGGTAAGCGACCGCAAGTTCGCCGGCTCGGACACCTGGGCCACCAGCTATACCCTCGCCGCCGCCATCCGGAAGATCGGCGACTTCGACGTCATCCTCTGCGGCAAGCAGGCCTCCGACGGGGACACCGCGCAGGTAGGCCCCGGCATCTCGGCCCACCTGGACATCCCCCAGGTCACCTACGTAAAAAAGATAGAGGAGATCTCCGCCGATAAGGCCAAAGTCGAGCGCATGACGGAGGAGGGTTACGACGTGATCGAAACCCCGCTGCCCTGCCTCTTTACCGTCGTCAAAGAGCTGAACACGCCGCGCATGCCGTCGCTGAAAGGCCTTATGCGGGCGAAGTCGGCCAAGCCCCTCAAATGGACGGCTGAAGACATCGAGGCCGACCCGGCCGCGCTCGGCCTGGACGGCTCCCCGACGCGGGTCGTAAAGATCTTCACGCCCGAGCCCAGGAAGGGCGGGGAAATGCTTCAGGGCGACACGGCTGACATCGCCGCGGAGCTCGCGGAACTTCTCAAGGACATCGTAATCTAATGGCTTCCATCACCATCCTCCTCGACAAATGCACCGGCTGCACGCTTTGCGTGAAGAGCTGTCCCTTCGGCGCCATACACATGGCCAATAAAAAGGCCGTCATCGACATGGCCAAATGCACGCTCTGCGGCGCCTGCGTCGAAGTCTGCAAATTCGCCGCTATAGAGATAAAGAAGGACGGCGGCCCGAAGAAGGACCTGTCCGGCTACAAGGACGTCTGGGTTTTCTGCGAGCAGAAGAAAGGCGTCATCCAGTCTATTTCTTTCGAGCTCCTGGGCGAGGGCCGCAAGCTGGCCGACAAGCTCGGAGTGAAGCTCTGCGCCGTCCTGCTCGGCAGCGGCGTCGACGCCGGGGTGGAGGAGCTTTCCCACCGCGGCGCGGACAAAGTTTACCTGATCGACCATCCGGCCCTGAAGTCATACCAGGACGACCCGTACACCGAGGTGTTCGTGCGGCTCGCGGAGGAGTACAAGCCGGAAGCCATACTCTGCGGCGCCACCACCATAGGCAGGAGCCTGGTCTCGCGCGTCGCTATAAAGATCAACGCCGGCCTCACCGCCGACTGCACGGAGCTCGATATAGACCCCAAAGAGCGCCTGCTTCTTCAGACCCGCCCGGCCTTCGGCGGTAATATCATGGCCACCATCATCACCCCAGACCACAGGCCCCAGATGGCCACGGTCCGGCACAAGGTAATGAAAGAGGCCGCCATAGACAAGACCCGCAAAGCCGAACTTATAAAAAAGAGCTACCCCGAGGAAGTTTTCAAATCCCGCACGAAGCTGCTGGACATCGTGGAGGAAATAGGCGAGACCGTGAACCTGTCCGAGGCCGACATCATAGTCTCCGCCGGCCGCGGGATGGGGGGGAAAGAGGGCGTAGCGCTCGTGGGCGAACTGGCCAAAGCGCTGGGCGGCGCGGTAGGCGCTTCCAGGAGCGCGGTGGACGCCGACTGGATACCTTATTCGCACCAGGTGGGCCAGACCGGGAAGACGGTCTGTCCCAAGCTCTATATCGCCTGCGGCATCTCGGGCCAGATCCAGCACCTGATAGGCATGCAGTCCTCCAAGGTCATAGTGGCCATCAACAAGGACCCCGACGCGCCCATCTTCAAAGTCGCCACCTACGGCATAGTAGGCGACGTCTTCGAAATAGTTCCGGCGCTCACCAGGGAATTCCGGCGCGTCCTGAATAAATAAGCCGCGGCGTACAGGCAGAAAGCCCGGGCAGCGCCCGGGCTTTCGCTTTTGGCTTGGCTCGGCCAAGTATTGTATTATACGGATTGCGGGAAATCTACTATGCCAACAAACGAAAAGCCGGGGATCGAGTGGTGGATCTCCTTGCTCAAAGACCCGGACCCCGCCGTCAGAAAGAAGGCGGCGCTGGCGCTGGGGGAGATGCGCAATCCCCTCGCCCTCGGCCACCTGGTGACGGCCCTGCAGGACGCCGACGTCAGCGTGCGGGCTTACGCCGTGACGGCCCTTGGGGCGCTGAAAGGGCCGGCCGCTACGGGCCCGCTGATCTACGCTCTCTCGGACCAGGACGAAGAGGTCCGTAAATGCGCCGCCCTGGCGCTGGGGTCCGTCGAAGGAAAGCTGGCCCTGCGCCCGCTGGCCTGGGCTATCAAGGACACCAGCGCGGAAGTGCGGAACCTCGCGGTGATCGCCCTCGGGAAAATGAAGACCACCGGGACGCTGAAGCCCCTTGTAGCCGCGCTTGGCGACCCGAGCGAGAGCGTCCGGGTTTCAGCCGCCGCGGCCCTGAGCCATATGAAGGCCGCGCGCGCGGCCAAACCCCTGGCCGCCGCGATAAAAGATCCCAGTCCGCTGGTCCGCAAGACGGCGATAGCGGGTCTGATAAGGATAGGCGCGCCTTCCATCCCGGCCCTGATGCGGGCCCTGAAGGAGGAGAGCGGCCATATCCGCTATCTCGCCGCCGGAGCCCTCGGCATCATAGGCGATAACGAGGCCGTCGAGCCTTTGATAGCGGCGCTTGCCGACGAGAACCTGACGGTCCGGTTCGCGGCCGCGGAAGCGCTCGGGCTTATCATGGACCCCCTCGCGGTAGAGCCGCTGATCGCCGCGCTGGGAGACAAGAACAGCCTTGTGAGGATAGCCGCGGCGGTGGCGCTGGGACAGCTGAAGGACGAGAAGGCCGTAGCGCCCCTGGCCGCCGCGCTCAAAGACAGGGACGCGCACGTGCGGACTTTCTTCGTAGCGGCCCTGAAAACCATAACCGGCAGGGATCTTTGACCGCCCGGCGCAACTGTGAAAGCGGCTTTAAATTTGTTACCCTTAAACAAGCGATAAACCATGTACGCGGAGCCTGTACGCGGCAAAACCAAGACTAATAAGGAGATCGTGTTCACTGAGGCCTGACCCGGGCATAAGCAACACTATAAATTATGAGCATATCGAAAAAAGATGCTTTGGATTATCACTCTTTTCCCACCCCGGGAAAAATCGAAGTCGTCTCCACAAAACCCTGCTTTACCCAAAGGGACCTGAGCCTGGCCTACACCCCCGGCGTGGCCACCCCCTGCCTTGAGATAGAGGCTCACCCGGAGGACGTTTACAAGTACACGTCCAAAGGCAATTTGGTGGCCGTAGTCTCCAACGGTACCGCCGTGCTCGGGCTCGGCGACATCGGCGCCGCGGCCGGCAAGCCGGTCATGGAAGGAAAAGGGATCCTCTTTAAAAGATTCGCGGATATAGACGTCTTCGACCTGGAGATGGACAGCCATAACTCCGACGAGATCATCCGCGCCTGCCAGCTGCTGGAGCCGACTTTCGGCGGCATAAACCTGGAGGACATAAAGGCCCCCGAGTGCTTCTACATAGAAGAAACGCTTAAAAAGACCATGAAGATCCCGGTCTTCCACGACGACCAGCACGGGACCGCGATAATCTCCGGCGCGGGTTTGATAAACGCCCTGGAGATAGTCGGCAAAGATATAGCCAAGGCCAGGCTGGTGGTGAACGGGGCCGGCGCCGCCGGTTTCTCCTGCGCCGACCATTATGTCAGGCTGGGAGTGAAGAGAGAGAACATAATAATGTGCGACACCAAGGGCGTGATCTACAAAGGCCGCACCGAGGGCATGAACAAGTACAAGGAGAAGTTCGCGGCGGACACGAAGCTCCGCACGCTCGAGGAGGCCATGAAAGGCGCCGACGTGTTCCTCGGCCTTTCCGTAGCCGACGTCCTGACGCCGGCGATGCTGCTTACCATGGCCAAGGACCCGATAGTGTTCGCGATGGCCAACCCCAATCCGGAGATAGAATACAAGCTGGCGGTGGCCACCAGGAGCGACCTCCTCATGGCCTCCGGCCGCTCGGACTACCCGAACCAGATCAATAACGTCCTCGGCTTCCCTTTCATCTTCAGGGGCGCGCTGGACGTGAGGGCCACCCAGATCAACGACGAGATGAAGCTCGCGGCCACGTACGCGCTGGCGAAGCTCGCAAAAGAGGACGTCCCGGATTCCGTCAGGAAGGCCTACGGCGGCCAGAAGCTCCAGTTCGGCAGGGACTATATAATCCCCAAACCCTTCGATTCCCGCGTGCTCATCTGGGAAGCCTCCGCCGTCGCCGAAGCCGCAATGAAGACCGGCGTGGCCCAGAAGCCGGTGGATATCGCCCTGTACCGCCTGCAGCTGGAGAAGCGCCTCGGCCGCGCGCGCGAAGTGATGCGCAGCGTGATAGGCAAGGCGCAGCGCAATCCGAAGCGGATCGTCTTCCCCGAGGGGGAAGAGGAAAAGATCCTCCGCGCGGCGCAGGAGCTGGTGGACGAGAAGATAGCCGCGCCGATCCTCCTCGGCAACGAGGCCCGGATAAAGGCGCTGATCGCCGAGCACGGGATGTCCATCGAAGGCATTGAGATCATCGACCCGGCCACCTTCCCGGCCCGGGCCAAGTACGTCGCGGAGTATTTCAAGATCCGCGAGAGGAAAGGCGCCACGCTCCACCGGTCCGAAGAGATAATGATGGGCAACAGGAACGCCTTCGGCGCGATGATGGTGCATATGGCGGACGCGGACGCCCTCGTCTCAGGGCTGACCGACCATTACCCGCAGACCATCAGGCCCGCCCTGCGCGTCATAAAGATGCAGGAGGGGATAAAGAAAGTCTCCGGGCTTTACATGCTCGTCATGAAGAAGGAGATCTATTTCCTCGCCGACACCACCGTGAACATCGACCCGAACAGCGAGGACCTGGCGGAGATCGCCCTGCTGGCGGCGGAGACGGCGAAGCGCTTCGGCGTGGAGCCCAGGGTGGCCATGCTCTCCTTCTCCAACTTCGGGGGCACGGCGCACCCGCTGTCGGCGAAGGTCAGCCGCGCGGTGGAGATAGTAAGGCAGAAAGCCCCGGGGCTGATGATCGACGGCGAAATGCAGGCCGATACCGCGGTGGTCCCGGAGATCATAGAGACCACTTATCCTTTCAGCACCCTGAAAGGCGGCGCGAACGTCCTGATCTTCCCCAACCTGGAAGCGGGCAATATCGCCTACAAGCTGCTGAGCCGGCTGGGCGGAGCCACCGCCATAGGCCCCATCCTGATGGGCA
>CAZUQT010000193.1:0-717 GCA_964622585.1 uncultured Elusimicrobiaceae bacterium | reverse complement strand
GTCCTGCAGCGCGACGCCGAAGTGAACGACATCGTGAATATGGCCGCCATCGCGGTGGTGGACGCGCAGGAGAAGGCGAAGATGGGCGCCAGGAAGAATGCGGCGGCTGCTGCCGCCTGACGGGGGAAAGAAATACGATCCGTGTCTGAAACAGCGGGGAACCGCGCCCTTGGGGCGCATTGACCAAAAGCAAGACAGACACTGCCCTAGGTCATATGTCCGGGCGAATCAAGTATGGTAAAATTATTGAAATTTAGCAATATTGAGGGTATGGAGGCTACATGAACAGAAGAAAAGTAACAGTAGTAGGCGCCGGACACGTAGGGGAATCGGTCGTTCGCGCCCTGGCGGAGAAAGACCTGGCCGATATCGTACTTGTGGACATCCCGGCTACCGAGAACATGCCCGCCGGAAAGGCGCTGGACATCATGCAGACCGGCCCTATCTACGGGTACGACACGAATGTCACCGGCGCGACGAGCTACGAATCCACCGCCGGCTCCGATATCGTGGTTATAACCGCCGGAATACCGCGCAAGCCCGGAATGAGCCGCGACGACCTTTTGAACACCAACGCGGCCATAGTGAAGAGCGTCACCGAGCAGGTGATAAAGTACTCTCCCGACTCTATCCTTATAATCGTCAGCAACCCGCTTGACGCGATGTGCCAGGTCGCCCTGCAGGCCTCCAAGTTCCCCAAGAACAGGGTCATCGGTA
>CAZUQT010000192.1:0-6211 GCA_964622585.1 uncultured Elusimicrobiaceae bacterium | reverse complement strand
AGAACCTGGGGACGAAGCTGGGCGGCAATGTCGCCGTCACCCGCTTCAGCTGCTTCCTGGTCGGCATAGAATAGCATTGCCCGGAGCCGGGGGCGGGAGCCGGGAATTTTGATCCCCTCCCCTCCCCGGTTCCCGATTTCCGGTTCTCGACTCGCATCGTTTTACGGGAGGCTTATGTACAAGAGCGTGCTTCTGAAACTCTCCGGGGAAGCGCTGGGCTCGCCCGGCGACGGCCGTTCGATCAGCCCCGCTTCCCTCACCTACATCGCTAAAGAGATCTCTTCGGGCCTGAAGCGCGGCACGCGCCTGGCTATCGTGATCGGCGGCGGCAATATCTGGCGCGGGGCCCGCGACGGCCACGGCAAGATAGACCGCGTCACCTCCGACAATATGGGCATGCTGGCCACCATCATCAACGCGATGGCGCTGCAGTCCGCCCTCGAGCACGAGGGGGTCTCCACCCGCGTGCAGACCGCCATCGAGATCTCCCGCCTGGCCGAGCCCTTCATCCGCCGCCGCGCGCTCCGCCACCTGGAGAAAGAGCGCGTAGTCATTTTCGCCGGCGGCACCGGCAACCCCTATTTCACTACGGATACCGCGGCCGCGCTGCGCGCAGCCGAGATAAACGCCGACGTGATCTTCAAGGCCACGCAGGTGGACGGAGTATACACCGGCGACCCCAAAAAAGACGCCAAGGCGAAACTCATCAAGGACATTACCTATATGTCCGCCATAAACAAGGGTCTCAAGTTCATGGACGCCAGCGCTCTCACGCTCTGCATGGAGAACCATATCCCGATACTGGTCTTCAACCTCCATACGGCGGGCAATATACGCAAAGCCCTGGCCGGAGAGAAAGTCGGCACGCTGATAAAGCAGGGCTAGCGTATGCAAGAAAAAATACTTTCCGCGATCAGGCAGCACCAGGCAGCCGCCGCCGCTCTGGCGGCGGACCATTCCGCCATAGAAGCCATTGCCGGGGCCATGGCTAAAACGGCTCTCGCCGGAGGCAAGATCCTTATCTGCGGCAACGGCGGCTCCGCGGCCGACAGCCAGCATATAGCCGGGGAATTCGTAGGCCGCTTTAAAAAAGAGCGCCGCGCTATCGCCGCCGTCGCGCTAAGCACGGATACTTCCATCCTGACCTGCCTCGGCAACGACTACGGCTTCGACCGCGTTTTCGAGCGCCAGGTAGAGGCGCTGGGCCGCCCCGGCGACCTGCTCCTGGCTATCTCCACCTCCGGTTCCAGCCCGAACGTGCTTAAAGCGGCCGTGAAGGCGCGGGAACTGGGCATGCAGGTAGTAGGTTTCTTCGGGAAGAAAGGCGGCTCCATATTGCCTCATTGCGGCCTGGCCTTCCTGGCCCCAGAGACCGACACCCCGCGCGTGCAGGAAATGCATATCCTCGCGGCCCATATAATCTGCGAACTTGTTGAGGACGCCGTAGCGGCTCAGTAAACAGCCAGCCCCCTTTAAATATAATATAATTATCCTTGCGAAGCCGGTCCCTACTTAATACCGGCGAACGCACAGGAGGGGCTTTTATGGCGGAATTTTCAATGGAAGATGTAATCGCGGAAGCTGAGATGGAAATGCTCGAGAAAGTTGAGAAATTCAAGCGCGAGCTGATGTCTTTGCGCACCGGCAGGGCCAACCCGCAGCTGCTCGATAACGTCTACGTGGAATACTACGGCTCCAAGGTCCCCCTTAAGCAGGTGGCCGCTATCTCGATACCCGAGCCGCGCACCATCGAGGTCCGAACCTGGGACGCCGGCGCCGTGGACGCCGTCGAGGAAGCCCTGCGGAAAATGGATTTCGGCTCCTCCCCTTCGCGCAACTCCGGCGTGATACGCATTAACCTCCCCCCGATGACCGAGGACCAGCGCAAGAAGATGGTGAAAGTGGTGCACAGCATGGGAGAGGACTCCCGCGTGCAGATGCGCAATGTCCGCCGGGACGCGCTGGAAAAGGTGAAGAAGGCTCAGAAGGCCGGGGAAGTCTCGGAGGACGACCAGAAGCGCAACGAGGAAGCCGTGCAGAAGCTGACCGACGCCAACGTCAAGACCGTGGACGAGATAGTAGCCGCGAAGGAAAAAGACCTCCTCACCATTTAGCGTCCGCCGGGGAAAGCTTTTACAGCGCGGAGGTTCCGGCCCAGCTCCGTATTTTACAGCGTCAAATGGCTGCATTGAAAAAAACCGATACTTTAGATCCCGCCCGCCTCCCCGCCCATGTCGCTATAATCATGGACGGCAACAGGCGCTGGTCTAAAAAGCGGGGCCTGCCCTCCGTGGCCGGCCACAAGGCCGGCGTCGATTCCGTGCACGCGGTAGTCCGCTTCGCCAGCCGCGCCGGCATAAAGGCGCTCAGCATCTACGCTTTCTCCACGGAAAACTGGCGCCGCTCGAAGCTGGAAGTCAGCGCGCTGATGTTCCTGCTCAAGCGGACCATCATCTCCTACGCCGACGAGCTGGACAGGGAGGGCGTGAGGCTTATGCTGAGCGGCCGCATAGAGGAGCTGCCGCGCCCGGCCCGGGAAGCCCTGCGCGCCGCGGAAGAGCGCCTTAAGAACAATAAGGGCATGGTCCTGAACATCGCCCTCAACTACGGCGGGCGGCAGGAAATACTGGACGCCGCCAACAGGGCGCTGGCCTCCGGTCTGAAAAGCGTCGATGAGGAGTCCTTTTCCAAACTGCTTTATTCCCCCTCGCTGCCCGACCCGGACCTGCTGATACGGACCTCCGGCGAGATGCGGATCTCCAATTTCCTGCTGTGGCAGACGGCCTACAGCGAGTTCTACGTTACCGACACCTACTGGCCGGACTTCCGGGAGGAAGAATTTGCGAAAGCCCTGCTGGAATACCAGGAGCGCGAAAGAAGGAGAGGAAAATAATGCTTTTACCCAGGGTACTTACCGCACTGTTCGGCATCCCGGTAGTTCTGTTCCTGATCCACACCGGCGGGCAGGCTTACGCGGTTTTCGTCCTCACCATCATAGCGCTGTCGCTGTACGAATACTCCACGCTGATGAAGCTCGGGGCGAAGCCCGTACAGACGCCCACGCTGTTCCTTTTCGGCCTTTTGATCCCGGCGGCCCTGTACTTCGACCGGTACAGCGCGGCGCAGGCCGGCGGGAATAATTTCACCGGCCTCGTCCTGGCGCTTACGGTAATAGGCGTGATGAGCTACGAGCTGTTCTCGTCCAAAAAATACCTGGAGCGCATAGGCCTCACCCTCCTGGGGATCTTCATGATCTCGTGGTGCCTTTTCCACCTGGTCGCGATCCGCGACATAAGGCCGGACGGTTTCGCCCTGACCCTGATCCTGATAGTGACCGTCTGGATCATGGACACGGCCGCCTACTTCCTCGGGAAGTCCTTCGGGCGCCGCCAGCTTTCCACCATCAGCCCCAAGAAAACCTGGGAAGGCGCGGCCGCCGGCTTTATAGCCGCGATCGTTACCGCCTGGGGGGTCAGCAGGCTGACGGGCGGCACCGTCTCCCCCGCTTTCGCTGCCGGGGCGGGCGTGCTCATCGGTATCTTCGGCCAGGTTTCGGATATCGCGGAGTCGATGCTCAAGCGCGCCGTGGGCGCCAAGGATTCCTCCAGCCTGCTGCCCGGCCACGGCGGCATACTGGACCGCTTCGATTCGTATATCTTCCTGGCCCCGGTGATCTACTACTACGCGGTGTTCGCGCGCTGAACCCGGCACATGGCAATGAAAAACGTCGTAATACTCGGCTCCACCGGCTCCATAGGCGCCAACGCCATCAAAGCCGTCAGGAACCTCGGCAAAGGCTGGCGGGTGCTCGGGCTTGCGGCTAATTCCAATCTTAAAGCCCTGCGTGCGCAGGTCAGGGAAGTGAAGCCGGCTTACCTTGCGATCTTCGATTACGCGGCCTGGAAAGAGTTCAGCGCGACCGTCCCGCGCGGCGTGAAACTGCTTGCGCCCGGCGTGGAAGGTATGGCCGAGCTGGCCTCCCTGAAAGAGGCCGATATCGTGCTGAGCGCCGTTACCGGGGCCGTCGGTTTCGGCCCGCTCCTGGCCGCTATCCGCGCCTCGAAACATATAGCGCTGGCCAATAAAGAGCCGATGGTAATGGCCGGCGAGCTCCTGATGAGGGAGGCCGCGCGCTGGCAGGCCAGGATCATCCCGGTAGATTCAGAGCCCTCCGCTATTTTCCAGTGCCTGGCCGGAATAAAGCCCGGGCAGTACGACGCCGAGGTTTCGAGGGTTTTCCTGACGGCTTCGGGCGGCCCCTTCTACGCGGTCAAAGGGCCGCTGGCCAAAGTCACCCCGGCGCAGGCCCTCAGGCACCCGCGCTGGAGCATGGGCCCCAAGATCACGGTGGATTCCTCGACGCTGATGAACAAGGGCCTTGAGGCCATAGAGATCAAAAATCTTTTCTCGCTGCCGGTCTCGAAAATAGAGGTGGTCATCCATCCGCAGTCAGTGGTCCATTCGGGAGTGGAATTCAGGGACGGGTCTGTGCTGGCCCAGATGTCCCCGCCAGATATGAGGCTGCCGATACAGTACGCGCTGACCTGGCCGGACCGCGCCCGCTCCCTGGCGGAGCCGCTGGACCTTTTCAAGCTTTCAAGGCTGGACTTCGCCCGCCCTGATTTCCGCAGGTTCCCGTGCCTCGAGCTCGCCTTCGAAGCGGCGAAGCGCGGCGGCATTTCCCCGGCGGCGTTGAACGCCGCCAACGAAGTAGCGGTGGAGCGTTTTATCGCCGGCAGGCTCCGCTTCATAGATATCCCGGCGGTGGTTGAAAAAGTGCTGGCGGCCTGCCGCGGCGATTCGCGCGAGCGCCTTACGCTGGCCGGCGCGGTTGAAGCCGACAGCTGGGCGCGGCAGAAAGCCGCCGAAACTGCGGACAGATTAAGAGGTAAAAAATGATCATCTCCATACTTGCGGTCTTGTTCACTTTCGGCCTGGTTATTTTCCTTCACGAGTTTGGACATTTCGCCGTATGCAAACTCGTCGGTATAAGAGTTGACGCGTTCTCCTTCGGGTTTGGCAAAGAGCTTCTGGGGTTTACCCGGGGCGATACGCGGTATTCTCTCAGACTTATTCCTCTTGGCGGATATGTCAAACCGGCTGGTGAGGATATCGAGGAAGTTTTTGCCGAGCAGCAAAAACTTCTGGAGAATTCTAACCCTTCTGTTTTATTGGAAAACAATAACCGTCCGGTGGCAGAAAAAACTGATGCAGTGCCGGTCCCGGCGGAGAACGCGGTGTTGGCCCCGTATATGTATTTCGCGAAGCCCTGGTATGTCAGGCTGGGCGTGGTCTTTGCCGGGCCTTTCATGAATTACCTGCTGGCTTTCGTGCTTTTCTCCGGCGTCATACTCTTCGTCGGAGAGCCGGTGGTCTCCGAGCTGCCGGTATTGGGAGAGATCTCGCAGGGTTTTCCCGCCGAGGCGGCAGGGCTGAAGAAAGGCGACCTGGTGACCAAGCTCGACGGCGTGGCCGTGGCGACCTGGTCCGACATGGCCGAAAGGATCTACAAGAAGGTAGATAAAGAGCTGTCCATAACCTACCGCCGCGGCGGCGCGGAGGCCACGGTAAAGCTTAAGACCCGCAAGTCCCCCGACGGTTCCGCGCGCGGCGTGATCGGCATAGCCCATACGATGGACTACAGCTATAAAAAAGTGCCGTTCTTTAAAGGCATAGCCATGGGCGCCCACCAGTGCTGGTACTGGACCGCTTTCACGGTGAAGACCCTGAAGTCCAATTTCGAAAAGCGGGAAAAGCCGGACCTGGCCGGCCCGATAGGCATAGTTAACATCGTCAGCAAAGCCGCCCATACCGGCCTTACCGACCTGTTCTTCCTGATAGCGCTCATCTCCGTGGCAGTGGGCTTCTTCAATTTGCTGCCCATCCCGATACTGGACGGCGGCTGGGCCGTACTCTACCTTTACGAGGGTATCTCCCGGCGCAAGCTCACCGGGAAGATCATGCAGTACGTGAACGGGGCCGGGATGGCGATGCTGCTCTCGATACTGCTTTTCGCCACCTACAACGATATCGCGCGCATAGTCTCTTCCCACGCCGCCAAGAAAGCGGCCGCCGCGCAGCCGCAGGAGAAATAGATGGGCTGCTCCTCCCACGGGAAACTGCGCAAGACCCGTAAAGTCAAGGTCGGCCGCTTCAGCATAGGCGGCTCGAGCCCCGTGTCGGTGCAGTCGATGTGCAACACGGACACGCG
>CAZUQT010000191.1:0-6215 GCA_964622585.1 uncultured Elusimicrobiaceae bacterium | reverse complement strand
AGAAGCTGATGTTCATGGGCTGCGAGTTCGCCCAGTGGAACGAATGGAACCACGACAGCAGCCTGGACTGGCACCTCACGGAGCACGGCCCGCACGAGGGGATGCTGAAATGGGTCAGCGACCTGAACGCTTTTTACAAAGCCGAGCCGGCCATGCACGAGCTTAACTGCAGCCAGGCCGGATTCGAGTGGGTGGACGCGAACGACTCGCAGCAGAGCGTGACGGCTTTCCTGCGCCACGGCGAAAAGCCGGGCGAGACCATACTTGCGGTCTGTAATTTTACTTCGGTGCCGCGGCACAGCTACCGTGTGGGGGTTCCGCGCGACGGCTTTTGGAAGGAGATCCTGAACAGCGACTCCGTCGCTTACCGCGGCAGCGGCATGGGCAATATGGGCGGCGTCCCCGCGGAAGCCGCGCCCTCCCACGGCCGCCCCTGGTCGCTTCTGCTCACCCTTCCGCCGCTCTCGATAACGTTCTTCAAGTGCTGCGAGTGATCTATTCTGGCGACGCACAACTTAATTCCCAGCGGGAATTAAGTCGTGTGTCGCCTTAATTCATATGGCTACCTCACTGAAAACTCTTGAATCTTTGGGCAAGGCGCTCGCGCTGGTGCCCGACGTGTCTTTCCTGCCGATACTGGGGAATTACTGCGTTTGTTCCCGCGGGCGGGCTTTCGCTATGGTCTGCGACGACCAGCTATTCCTTAAGATCTCTCCCGAAACGCTGTGCCTGTTCCGCGATACGACGACGCGCCCCTACCCGGGCAGCGTCACCATGTGCAAGGCGAACGACGAATGGCTGGAGGACCCGGAGAAGCTCGGAGAGGTCGTGCTTTACACCCTGGCCAGCCATTCGCCCCCCGGGCCGCCGGACGGGGCGCGGGTGGCGGACCCCGGCCAGGCCGCCGGCGACAGGCGGCTTGTCCGCCTTTCCTGGGCGCTTGGCGCCTGCGCCGTGTTCGCGGCGCTGTATTCTACCCTGCCCTACGAGGGTCTCAGCGCTATAGGCATACATAAGGCGGAGAGGGCGGAGAGCTTTGCCGTGACCGGGCTTCACGGCGAAAAGATGGAGCTTTCCGAATGCAGGGGGAAGCCCGTCCTTCTTTATGTCTGGGAGACCAATTCCCAGCGCGCCATAGACAATTTGCCGGTCATAGATTCTCTCTACTCCGGGTATAAAGACAGGCAGATCTGCTTCATGCCGGTGACCATCACTGCCGACTTCAACCTCTCCGTCAGGGCTTTCGCAGCCTCGAAGAGCCTGAAGTACCCTGTCTATAACGGCGCCGGCCGGCTGTCAGCCCAATTCCGGCCGCGGCAGTCGCCCATGCTCTACCTGATGGATCACGAGGGCTATGTCCGCGACTCCTATTCCCCGTCCATCAATGACTTTGAGGAGATCTCCTCCGACCTGGAAGACCTGCTCCGCGAAGTTCCTCCGGGCCCCGGCCCGGCCGGAACTTCAGGGAACAAGTGAACTTTTTTCCGGATCCCGGCACTAACATATAGAAAACTGTAGCGCCCGGAGGCTGTATGTTCAGAAAAATTTTTTACGCGGTCGCGGTTGCGGCTCTTTGTTCGGCGGTCCCGGCGGCCGTCCGGGCTTTATCCCGGGACAGCGCGAAGGCTTTGGACTGCAGCGACGGGGCCAACCCGATCTGCGGGCTTTACCAGCTCTGCCGGCCGCTGCTGGACCAGTACCCGGAAGCCGAAATAACCGAAAAAGGGAAGGATTGCGCGCTGACCATAGAGTCGCTGCAGATAACAATACGCAGGAAAAGGGTCGGGGACGATTCCGGCTATTTCTTCTATACTAAATTGCTTCCTCTGAAAAAGAACTCCACCCGCTGACTTTAAAGCAATGGACTTCCGGGATAAAAAAGAACTGACGCTTCTCGAGAACGAACTGGTCTCGCGCTTTTTGGGCGGCGAGGCTGACGCTTTCGCCCGGCTGGTCGACCTCTATAAAGACAAGATACACCAGTTCATCCTCTGCCTGCTGGGCCCGGACAGGGAGTCCGAGGATATCGCCCAGGAAGTTTTTATCCAGATCTACAAATCGCTGGGCGGTTTCCGCCGCGAATCCGCTTTCGGAACCTGGGCCTATGCCCTGACGCGCAATGTCTGCCGGCGGCGGCTGCGCGAGAGGGGGCGCGAGTCCGGCCTGTTCGCCGAAAAAGAAGAAGGCTGCGAGCTGCCAGATAAAGCTCCTTCGGCGGAAACGGCTTTCGAGCGCGAAGAAGACGGGCAGCGCGTCCGCGCCGCTATCGACGGGCTTTCGCCGCTGCACCGCTCAGTGCTCTTTCTGAGCTGCTGGGAAAGACTTTCATACGAAGAGATAGCCGCCGCGCTCGATATCCCGGTGGGGACGGTGCGCTCCCGCATCCATAATGCAATGGCGGCGCTGGCTAAAAAACTTAAGCCGGCGCCCGAGGTGAATGAAAATGAACTGCCTGTCTAAAGACGAACTTATAGATCACCTTTTCGGTAAAGACCGCTCCGCCGGCGCTGCAGCGGAAGCGCACTTCGCGGTTTGCGCCGCGTGCCGGCTGAAAATGGAAGCTTTGAAACAGCTTGAAGCCGCCGCCGCCTCGGCCGCGCCCGCGCCTGTTTCCGGTGATTTCACGGCCAGGCTTATGGAGCGCCTGGAAACTCCGGCCTCCGCCCCCGCGCTTATTGATACTCCGTCGGTCTTCAGCCGCCTGTTCAGCCCGGCCTGGGGCTTCGGCTTTGCCGCCTTCGCGGTCGCCATGTATGCCGGCGTGTTTTTTTTAACCGGGCCCCGCTCCACGCATACGGCCGCCCCCGAAGCGCTTTATTTTTCAGACGGACCCGCTACTGTGAACAGCGGGCTCCGGGCGCCGGACGGAGTTCCCGGCGTATTCCGCGCCGGCTATGTCTACGCGGACACCTGCGAGACCGCAAGGTGCGGGATCCTGTGAACTTTTCCGGGTAGAACGGCACTAAGCGCCAAAGGCAATGGAGAAAATATATGAAACTGAAACTACTGTTCGCGATAATGACGGCCGCGGCGCTCCTCGCCCCTCTTTCCGCGCAGGAGAACGAAACCCCCAACGGGCGCCTGACCGCGGCCGCGCTGCCGGGGGGACCTAAAGCGCTGGAGAAGCGCGTTACCGTAAGACTGAAAGGCGCCAAGCTTACGCAGCTGCTTGGCCTTTTATCAGAGTATACGGGGCTCTCGTTCTCCGTAGGCGAGGACTTGGCCGACTCCCGCGTAACGCTGTTCATGAGGGATTGCCCGGCCGGAGAAATACTGGAGCTTTTGACGAAATCAAAGGACCTGGAATTCCGCCGGCTCGGGAATACCGATAATTTCCAGGTTTCAAGGAACACGGCCCCTTTCGCCGGTTTCCCGCCGCTCACGCGGAAAGACATCGAGGACCCGCTGCTGCAAGCCGTTGTCGATAAAGTGAGGCTGAAAGAAGCGCCTCTCGGCACTTTTCTGGACATCGTATCCGCGAAGGCCAGGGTAAATTTTTTAGTGGCGGGCGATGTCCGGGATATTTCCATCACGACCGTGCTGACCAAGACTACCGTGGCGGATATCCTGGTGTTCCTCAAGGGCAAAGGACTTTCTTATTCCCGGATAGGGGACAGCAACACTTTCGTCATCCGCTCCGCAGGGACGTCTTCGGACGACTTCGCCAGGGCCGAAAAAGCCTACAAGGACAGAAAATACGAGGAAGCCATAGCCCTTTACCGGAAAGTGGCGGAGACGTTCCCGGATTCGGAAATGGCGGACAGCGCGCTCCTGATGACGGCGATAAATTACGACTGGATAGCCGCGCGGGATAACGACCCTTCGGCGCTCAAAGAGGAGGAAAAGTTCCTCAACCGCCTGATAAACGGCTATCCTAAAAGCTCCAGGCTAGGCGACGCCTATCTTTACCTGGGCCAGATCTATTCCGGCTACGGGGGGGTCAGGACCCCTGTCGACTGCGAGAAAGCTATAAAGTTCTACGAACTGGCCGTAAAGAACACTTACCGCGACTGGGTCAAAGCCCAGGCGGGCGGGAGGATGGCGCAGTGCTACGAGCTGGCCGGGAACAAGGAAAAGGCCGCCGCCCTGTACAAAGAAATAGCGGAGAAGTACCCGGAGACCGCCGCCGCGAAAGAGCTGCGCGGGCGCGCCGGGGAGCGCGACACGCTGCTGGACGCCGGCGCCGCGCTCGAGGAGCAGGGGGAATATAAACTGGCTATCGGGGTCTACAGGCGGCTGGTCGAAAAGGGAGCGTCGGCCGACTCGGTAAAAAAAGCCGAACAGCGCATCGGTATCTGCGAGGCGGCCCTGAACGGCGGGGGAAAGCCGCAATAGTTCCCGGCCGCTCGGCGCATAGGCGAAAAAAAGAGCCTCCCGGATCAAAGGGAGGCTCTCTTCTTTAGCGCGCGGCCTCAGCGGCCGGACAGGTCCCGGTGCTCTTTCACCAGGCGTTCCACCGCTTCCGGCTCCGCCAGGGTGGTTATATCGCCCATGCCTTCGTATTCCGAAGCGGCGATCTTCCTCAGGATGCGGCGCATGATCTTCCCGCTCCTGGTCTTTGGCAGCGAAGTGGTGATGTGGACCAGCTCCGGCGCAGCGAAACGGCCGATGGCCTGGCTGACCTGCTCCTTGAGCGCTCCCTGCATCTCCTGGCCGCTCCTGCCGGCGTACTCCGCGCCCAGGACCACGTAGGCGTAGATGGCCGTGCCCTTCACGTCATGCGGGTAGCCGACCACCGCCGCTTCGGCTACGGCCTCGTGCGCCACCAGCGCGCTCTCTATCTCCGCCGTGCCGAGCCGGTGCCCGGAAACGTTGAGCACGTCGTCGATGCGGCCGGTGATCCAGTAGTAGCCGTCCTCGTCGCGGCGCGCTCCGTCCCCGGTGAAGTAGTAGCCCGGGTACTGCGTGAAGTAAGTCTCCTTGAACCGGTGGTGGTCGCCGTGTATGGTCCTGGCCTGGCCCGGCCAGGCCGAGTTAAGGCAGAGCGCCCCGGACACGCCGTTGCCCTCCAGCGGCTTGCCTTCATGGTCCACGATCAGCGGCTTCACGCCGAAAAAAGGCAGCGTGGCCGAACCCGGCTTCGTCGGGGTCGCGCCCGGGAGCGGCGTTATGAGTATCCCGCCTGTTTCCGTCTGCCACCAGGTATCCACCACGGCGCAGCGCTTCTCGCCCACCACGTCGTGGTACCAGCGCCAGATCTCCGGGTTGATGGGCTCGCCGACCGAGCCCAGGACCCGCAGCGAAGAGCGCTTGTATTGCTTTACCCAGTCGTTCCCGGCCTGGGCTATGGCCCGCAGCGCCGTCGGGGCGGTGTAGAAAATATTAACTTTTAAATCGTCCACTATCCGCCAGTAGCGCCCCGGGTCGGGGTAAACCGGCGTGGACTCGAACATCACCGTGGTGGCGCCGTTTGCCAGCGGGCCGTAGATTATATAGGAATGCCCGGTGATCCAGCCGGCGTCCGCCGCGCAGAAATAAATATCCCCGGGCCGGAAATCGAAAACGTATTTGTGGGTCATCGCGGCGTACACAAGGTAACCGCCGGTGGTATGCAGCACCCCTTTAGGCTTCCCGGTGCTGCCCGAGGTATAAAGTATGAAGAGCGGGTCCTCCGCCCCCATCCATTCGAAAGTGCAGGTGGAGCGCTGCCGCTTGACCTCGTCCTCCAGCCAGTGGTCGCGGCCCGCCTGCATCGGGACTTCCGAAGGGGTGCGCCTGGCGACCAGGACGGTCGTTACGGTCTGCATCCCTTCCAGCGCTCTGTCCACTATCCTTTTGAGATGGATGACCTTCCCGCCGCGGAGGCCTTCGTTCGCGGTCAGGACCACCTTGGTCCCCGCGTCCACTATCCTGTCGCGCAGGGCCTCGGCCGAGAAACCGGCGAAGACCACCGAATGCACCGCGCCTATCCTCGCGCAGGCCAGCATGGCGTAAGCGAGCTCGGGGATCATCGGCATATAGATGCAGACCCGGTCGCCGGCTTTTACCCCGTGTTCCTTCAGAACATTGGCGACCCGGGAAACATTATGTTTCAGGTCGCGGTAAGTGATGTGTTTGTAGACGCCGGGCTCGTCGGCGGCCCAGATTATAGCCGTCTGGTTGCCGCGGTCCTTGAGGTGCCGGTCGACGCAGTTGAAGCAGGCGTTGAGCCTTCCGCCCAGGAACCAGCCGAAATCCACCTCTTCATAATCGGCGTCGAAGACCGTGGACCATTT
>CAZUQT010000190.1:0-6226 GCA_964622585.1 uncultured Elusimicrobiaceae bacterium | reverse complement strand
GGGATCACGCTGGGATACCGCGATTTTTTCCTGCTGAACGCGTATTTCCCCAACGGCGGCAAGGGCCCGGAGCGCCTGGCGTTCAAACTTGATTTCTATGAAGCCTTCCTGGAGCACATCGAGAGGCTGCGCAAAAGCGGCAAAGCCGTGATCTTCTGCGGCGACGTGAACACCGCGCACAACGAGATAGACCTCGCCCGCCCCAAAGAGAACGTCGGTAATTCCGGGTTCATGCCGGTAGAGAGGGCCTGGCTGGACAAGATCACCGGCAAGGGCTGGCTGGACACTTTCCGCGACAGGCACCCGGAGCCGGCGCAGTACACCTGGTGGGATTATAAAACCCGCGCCCGGGAGAGGAACGTAGGCTGGCGCCTGGATTATTTCTTCATCAACAAAGAAAAAGCGTCTTTGGTAAAAGACGCTTTCATCCTCCCGGAAGTCCAGGGCTCGGACCATTGCCCCGTCGGTATAACCCTGGACCTGTAAGTCTTACTCTTTTGGATAGCGGACCGAGATTATCTCGAGCTGGACGGCCCCGTTCTTGCGCGGGAGCATCACCCTGGCCCCGGCGGCGGCCCCGAGCAGGGCCCCGGCCAGCGGCGAACCCCAGTTAAGCTTTCCCGAAGCGGCATCCGCCTCGTCTTCCCCCACCAGCTTGTATTCCTTCTCCACGCCGTCCGGCTCCCTCACCGTCACGGTCGCGCCGAAGCGCACGTCTTCGGCGGCCTGCCCGCGGTTATCCACCAGGATCGCGCGCTTTATCTGCGTCTCGTAATATTCGATGTCCATTTCCGCCTGGCGCAGTTCCAGGCTGCGCGCCTCGTCGGGGCGCTGCTTGGAGACGAGGCTCGCGCGCTGCCAGGCCAGCTCCGCCGCTTTCGCCTTGAGCAGCTCGAGCCCGGCCGGCGTGACATAGTTGGGCCTGCCGCTGGGCTGCCTTTTAACTGGCTCACCCGGGTCTTCTTTATCGTCCCTGACGAAGGCTCGGCTCATAAAATTCGCGTCAGACCGTTTTTTCCGCGGCGGTCTGCGCCGCTTTTTCGGCCTTCCACCCGGAGATCCTGCGGATCAGGAAGCCGGAGCCGTAAAGCGCCGCCCCGGTGAGGAGCAGGCACATGATGCGCACCACGGTCGGCGCGGAAGCCGCGTCGTAAAGCAGCGCCTTCCCGGCGGCGAAGCCGAGCACGAACATCGCGGATTTAGCCATCACTTCGTCCCTGCGGCTGAAGGCGTAACCGATCACGCAGACGGCGTATAGAAGCCAGGAGGCCGAAACTTCCAGGGACCCCGCGTCCTTGGTCAGCCTGTAAAGCCCGAGCACGGCGAGCAGGTGCGCCGCGCCCAGCAGCGGGGCGTAACCGTTATGGGGATCCAGGTCGCCGCCTTTAAAGTCGATCAGGACCCACAGGCTGCCGACGGAGACCAAGGAAACCGCCAGCCAGGACATCTCGTTGCCCGACAGCAGGTGGGAGACCATGGACAGGTACTCTATGACCAGGACCGCCAGCAGCCCCAGGGCCGGTATGCGGTACGCGGAATTGCTCTTCCGGGCGGCGAGGTTGACCCCCGGCACGGCCAGGACGAGCGCTATAGCCACGAACAGCCAGGGACGCGCATCGGCGGGAAGGAGCTCGAGGTAGAAAGAGTGGAAGCAGACCACGGTTATAAAAGAGAGCACCAGGGGCTGGCTGCCGAGGCTGCCTTCCGGGAACCTCTTCCTGGCGGCAAGGTAAAGCACGAAGAGGAAAGCGGCGAAACCGAGCGAAAGCCAGGGGGCCAGGTCCGGGTTTATCCGCTCGATGAAATAATATTCCGTCGCGTAAAAGAACAAGAGGACCGGGAGGAAACTGTTCGACTCCGTTTCGGTCAGCGGCTTCTCGTTTTGCCGTGTGTAAAGGTAGGTCCCCGCCGAGAAGACCAGGAAATGAAGGACGAGCATGCCCGCTATAAGTTTGTCCTGCCCGAGGCTGAGGCCGATGGCCGCCGTCATAAAGATGGCCAGGTAGGCCGAGATCAGGGTCAGGGTCCGGGACTGCACCCAGATGGAGATGACCGAAAAAGACAGAGAACACAACAGGAAATAATAGACCGCGAAAGAAGATTCGGAACCGAGGCTGAGGATAAGGGGTGCGCAATAGGAGCCGATCGCGGCGGTTATAGGGTACATGTCCTCTTTGATCTGCGTATAAAGCCAGATGCAGCCCCCGGAAACGATGCTGGCCATGGAAATAGCGGCCTCGAAAGTGATCAGGGCGTAAAGCCGGTGCGCGGCGAACACGGTGAGGTACAGCACGATAATGCCGGCGCCGGGCAGAAGGCTTGCGTATTCGCTGTCCGACTTCATCAGCGCGAACCCGGCCCCGATCAGGCCCAGCCCGAACAGCACCGCAAGTCCTATCTGCCTTTCCGGAGTCAGCCAGCCTGAATCTATGGAAAGCTTGATAATGAAGGCGGCGGCCAGCACGAAGCAGATGATGCCGACGACGCCGAGCCAGTTCCCGGACCTCTCCTTTCGTACCGGCGCGAAGCGCGGCGCCGGAACGGCGGTCGCGCCGAAAAGCATATTTTCCGTTACCGGCTGCGCGGGAGCGGGAGGAGGAGGCGGAGGAGGAACGGTCGGCGGCCTGGGGATATTCAGGAAACTTTCCAGCCTGGCCAGGCGCTGTTCTATCACGGTTAGACGGGCGTCAGCTCTTACCTGTTCTTCGAAACTCATTGGCTCCCCTTTTTCGCGTCAGCGGATATTTTCATAATGATAACATTGAATCCTCTACAAATCAATATCAGCCAGCCTTGACGCACACTTGACGCCCAGCCACTTGATACCCAGCCACGCCCAGCCACTTGACAAATCTATCAAAGAGGAGTAAATTAGTCCTAATAAGAGCAGGGTTCATTACAGGAGGAAGCGCTATGGATGTTTTGATGTTGAGCCGCCTGCAGTTCGCGGTCACAGCCGGGTTCCATTTTATATTTGTACCACTGACTTTGGGCCTCGTAATATTGGTCGCCTATATGGAGTCCATGTACGTAAAGACCAAGGATGAGATGTATCTGAAGATGACGAAGTTCTGGGGCAAGTTGTTCTTGATTAATTTTGCCCTCGGTATCGTCACCGGGATAACCCTTGAGTTCCAGTTCGGCATGAACTGGGCCGAATATTCAAAGTACGTAGGCGATATATTCGGCGCCCCGTTGGCGATCGAAGCGACTGTCGCATTCTTTCTTGAGTCCACTTTTATCGGACTCTGGATCTTCGGTTGGAAGAAGCTGTCCCCCAAAGCGCACGCAATAACTATCTGGATCGTGGCATTTGCCTCGAATCTGTCGGCGCTCTGGATACTGCTCGCGAATGCATGGATGCAGCATCCGGTAGGTTATGTGCTCAATAACGGCAGGGCGGAAATGGTGGATTTCGGTGCGCTTGTTTTCAGCAGCCATGGCTGGTTGAAGTTCTTCCATACTGTTCTTTCCGGTTATGTGGTAGCCGCGTTCTTTGTAATGGGCATCTCCGCCTGGCATATAATAAGGAAGAGCAATCTGAATATTTTCAAGACGTCATTCAGGATAGCGTCCGCATTCGGATTAGCCGCGTCCTTTCTGGTATTCCTCACCGGGGACTTTCAGGCTGTAAAAGTCGCAAAGACCCAGCCCGCCAAGTTCGCGGCAATGGAATCTCTTTGGGACACCAATAAGTCCGTGGCATACCACCTGTTGGTCTTTCCCGATGTGCGGAACGAAAGGAACAGGGTCGAGGCCATGAGGATCCCGAATATATTGAGCTGGATGGCGTTCCATGACGGTGACGCTGAGATACAGGGGCTCAAGGATTTTCCGAAGGAGCTCCGTCCGCCGGTCATGCCGGTATTTCTGAGCTTCAGGCTTATGGCCGCGCTCGGCATGCTGTTTACGCTTCTGGCCGTAATCGCATGGGTCCTGGCTCGAAAGGACAGGCTCGAATCTTTCCCGTTATTCTTAAAGATCATGCTTTATGCCCTGCCGCTTCCCTATCTGGCCTGTCAGATCGGCTGGATCGTGGCCGAGGTCGGCAGGCAGCCCTGGATCGTATACGGGCTGCTCAAAACCTCCGATGCGGCATCCAAATCGGTCTCGCTGGACCAGGTCGTAATCTCTCTTGCGGGGTTTACGCTGCTTTATGGTTCTCTTGCTGTGGTTGATATTTACCTGCTGGCTAAGACCGCCAAGCAGGGCCCGGAAGAGGTGGCATAATATGGAAACTTATCAGATCATATGGTTCGTTTTATGGAGTGTTTTGTGGGCCGTCTACTTCATGCTCGACGGCTTCGACCTTGGCGCGGGCATGCTCAAGACCTTCATAGCGAAAAATGAACATGAGAATCAGGCCGTGATGAACAGCGTCGGCCCCTTCTGGGACGGCAACGAGGTCTGGCTGATTACGGCAGGCGGCGCGACCTTTGCCGCCTTCCCGACAACATATGCCCTTATGTTCAGCTACCTGTACACGGCGCTGCTGTTGATACTTTTTGCCCTGATCATCCGCGGCGTCGCGATGGAACTCAGGAACAAGGAAAAGGGCGCGGAGTGGCGCAAGAACTGGGACATAGCGCTGCTGGCGGGGAGTTTCTTGCCGGCTCTTTTGTTCGGCGTAGCGTTCGGCAATATCTTCCGGGGTCTGCCGATGGATGAAGCGGGCTATCACGGCACGTTATTCACATTGCTGAATCCATACGGTTTGATCACAGGCATACTCTTTGTGCTGCTCTTCCTTATGCAGGGTTCGCTCTGGATCTCATATAAGACCGACGGAGATCTCAGTTCCCGCGCATCGGGATTCGCCGCAAAGATATGGATCCCGCTGGTGCTGACGGCTGTCACGTTCCTGGTTGCGACGAACTTCGCGACGCATCTGTACGACAACTTCCTGAGGGCGCCTGTATTTCTTATAGTGCCGCTGACAGCCGTTGCCGCCCTGCTGTCTATCAGGTTCTTCATCGCCGGGGGCCGGATGCCGCAGGCATTCTTCGCGTCCTGCGCTACCATTGTGATGGTCGTTTTCACGGGAGTGACAGGGCTCTTCCCGAACCTGATCCCTTCGAGCATAAACGCGGCGCACAGTCTTACCATATATAATTCGTCTTCAAGTTTATATACCCTCAAGATCATGACGGTCGTGGCCTTCGTATTCGTCCCGATCGTCATCGCATATCAGATATGGAACTTCAGGGTATTCAGGCAGAAGATAAATTCCGCCGGAGGCAGTTCTGACGCATACTAGACAAGAGAAAGGCGGGAGAAGAAGAACCTCCCGCCCGGCAATAATATGTTAACTATAAAAAAAGAGACCGACTATGCCATACGCTGCGTCTTTTGCCTGTCCCGTAAGGCGGGCGAGATTGTCATGGCCGACGAGATAGCAAGGGAGATGCGGATACCGAGGAGCTTTCTGGCCAAGATACTGCAGAAACTTTCCAGAGCCGGGATAGTACGCTCCGTGGTCGGCGCAAAGGGCGGGCATTCTCTCGCTAAAAATCTGAAAAACATATCCCTTCTCGACGTAATAGTCGTAATCGAAGGGCCGATGGCCCTGAACAGTTGTACGGTCAAGAAAAAGGAGTGTGATCTGCTCCCTAATTGCGTAGTGCATCCCGTCTGGGTAGCTCTGAAGCGGGATGTCGAGAATATGCTGAAATTGAAGACCTTCGATTTGCTGAAACCCCCAAATCCTCCGCTAAGATGAAACAAATCGGAATTGCTTCAAGTTTTAGCCTTCCAACTTTAAGTTTATAATTTTCTCCGGCTAGCCGGGAATTTTGACGCAGATTTGCCGACAAAATCCCGGGGAGCCGGATTTTTGGCGAAAGTTATACACGCCATCAACAGTGAGGGCTTGCTTTTAAACGGCGACTCCGGAGTTTCAGCCGCCGGATAATCCCTACGACAACACTGCCCATCCTGCCCGTTCAAAGATGTCAAAAGATCTGAAGTTTTCAGAAGGCATTCTATTCTTTTATGAGCGGTTTGCCGGTGGTTTTCCCGGGTAAACCGGCGCGGCAATCCCGGAGAGCGGGACCTTCGCCCGGCGGGTGGAATATGTTTCACTATATGTGGAACGCTCTTAGCTGTCACGTCCCATTTGTATGGTCATGGTTATAAATTATGGACGGGAAACAGCACTTTTTCAAGCCGAAGCCGGTTTCATGCTCATCCTGCAACTGGCTGGAGCGCTAGCCGCGCCACCAACCGC
>CAZUQT010000189.1:0-6325 GCA_964622585.1 uncultured Elusimicrobiaceae bacterium | reverse complement strand
GTGGAAATCTTTAACGGCGGCCGCTGTTTTTGCCTGCCCGGAAAACCGGGCCGGCTTTGCGGCTTTATATTACTATACACGTGAAAGCGACAGTAAAAACGATCCTTCTCCTCGCGGCCCTGGCCTGCGCGGCCCCGCTGCGCGCGCAGGACTTCACGCCGCCCTCTTCCTCCGGCGGCCGCTTCCTCCTGCTGGAAAGGAAGGACCCGTCGAAGATCCTGGGGGACGCGGAACTGTCCACCGCCGCCGAAAGCGGGACGGAAGGCGGGATCACGGAAGACATGCCCTTTTCCTACAGCGGCGACTCCTGGAACTCCGCTCGCGAGGCCGTGGAGACGGGCCGCTTCCGCCGCGAGGAGCTGGCCCCCCTCCCTTCCACCGCCACCTACTCGGAAGAGCCCGCCGCCCCCGAGCAGCAGGTGGAGTTCCGCGAATCCGGGACCAGCCTCTCCGTGACCGGCCGCAAGGTCATAGCCGTCAGCTACAGCGGCAAGAAATTCCTTAACGAGCAGACCACCGCCACCAGGGCGCGCAGCCTCAGCCTGTTCGAGATCACCCAGCAGATGCAGGTCCGCATGCAGGGCAAGGTCGGCCAGAAGATCACGGTCAACGTGGACTACGACGACACGAAGCTGGACAAGCAGGACATCTCCGTGGTCTACCAGGGCGACCCCAACGAAGTGGTGCAGAACGTCTCCTTCGGAGACATCGACCTGTCGCTGCCGGCCACCGAGTTCGTCTCCTACAACAAGCAGCTGTTCGGCATCAGGGCGGACCTGAAGACCAACCGCCTGAAGATGACCTTCGTGGGCTCCCGCACCAAGGGTCTGACCAAGACCAGGCAGTTCACCGGAAACACCCAGTCCCAGGGCGTGGACATCCTGGACACCAATTACCTGCGCCGCAAATATTACGACGTTTCCTTCGGCAACACTTCGCGCCTGCCCATCAAGTCCGGCACGGAGCGCGTCTACATAGACCAGCAGACCCTGGCCCAGGTGGACGGGGTCACCGTTTTCGCCATGACCGGCAAGGACATGGCCGTCCAGACCTCCTCCTATACCGGCCGCTTCACGCTCCTGAGCCCCGGCATAGATTACGTGATGGACTACTCGAAGGGCCTGGTCACATTCAACCGCACGCTCAACCCGCAGGAAGTGGTGATAATAGATTACCAGAACGCGGGCGGGACTTTCCTTTCCCAGAACGGCTCGACTTCTTCCATAACCGCCGACGCCCTGGCCGGGGAGATCTTCCCGGCGATAATAAAAACCCCCAGCGATATAGCCCTTTCCTCGGTCCCGGCCCTGGCCGCGCTCCAGGTCTCGCATAAGCGCGAGCTGAAAACGTATTATTCCATCGGCCAGTCCAATATCGTGCGCGACAACGGCAGCGGAAGTTTTACGCTGAAAGTGCAGGACCTGAACCGCACCGAAGTCCTGCCCACCGTCACGAAGCCCATGCCGAAATACCCCGACACCATAGAGGTGGATTTCGAGCAGGGCATATTCAAACTGGTGAACCCTTTCGTTTCCGAAACCGACCCTTCGGTCGAGGACCCGCAGATCTACTCCGCGGCGCCGAGCTCGAAGCGCGTGATCCGCGTGGAATATTCCTTCAGGTTCAAGACCTTCCTGCTGGAGCCCAGCATCGTGCTGCAGTCCGAAGTGGTGCGCGTGGACGGGAAGAAGCTGGGCCGCAACGAGGAATACTTCATAGACTACGACTCCGGCTTCATAACTTTCTATTACCCGGAGCGGGTGGGCCAGGACTCAAAGATAGAGATCGTCTACGAGGTCTCCCCCTTCGGCGGGGTGGGCAACCAGTCCCTGGTCGGCGGCCGCGTCTCCTACGACTTCGGGAACCATTTCTCCGTCGGCTCCACGCTGCTCTACCAGGGCGGGATAAAATCCAACACCGTCCCGAACATCACCGACCTCACGAACAGCATGATGGTCTACGAAGGCGACGCCCAGCTCAAAGGCCTGAACCTCCTGGGCTTAAGGACCACCCTCGGGGTCGAGGCCGCGCAGAGCCGCCTTAACCCCAACCTTAACGACTTCGCGCTGATAGACAATATGGAAGGGGTAAAGCAGGAAGATTCCCCGTCGATGGACAAGAACTTCTGGTTCATAGCGGCCAATCCGAAAGAGGGCCCGGCCGACCCGCTGGCGCTGGACTGGTACAATGAGAACGTGAAGGCCCGCGATATAAACCCCGCCTCCTCCTCCGAAGGCTCGCAGCAGGTGCTGGACTTCAAGTACGATTTCAACGTCTCCACCGAGGTGTCCATAGTCTATCCGCTTTCCGCCACAGGGCTGGATTTTTCCCAGAAGAACGTCCTGGAACTTGTGGTCTCCGGAGCCAGCGACGGCCCGGAGTTCAACATCCACCTCGGCCAGATAACCGAGGACGCGGATAATAGCGGCGGCCAGAGTTTTTCCTGCGCTTCCGGCCTGGTGCTCAACCACTCCCCGAAAAGCGAGGACCTCAACTGCGACGAGCAGGTTTCCAGCGCCGAGGATATCGGCTGGCTTTACAAAGTCGGTTCCAGCGAAAAGCGCTACGGCGCGGCCAACGGCCGCCTGGATTCGGAAGACCTCAACAAGAATGGCCGCCTCGACGCGCAGGACTTTACCGGCGGCAGCTTCGGCTACGTGAACGGCTCGAAGTTCATAGACACCGGAGACGCCAACGCTCTCAAGAACCGCATCGACTTTACCGACGGGAAATGGCACACTCTGTACAAGCCTTTGGCGATAACCTCCACCGATACCTACAAGTGGAACGCTATTAAACAAGTGCGCATCTCGCTGAGGCGCGGAAGCGGGGCGGCTTCCGGGACCATCAAGATCGCCCGCATCTCCGCCGTGGGCAATACCTGGACGGTGCAGTCAAGCACCAATACGGGCTCCCTTGAGGCCATAGGGGTCAATAACCTGGATAACCCGGGTTATACGCCCATCCATGAGGCGGGCGGAGACGCGACCGCCGTCTATAACGACCTCTACGGCTCCGCTTCCGAGCAGAAGCAGAAGAGCAATTCAAGCTCCCTCACGGAGCAGTCCCTGGCGCTGAACTACACCAATATCGATTCCACATCCACGGTCTATGTCTACCGAAAGTTCACTACGGCAATAGATATTTCCCAGCATAAAAAAATCCGCTTCCTGGTAAGGGGACCGAACAATGATGGCTCGACTACTGACGCCAACGCCGCCGGGTCCAGCTTCTTCATAAAGGCCGGCGATATAAACAATTACTTCAAAGCCTCGGTGCCGCTGAACTTCACCGGCTGGCGCCTTATCACTATAGGCCAGGAAGATATAACCGAGGACAAGATACCTGACATCTGGGTCCAATCGACCTCCGGCGTCGAGGTCTCGTCCCGCGGAACCCCCAGCCTCCAGCAGGTCCCGCAGTTCATCGTAGGCATCGAGGCCAGGGACGGGAACGCCCACACCGGCGTAGTTTATTTTAACGAACTGCACGTTTCTAAGTCTCTGGAACGCGTAGGCAATGCCCGCAAGGTGGAAGGCGCTTTCGAGATCCCCGGCTGGTTCAGTTTCGGCGGCAAGCACCGCTACATGGACCGCAGTTTCCAGACGCCTGTCACCGCTATCGCAAACCAGGACAATACGCAGCAGACCGGCTACCTCAATATCACCCGGATGGCCTTCTTCCCGGTGAACATCACGGCTGCGCGCCAAAGAACCGAGACACCCAATACGCTGGTGACCGGGTCGAACAACCTGGTGAACTCCCGGCAGCAAGGCGTAGTAAAAAAATTCGACGGAACGGCCTCCGGAAACCTCAGCATCGGGGCCCTGCCCAAGCTCGGCCTCAACTATTCGAAGGGCGTAACCGACTACAACCTGCTCCGCCGTAAGGACGACAAGGACCTTTACGCCGCGAACCTGGCCTACTCGGTTCCTGGCTCCGTGCCGGTGCTGCCGCGCTCGATCAACCTGAACTATTCCCTCGGCAGCAGCAAGGTCAACTATGACGCCGGCCGCCTGGCGGTGACGAGCGGCCTGTTCGAGACCAAAGAGCGCACCGACGTCTACGGCGCAAAGCTCTCCTTTATCCCCTGGAACGGTTCCTCCTTTAATCCTGGCTATTCGCTGCAGACCGCCAGGGAGGAGCGCGCGCCGCTTTCCGACCCGCTTAGATCGGAGCGCTATAACAAGTCCATGCAGCAGACCGTGGACCTGAACTCCAACCTGCTGATAGCGCGCTGGCTGAACCCGTCGGCGAACTACTCCGTCACCACCATGGAGAGCAACAATCTGAATATCACCACCGTCACGGTGGCGCAGTCTTCGGCGGTCTTCAATACCGGCAGCATCAAGAGCGTGAACCGCACCGCGCAGGGCGGCGTGAGCCTCACCCTCAACCTGAACGACCTGGTCCCCCGCAACCGCCTGCTGCGCTCCATGGTGCTTTCCTCCAACTACCAGATCCAGGACGGAGACTCCTGGACCAATGTGGAGAAGGAATACAATACCCGGTCGCGCCTCTGGCTGAGGGACTCCATGAGACCCGCCAGCCGCTTCGCGCTGCGCAATTCCGTCACGCTGCGCGACACGATAAGTTCCACCCAGCGCTGGCAGCCCTTCGAAGGCTACAGCTTCAAGGGCTCGGCGGCGCCGCTCAACACCCTTTCGCTGACCAATAATTTCAGCAACTCGGTGCAGCGCTCTGAAGTGACCGGCACCATTTCGAAAAGCGTGAACCGCACCTTCCCGGACATGATACTGTCCCTCTCGCAGCTCGAAACCCTTGTGCGGGCCCGCCGCTGGGCGCAGAGCGCCACCATCAACCTTAAGTATTCCCGCAACACCAACGAGGTAAAAGCGGTTTCGCTCGACACCTCCGGGACCTATGGGACCGACCTGCGCTTCAAGCTCCTCAACAAGATAGATACCGCCGCCAGCTACAATTTGCGCCTCACCGACAAGAAGGACCTGCGCGTGAACCAGCTCACCCAGATCACCAGGCATGACGACGCCACGCTGCAGGGAACTTTCGACTATAAGAAATTCCGCTTCACGCCGAAGATGGATTATTCTTCCGACAAGACCAAGGCCGCCCTGGGCGTGATAACGGCGAATACCAGGACGATAACCCCCAGCATGCTGATCAAGTCCGACTTCCAGCTGCCTAAAGGCCTGAAGCTCCCTTTCATGAAGAAGGCCATACTCTTTACCAACCGGATAGTCTGGACGACGACGCTCAGCTACGCGATCAAATCCTCGCCCATCACCATCGCGGACAATAACCGGCTGTTCTCGCTCAACTCAAGCGCGGACTATGAAGCGGCGAAGAACCTCCGCCTGACTTTCAACGCCGGGCTCCAGCGCTTCTGGCATAAGTATCTGAAGCAGGAAGAGTATCTTTCCTACCAGGCGGGAAGCACGCTGACGTTCCAGTTCTAAATTTTGGGAGTCGGGAATTCGGGGGGTCGGGGGAAGAATGAAACCGGGAATTATTAAGGCCGGGAAGTGGCTTTTGAACGCGCTGCTGCCGCGGCCCTGCGCGCATTGCGGGCTGGACCTGCATTACCTGGAGCCCAAGCCGCTCTGCCCCGGCTGCGCCGCCCTGCTTGAACCGCTCCCGGAGCTTCGCTGCGAAGCCTGCGGGCTGCCCCTGGACGACGGCGGCCGGGCCTGCCGCGACTGCCGCGGCGGGGCCCCGCGCTCGCTGGCCCTCGCCCGCTCGGCCTTCGTCTTCAACCCCCAGCTGCGCTCGCTGGTCCACGCCTTCAAATACAGGGCGCGCGAAGACCTGGCTGTCTTCCTGGCCGCCGAAATGGCCGCGGCCTTTCCGGGTTTCCCCGAGCTTGCCCCCTACAATTTTTCCGTAGCGGTACCGCTGCACCCGGCCAAGCGCAGGGAGCGCGGCTTCAACCAGGCCGAGCTTCTGGCCGCCGCCCTCGCGGCCCACTGCAATCTTTTCCACCTGAAGGACGTCTCAACCAGGACCAGGAACACCCCTAGCCAGACCGCCCTCTCCAAAGAAAAAAGAAAAGCCAACATCTCCGGCGCCTTCGCCGTCGCCAAACCGGAACTAGTGAAAGGCCGCAACATCCTGCTCGTCGACGACGTAGCCACCACCCTGGCCACCCTAGACGAACTCGCCTCCGAACTAAAAAAGTCCGGCGCAAGATCCGTCGCCGCCTACACCCTCGCCCGCGAACCTTAACTATCGGAGCTAACCCGCCCCAGATAAGAATTAAATAGCATAAATTTTGCTGGCGGCCTACCGTACGGGCCGGAACGCAAAACGCGTTCGGCCACACCGTGGCCTCACTCCGTGTTCGCCC
>CAZUQT010000188.1:0-6363 GCA_964622585.1 uncultured Elusimicrobiaceae bacterium | reverse complement strand
CTGTCAGTGATGATCTCTATTTGTCTTTCTGTTATCGGCCTCATGGTGATAATGGACGTTGTACTGCTTTCGAATTGCGTCCTTATGCCTTTCGGCTCCCTGTTCCTGGCGCTCTTCCTGCCCTTCGCGTATATTACCGTGGACAAGGGGCTGGCTGAGGGCCGCGAGAAGAAGTGGATAAAGAACACCTTCGGGCAGTATCTCTCTCCGAAGGTCGTAGATATCATCACCAAAGACCCCTCCAAGCTGTCGCTGGGCGGCGAGAAGCGCGATATGACCGCTTTCTTCCTGGACCTGGCCGGGTTCACGACCATGTCCGAGAAGATGACGCCCGAAGAGCTGACCACCATGCTCAACGAATACCTGTCCGCCTTCACCGAGATCATCCTGAAGCACGACGGCACAGTTGACAAATATATCGGCGACTGTATCGTGGCTTTCTGGAACGCCCCGCTGGACCAGGCGGACCACAAGAAGCTCGCGCTCCTGGCCGCCGTGGACTGCCAGGTGGAGATGGCCAAGCTTAACGAGTCGCTCACTCAGTACACGATAAAGCCCGCGGCCCGCGTCGGAGTGAACTCCGGCCCGATGGTCGTCGGCAACATGGGTTCCAAGACCAGGCTTTCCTACACCGTCATGGGCGACGCCGTGAACCTGTCCTCCCGCCTGGAGGGCGCGAACAAGTTCTTCCACTCGAAGATCATGACCAGCGAGGCGACTTTTGCCGAGCTCAAGGACGTCTTCGACTACCGCTACCTCGGCAGCATCCGGGTGGTGGGCAAGGCCATCCCGGTGAGGGTTTATGAACCCTTCGCCCGCAAGGGCGAGGCCGCCCCCGAGATCAAGGCCATGCTCAAGAACTATGATGCCGGGATAGAGAAGTTCTACAAGGCCGATTACGCCGGCTCGCTGAAGGACTTCCAGGCCGCGCTGGCGGCCCGCCCTAACGACGGGCCCTCGCAGTTCTACATAGAGCAGGCGGAGCTTTATATCAAGGAGCCGCCCAAGGACTGGGACCAGTCTTTCAACCTTACTTCAAAGGGCTAAATGATAATCTTCTGGCGCCTGTTGCTCTCGCACCTGCTCTCCGACTTCACGCTTCAGTTCGACGTCGTCAACCGGCTGAAGCGGAAGAGCGTGTGGGGGATGCTGCTTCACTGCCTGACCCACTTCGTCGTGTCGGCGGCCCTGACCTGGAATTCCCTGCCGGAGACCTGGTTCACCCTTGGGCCGCTCGCGGTCAGCGGGTGGGGGGCGCTTGGGATAATGCTGGCGGCCCATTTCGCCACCGACGAGCTGCGCGTCTACGGGATGAAGGTCCTTCACTTCAGGGATAATACGCTCAGCTTCCTGGCGGACCAGGTGGTGCATTTCTACGTGCTGTTCATGATCTCTCCCGTAGTCATCAACGGCCCCGACCTGCTGCTGGGGGAGAAGTGGGCGGCCATCGCGGCCATGCTGGTGCTGGTCACGCATTTCACCACGGTGCTCGTCTACTTCTTCGAAAAGGATATGTTCGGAAAAGGTTTTCCGAGTTTCGACGAGAAGTATTTCCTTATCTTCGAGCGCCTGGTGCTCTGGGCTTTCTTCTTCGCGGCCGGCTACTGGTGGATCCCCTTCGCCGCGGCCTGGGTCTTCCAGCTTTTCTACCTGAAGCGCAAGCGCATTATCGATCTGTCCAAGGTTAATGTCTGGCTGAGCGTGGCGATCACCGTCCTGCTCGGCCTGTGGACGCGGTTCGCGTATTACGGCTGCCTGTGACGGCCGCGGGCGGACTTAAGGAAGGCATGTTCGAAGCTATCGAAAAACTCGGTATAGACGAGGCCGTCTTTACCTTTATAGACGTCGAGACGACGGGGCTTTCCCCGCGCGCCGAGCGCGTCTGCGAGGTGGCCGCCATCAATTTCCGCGGCGCCGAGCGCCTTGGCACGCTGGCGGAGCTCGTTAACCCGGGCAAGCCCATCCCGCCGGAGGTCACGCGCATACACGGCATCACCGATTCCATGGTGAAGGACAGCCCCTCTTTCAGCGGGGTGGCGCCGCGGCTCCTGGCCATGCTGGAAAACTCCGTTATCGTGGCGCATAACGCGGAGTTCGACCTGAAATTCCTGGAGGCGGAGTTCGAGCGCGTCGGGCTCAGGTTCCCGAAGCTGCACGTCGTGGATACGCTGGCCATCGCCAGGAAGAACTGGAAATTCAAGAGCAACCGTCTCGGCAATATCGCCGCCGAGCTCAATTTCTCCAACGAGGGCTGGCACCGCGCGCTGAGCGACGTGGAGATGACCCGCAAGCTCTTCGACCATTTTATCTCGGCTTTCAAAAGCGCCGGGATCTCTACCGTCGGCGGCCTGCTGGAGAAGTGCCGGGCGGGGAAAAAATAATTTTAAAATTCTTTCAGGAGGACCGATCAATGAACGTAAAAGTAGGCGGAAACTCTCTCACGATAGAAGATGTGGTCAACGTCGCCCGCTACGGCGCCAAAGTGGAACTGACCCCGGCAGCGGTGGCCCGCCTCAGGAAATGCAGGGCCATGCTGGAGAAAAAGATCACGGCCCACGAGATCATGTACGGCGTGAACACCGGCATAGGCGAATTTTCGGAGATGGTCCTTACCGACGAGCAGGTGAAGCAGTTCCAGCGCTACCTTATCTATAACCACGCGGCAGGGATCGGCAAACCGGCCCCTATCGAGCACGTGCGGGCGGCTATGCTGCTCCGCATAGCCGTTCACAGCCGGGGGCATTCGGGCTGCCGGCCGGAAATAACCCAGACCTATGTGGCGATGCTGAACAAGGGCGTCACGCCGGTAGTCTGCGAGAAGGGAAGCGTCGGCGCCTGCGGCGACCTGGCCCCGATGAGCCAGCTTGCCCTGTCGCTTATGGGCGAAGGCGAAAGCTTTTACGCCGGCAAGCGCATGACCACCAAGTCGGCCATGAACAAGGCCGGCATCCCCATCCCCGGGCTGGAGGCGCGCGACGGCCTGGCCGCAATAAACGGCTCCAATCTTCTTACCGGCATGGGCTGCCTTGAAATTTACGACGCCGAGCGCTGGGTCAAGCAGGCCGAAATAACCGCGGCCATGTCCCTCGAGGCGCTTATGGCCAATATGAAGCCGTACGACACCCGCCTTCACGAGCTCAGGGGCTTCAAGGGCGCGATAACCTCCGCCGCGAACATCCGCTCCGTAGTGGCCGGTTCCGACCTGGTCACCGGTAAGATGAAAGTGAAAGTGCAGGACGCCTATTCAATGCGCTCCACGCCGCAGGTCATTGGCGCTTTCAGGGACCATCTCGCTTTCGCCAGGACGCAGTTCGAAATAGAGATCAACGGCGTCGCCGACAATCCTATTTTCCTGCCGGACAGCGACACGGTTCTGACCGGCGCGAATTTCCAGGGCACGCCGGTGAGCATGCCCCTCGATATGGTCGGGGCCGGTGTGACGATGGTGAGCGTGCTTTCCGAAAGGCGCCTGAACCGCCTTCTGAACCCCGCCCTGAGCGTCGGGCTGCCCGCTTTCCTGACCAAGGGCGCCGGGATGTTCTCGGGCCTGATGCTCAGCCAGTATACCGCGGACATGCTTATAGTCGAGCAGCGCATCCTCAGCGCGCCCTCCTGCATCCAGTCCATCCCCGCGGCCGCCGACCAGGAAGACTTCGTCAGCATGGGCATGAATGCGGCGCTCAAGACCAGGCAGATAATGGATAATGCCAACAGCGTCCTGGCCATCGAGATGATAGCCGCCGCGCAGGCCGTGGACTTCAGGCACTTCTGCGTCGGCAAGGGCACCCGCGCCGCCCATACCGCCATCCGCAAGGTGGTCAAGCACCTGGACGTGGACCGCCCTCTTTTCATAGACCATAACGCGATGACCGAGGCCGTAAGGAAATGCGTCGTCCTGGACGCCGTCCACAAAGAGATAGGCGAGCTTAAAAACTCCTGGTAGGCCCGCATCGGAGGATATTAATATGGCAACAGCGAATACTAATATACGCGCGCCGAGGGGCAATAAGATCTCATGCAAGGGCTGGCAGCAGGAAGCGGCCCTGCGCATGCTGATGAACAATTTGGACCCCGAGGTCGCCGAGCGGCCCGAGGACCTGATAGTTTACGGCGGGCGGGGAAAGGCCGCCCGCAACTGGGACTGCTACCACGCTATCGTGAACTCGCTGCGCAAGCTGGAGAACGACGAGACGCTGCTGGTGCAGTCGGGCAAGCCCGTCGGAGTTCTGCGCACGCACGAGCATTCCCCGCGCGTGATCATCGCGAACTCCAATTTGGTCGGGAACTGGGCCAACTGGGAAACCTTCGACGAGCTGGAGAAGAAAGGCCTGATGATGTACGGCCAGATGACGGCCGGCTCCTGGATCTATATCGGCACGCAGGGCATCCTGCAGGGCACTTACGAAACTTTCGCGGCCTGCGCGCGGAAGCATTTCAAGAGCGACCTGACGGGGAAGCTGACCGTTACCGGCGGGCTCGGCGGGATGGGCGGCGCCCAGCCCCTGGCCGTGACCATGAACGGCGGCGTGGCGATAATCATAGAGGCCGACGAAACGCGCATACAGAAGCGCCTGGACACGGCTTACGTGGACATAATGTGCCGCGACCTCGACGAGGCGCTGGCCCTTGCCGGGAAAGCCATGAAGGCCAGACAGCCCCTTTCCATCGGCCTGCTGGGCAACTGCGCCGAGGTCCTGCCCGAGATGGCGCGCCGCGGCGTCAAGATAGACGTGCTCACCGACCAGACTTCGGCGCATGACCCGCTGAAAGGCTATATCCCGAGGGGCTACAGCGTAAAAGAGGCGGACGCGCTGCGCCGTAAAGACCCGGTGAAGTACCTCAAGCTTTCAATGGAATCGATAGCCATTCACGTCGAAGCCATGCTGAAACTGCAGAAGGCCGGAGCCGTGACTTTCGACTACGGCAATAATATCCGGACTATGGCTTTCAAGCACGGCGTTAAGAAGGCTTACGACTTCCCCGGCTTCGTCCCCGCCTATATCCGCGACCTGTTCTGCGAAGGGAAGGGCCCTTTCCGCTGGGCCGCGCTTTCCGGCGACCCCAAGGATATCGCGGTAACGGACAAACTGGTTCTCGAGCTCTTCCCGAAAGACGAGCATCTGCGCCGCTGGATGGATATGGCTACGAAAAAAGTCAGGTTCCAGGGCCTCCCGTCGCGCATCTGCTGGCTGGGTTACGGCGAGCGGCACCTGATGGGCCTGCGGATAAACGACCTTGTGAAGAAGGGGAAGATCTCGGCCCCCGTAGTGATAGGCCGAGACCACCTGGACTCCGGCTCGGTGGCCAGCCCTTTCCGCGAAACCGAATCGATGAAGGACGGCTCCGACGCTATCGCCGACTGGCCTATCCTTAACGCCCTGATAAACACCGCGTCCGGCGCGAGCTGGGTCTCTTTCCACCACGGCGGCGGGGTGGGGATGGGCTATTCGCTGCACGCCGGACAGGTGACCGTGGCGGACGGGACCAAAGAAATGGCTTCGCGCCTCGAGCGCGTGCTCACCAATGACCCCGCGATGGGCGTGCTGCGCCACGCCGACGCGGGCTATAAGATCGCTTCGGACTTCGCCAAAAAGAAAGGCGTCAAGATCCCGATGCTTAACCTGAATTCCGCAGCTTAATGTGGGTTTGCTTGTGAAAGAAACAGGATTAGACTGCGGAATTCCCCGCGAAGCGGGCGGAGGGCCCAGCGCTATGCGCGCCCGGCCCGACGAGGTGTATGCCTCCCGAAGGGCGCCCGCTATGCGGGCGGAAAACTTCAGCTGAAGTTTTCAGGCCAAGTAAATAACGGAGGAAATAATTATGGCTTCAGACTTCAGCTTCGATGTGGTTTCAAAGGTCGAGTATACGGTGGTGGACGAGGCTATCGCCATCGCCATGAAGGAGATCGTCAACCGCTACGACTTCAAAGGCTCCAACTCCGAGATCAATTTCGACAAAAAGGCCAATACCATAATGCTGCAGTCCAGCGACGCGTATAAGGTGAAGGCGCTTTACGACGTGCTCCTGATGAAGATCTCCAAGCGCGGCCTGCCGGTGAAGAATTTCGAAGGCCAGAAAGTCGAGAGCGCCCTCGGCGGCACGGCCAAGCAGGCGGTAAAAGTGCAGCAGGGCATCCCCCAGGAGAAAGCCAAAGAAATAATCAGGGCGATCAAGGACAATAAGCTGAAGGCCAATACCGCCATCCAGGGCGATACCTTGCGCGTCACCTCCAAGTCGAAGGACGAGCTGCAGGCCGTAATGACCCTCCTGCGCGGCGGCGACTACGGGATAACCCTGCAGTTCGAGACTTTCAGATAAGGATCGAATTTCTGTAGCGTCACCCGCAACCCGCGGCTTTCAAGC
>CAZUQT010000187.1:0-6369 GCA_964622585.1 uncultured Elusimicrobiaceae bacterium | reverse complement strand
GGAGACCAGGAGCACGATGGAGAGAACGGCGAACACCACCAACTGGGCGTTGACGCCCATGGGGATGAAGATCTTAAGCAGGCCGGTGATCACGGCGCCAAGACCGAAGAAGCAGAGTATGAAGCCGGGCAGGAAGAGCTCCATGCTCATTATGACCAGGCCTACGATTATCCAGACATACTGCGGGGGGATGGTTTCAAGCATGGGATAATACTATGAAATACTGCGACCCTCATCAATGGGCGGGGAGCTTACGGGGCGGAAAGGAACTGGTGAAAATAGAGCCCGGCCTCTTTAGCCTTACCGCGCCAGGAGTATTCCAGCCGCGCCGACCTGTTCGTCCCGAGACGCAGCGAGGCCGCGAGCGAGCCGGCCCAGAGAGGGCGGGTGTCGCCTGCGGCGTAGCTGATATAGCGGGCTTCGAACAGGGCGCGCACTGGTCCCTTTTCGGCGAGCAGCCCGGCTTTGAGCCCGGCGCCGGCGCGCCAGTTCGCGTCCAAAGCCGGCCCGAAGCCGCTGTCGGCCAGCGCCATGGCGTACCAGAGCTGCCGCACCGGACCGCGCCATTCCAAGGCAAGCCCCGAACCCGCGCTCATATCCCAGATCGCCGACCGGCCGCTCTGCCGCCCGGTCTCGGCGGCCTGCTCGAGGCCGGCAGAGATTTCCCACGAAGGCCGGCGCGTCCATTCGTCCCAGGGGTTAAGGCTTATTATATGCGCCAGCCTGGCTTCCTTCATGTAGAACCTGTTATAGCGCTTTTCATACCGCAGGCGGAGAGAGCCCGACTCGAGCGCGGCGTCGGGAAGGCTGCCTTCCGGGGCGTCCAGCAGGTCCTGCAGGGCAAAGCGGGCCTGCAGTTCATAGGCCGGCCCGTCCTTCAATGAAACGAGGCCGGCGCCCAGCCGGAGGCTGCCGTGTGCTTCCAGCACGCTAGGCGGGCGCGGCGGCCCGCCGGCAAAAACGGACTGGCTGTTCAGGGGGGCGAGGGCGGCAAGGAGCGGTGCTCTGCGGCTCTCGAATTCCGGCTTTCCAATGCGCCCCGAGTAAAAGTTCCAGTTCAGATAGTCGGACGCCGTCTCCAGGACCGCCGTTTTGCGGATAGGGTCCCCGGCTTCAAGCCTGTTAAATTCCGCCGGCTGGTAGCCGCGCGAGAGCCTCAGGACGGAAGCTTTTTCTCCCTCGGTGAGCTGGCCTCTTTTCCAGTCTACCGTCTTCCATAATGAAGGCCTCCAGGCGGGGGCCGGGGCAGGAGGAACAGCGAGGGCAGCTTTCACCGTATCGGACGGAATAACCCAGGAGGAGAAACGCCCGGAGAGTTTGAGTTCCGGCTTAACTATATCCAGCAGCGGCATAAGCTGCCAGGCGCAGTTGCGGGTGAAAAAATGATAAGGAAAAGAAGCGCCGCGAAGTTCCCAGGCGTGACGCAGCAGGCGGTCTATCTCGTCCTGGTTGAGCTCAAGGGGGAATTCCCAGAGGTCGCGGTTTTTAATATCCCGGTACTGCTGCAGCTTCTCCTCGTAGGGCAGGATGGAAAACTGCGCCGGGTAGGCCCCGGCGATGCTTTTAAGAGCGAAGAAAAAACCGCGCTCGGCGTCCGCGGCCGCCGAGTAATCGGCGCCATTGTCCTGGAGGCCGCCGGGGGCGCCGCGCTTGCGGAGGCGCAGGAGGGTGTTCCCGTAAAAAGCGGAAGGGCTGTCGGGCGAGGCGGCGGCGAAAATCAGGCTTACCGATTCCGGGTCAAGCCCGGTTTTCCAGTCCTCGAAATCTTTACATTCGGGAGAGGGAAAGGAAGACGCCGGAATATTGAACTTTTCCCGCAGCCACTTGTACCGCTCGGGAAAGCGGCATTCGGGGCTCTCACCGGGTTCTCCTTCGAAGAAAAGCCCGTCCAGGGCCGCTTCCAGTTCAAGCCTGGGACTGATATTGCCCCACTTAGCGAGAAAGAATTGCGGGTTCTCCGAAAGGCTGCGCTCGCGGCCGAACAGCCTTTTTTTGTAATAAAGCAGCTTGAGCCAGTAGTCGCTTTTCCAGGCCTGGACCTTTACGGCGGCCTGCCTGAGGGCTAAGCGCTGGAGATTCTTTCCGGGTGTAATTGCGGCAGCCCGCTGCGGGAAGACCAGAAGGGACAGGAATACTGCAAAGGATTTCGCCAGGTCGCTTCTTTTCTTTTGCATTCGGTTGCGGTCTTTCCTTAATCCGTCTTTTTAAGCGCGGCCTGGAAAGCCGCTTCCCGGAGGCGCGCCTGTATGAACTTCTCCGGCATATCCCCGCCGGTCAAATAGCCGGGAAGCCGGGCGGCGGGAAGCGCGTCCTCTTCTGCCGGGTCCAGCAGTACCGGGGAAAGCTCCCCTTTCCAGGCGGAGGAATGAACGCCGCCTTCCCACTTTTCCCAGCCGAGCTTTTTATAAAACGCGTTGGCCGCGCCTATTTCATGGCGCAGTCCGTAAACGGTCTCATGCCTGTCGAGGCCCAGGTGCTTCGCGAGGTCGGAAAGGATGACCCAGTTCGGCTGAGGCGCGCCCTGGGGCCTCCAGCCGGGCGCCTGCCTGACTTTCCTGTCGAAGGAGGTGCAGGACCCCGCGTCTTCCGAGAAAAGCGCGGCGGGAAAGACCACCGAGGCGGGATGCCGTTCCGAAGGAAGGCTCCACTCGCCGGAGACGGCGAAAGCGCCCTTCAGGTCGAGCCCGTCCAGGCCGGCGTCTCCCCAGGAGAGCAGGGACTTTATTCCGCCGGCGCGGGCGGTCTCTATAATTCCGGAGCCGCTCAAGCCTTCCCACGACGGGAGTTTGCGCCCCCAGAGCTTTTCCAGCGCCGCGCGGGCGTCCTTGCTCGTGACGGAGAGGTGGCCGGGCAGCCAGCGGCCGTCCAGTCCCTGGTCTATGGCGCCCTGCGAGTTCGAGCCGGCGCGCAGCAGGAGCAGGCCGCCGGGCTTGCCGGCGAACATCAGAAGATCGCAGAGCGCGGCCAGCCCGGCGCCGGCGATAAGCGAAGCGTCCGCGATTATTACCGGATGTTTTGCGGCCAGGAGTTCCGCTAGAGCGCGGTCCTGGGCGGCGGGAAGTTTCTCGCTCTTCTGCTTCTTGAGCGAGAAGGAGAGCTCCTTAAAGCCTTCCAGCTTTGAGTCGCCGTATTCGTCAGCGGCCGCTTTCAGCCAGCGGCCGTAAACCGCGCTGCCGCCGGGGTTCAGATGAACCTTCGCGCCCTTTATCGCTGCTTCGCGCGCGGCGGCGGCGATAGACGGGTAAAAGGTTTCCAGGTCGGGAAGAGCGGATAAGATAAAATCCGCTTTGCCGAGGTCCTCGAGCGCCGCGGTGGAGGCGTTAAAGCCGAAGGCGCGCGCGGCGGTCGAGAGCTCTCCGCCGATACCGGGGCCGCCGAGGTTATTCGTCCCCAGGGCGGCGCGGCCTATTTTCTGCAGCAGGTAGAGCGCTTCGTTGGTAAGGCGGGGGGAGCCAAGCACGGCGGCGGGTTTGCCGGCAGCCTTCTTAAGGCCTTCCGCAGCGGCTTTCATCGCTTCATCCCATTTCGCTTTGCGCCAGGCGCCCTTTTCCTTAATCATGGGCGTTTTGAGGCGGCGGTCGGCTTCAAGCAGGTCGAAACCGCTGAAGGCCCGCGAGCAGACCATAGAGTTGCCCGGCTTGCCGTCTATCTTGTTATTGAGCCGCTGTATCTTTCCGTCCGCTACCGAGAAGTCAAGCACGCAGCCGGCGCCGCAATAAGGGCAGAGCGCGCTTTGCACGGAGGCGCGCCAGGCGGGCACGGTCGCGCCCTGGAACCTGGCCGAAAGAGCCCCGGCGGGGCAGGCGGCCACGCACTGGCCGCAGGATTTACAGGCATACTCGGGAAGCTTCGAGCTCCAGGCGGAGGAGACCTCCGTAACGAAGCCGCGCCCGGCCAGGCCGATCGCGCCGGAGCCCTGCAGCTCCGTGCAGACGCGGACGCAGCGCCCGCACAGGATGCACTTCTGGTGGTCGCGGTCTATAAAAGGATGCTTGGGCATCTTGACGCCGAGCGTCTTTTCCCCGGCATAAAGCTCGCCCTTCGCGCCGTACTGCCCGGCGTAGCGGCGCAGCTGGCAGGTGTCGACTTCCTGGCAGCCGCAAAGGAGGCAGCGGCGGGCTTCCTCAACGGCCTCGTTCTCAGCCAGGGTCTTGGAAACTTCGCTGCAGGTGCGCGCGCGGCTGAAAGCGTCCAGCTGCGGGGTCTTTGTCCTGGGCTTTTTGGGGTGATGGGCGTATTCGGCCGGAGACAAGTCCTTGAGCGCCCCTTTGCGTATATTGAAAGCGTGGGGGGAGAGGTCCTGCGGCATGCCGCTCAGCTGGGCGTGGATGGACAGAGCCGCCCTGCGGCCGCCGGCGATCGCCTCTATGGCGGTAGCCGGTCCGGTGAAGCAGTCGCCGCAGACGAAAACATCGGGATTATTGGTCGAGCGCAGCGTTTTCGGATCGGCCTCGGGCGTGCCCCATTTCGTGAGCGCAAGGCCGTCGCCGTCGAAGCCGTCCCACCGCACTTTCTGGCCGATAGCGGCGATCACCGAGTCCGCGGCGATCACATGCTCGGAGCCGGGCACGGGTTCCGGGCGGCGCCGGCCGCTTGCGTCGGGCGTGCCGAGCTGCATCTTCACGCAGTGCATATTTATGACTTTCCCTGAGCCGGAGAAACTGACCGGGGCGGTAAGGAAGAGCAGCTTTACGCCTTCTTCGTCCGCCTCGTGGATCTCCTCGGGATTGGCCGGCATCTCCGCGCGGCTGCGGCGGTAGACGATGGAAACTTCTTCGGCGTCGAGGCGGAGCGCGGTGCGGGCGCAGTCTATGGCGGTATTGCCGCCGCCGACTACGACTACCCTCTTTCCAAGCTTGAGTTTCTCGCCCTTATTGGCCCTTTCAAGCATGGCCACTCCGGACCATACGCCTTCGCGGTCCTCGCCTTCCACGCCCATAGCCTGCCCCGTCCAGGCGCCGATGGCCACCACTGCCGCGGCGTAACCTTTCTTGCGGAGGTCCGCAAGGTGAAAATCCTTTCCCCAGGCCATGCTGGTGCGCAGCTCAACGCCGAGGGCTTGTATCTGCTCTATCTCGGCGTCTATAACCACCGGCGGCAGGCGGTAGTCCGGCACGCCGTAGCGGAGCATCCCGCCCGCTTTTTCCATGGCTTCGAAAACGGTAACGGAATAGCCGAGCACGGCCAGATAATGCGCGGCGCTCATTCCGCCGGGGCCGCCGCCTATCACGGCGATCTTTTTGCCGTTAGGGGGCGCGACTTCGGGCTTCCAGGCGTCCACGGAACAACGGTCCCTGTCCGAGACGAACCGCTTTACCTGGTTTATTGAGACGGCTTCGTCCACCAGCTTGCGGCGGCAATTGTCCTCGCAGGGATGCGGGCAGATGCGCCCGCACACGGAGGGGAAAGGGTTGCGCTCTTTTATTATGCGCAGGGAATCGGAGAAATTGCCGCGGATCGCCTCCGAAAGATAGGCGCGGATGTCGATGCCGGCCGGGCAGACCATATTGCAGGGGGCGATGCAGTCGCCGTGGTGGTTGGAGAGGAGCAGCTCCAGGCCGAGCTTGCGGAGCTTGCGGATATTGTCCGTATTGGTGCGCACCACCATCCCTTCCTCGGCGCGGGTGGCGCAGGCGGGGATCATCCCGCGGCGGCCTTCCACTTCGACGATGCAGATGAAGCAGGAGGCGTACGGCGGGAGGCGGGGGTCGTAACAAAGGGTGGGGATCTCTATGCCCTGCGACCTGGCCGCTTCGAGTATAGTCGTGCCGGGCGCGACTTTTACCTGGGTTCCGTCCAGAGTTATGGTTATCTTGTTCATGCCGGCCTCCCTTCGGCGGCGGGGCCGGGTATGATGTCGACCGCCTTGAAGCGGCAGACGTCCCTGCAGATGCCGCAGCGGGTGCACTTGGACGAGTCTATCGTGTGCAGCTTTTTAGGGCTGCCGCTTATCACGGAGACGGGGCAGCGCTTCGCGCAGAGCGTACAGCCGGTACACTTTGAATTGATCTTATAGGAGATCAGCGGCTTGCAGACCCCGGCGGGGCAGCTCTTGTGCAGGATATGCGCTTTATATTCCTCTTCGAAGTAGCGCATCGTGGTGAGCACGGGGTTGGGCGCGGTCTGGCCCAGGCCGCAGAGCGAGGATTTCTTTATGCTCTCGCCGAGCTCGCGCAGGGTCTCCATGTCCGTGGGTTTTCCTTTTCCGGCGCAGATGCGCTCGAGTATCTCCAACATCCTTTTCGTGCCGACGCGGCAGAAAGTGCATTTGCCGCAAGATTCGTTCTGCGTAAATTTAAGGAAGAAGCGCGCGACGTCCACCATGCAGGTGCTGTCGTCCATGACCACCATGCCGCCGGAGCCCATGAT
>CAZUQT010000186.1:0-6380 GCA_964622585.1 uncultured Elusimicrobiaceae bacterium | reverse complement strand
CCCCGGCCGGCTGGGTTCCAAAAGAAGGGGATGTTGATAACGCCGGGCTGCCGGGTTTCGATTCTTCCCGCTTTAGGGAGGTAATGCGGTTCGACCATAAAGAATGGCGGAAAGAGCTCCTGCTTCACGGAGAACTTTTCGAAGGCTTGTACGACCGCCTGCCCAAGGAATACCCCTCCATGCGCGGGCTTATCCTGTCCAGCCTTTGGCGCGCCCCGACAAGGAGGGAGCTCGCCTCCGAACGCTGACCGGGTTTGGGCTTCCAATAAAGCAAAAGGGTATAATATTAATATCGCGGCAATCCTTCCCTTAAGGAGACTTTAAATGGGCTTTAACCTCAGAAACAGGAACTTCCTCAAAGAACTCGACTTCACTAAAAAAGAACTTGCCTTCCTTCTTAAATTGTCCGGGGACCTCAAGGAAGCCAAGTACGCCGGAACCGAGCAGCGGCGGCTTATAGGCAAGAACATCGCCCTTATATTTGAAAAATCCTCCACCCGCACCCGCTGCGCTTTCGAAGTAGCCGCGCATGACCAGGGCGCGCATGTGACCTACCTTGAACCGTCCGGCAGCCAGATGGGCCACAAAGAAACCGTGAAAGACACAGCCCGCGTTCTGGGCCGGATGTACGACGGCATCGAATACCGCGGCTTCGGCCAGGAGATAGTGGAAGAGCTGGCTAAATACGCCGGCGTACCCGTCTGGAACGGCCTCACGAACCAGTGGCATCCCACCCAGATGCTTGCCGACGTTCTGACCATGACCGAGCACTGCGACAAGCCGCTCGAGAAGATCTCTTACGCCTATGTCGGCGATGCCCGGTTCAATATGGGCCGCTCGCTGCTGGTCATAGGCAGCCTGCTTGGCATGGACGTGCGCATCGGCGCGCCCAAGGGCCTGCAGCCCGACGCGGAACTGATAGCGCAGTGCCAGGAGATAGCGAAATCCTCCGGCGCCCGCATCACCGTCACCGCCAATCCCGCCGAGGCCGTAAAAGGCGCGGACTTCATCCACACGGACGTCTGGGTGTCGATGGGAGAGCCGAAGGAAGTCTGGGCCGAGCGCATTAAACTGCTCAAGCCCTACCAGGTCAACTCCGCCCTGATGAAGAAGTCCGGAAATAAGAACGTGAAATTCATGCACTGCCTGCCGGCTTTCCATAACGCCGACACCAAGGTGGGCAAGCAGGTCTCCGAGCAGTTCGCCCTGCACAACGGGATCGAGGTCACCGAGGACGTATTCGAATCGGCGGCCTGCATCGCCTTCGACCAGGCCGAGAACCGCATGCACACGATCAAAGCCGTTATGGTCGCGACCCTCGGAAGCTGAGAAAGCCGCCCGGGACTTTCCCTGTCCGCCTGCCCCGTAAAGGCAGGCGGACTTGTTTTTTGTGGGATAAAGCGGCAAGCGGCCCAGGGCGGGGTAGGTCTCTTAACTTTAAGGGGCTAGGCCTATGGGCGCTTGGCCTTTGCCGCCGCGGGGTGTAAACTATATTTAATGCTAAGAACTATATCTTTACTCTTTATCTCCTTTCTGTTCCGGACCAGTTGTTTTGCCGCCCCGCTTACGGCCCTCGAGGCCGCCGGGCAGCTTGGCCTCGCTTCCGCTGACATTTCCACCGAAGCGATACCGGCGCCGGCCAGGGTAGGCTCCGACCTTACCGCCGATTATACCCGCTTGCGCAATACTCCCGGCCAGGGTCTTGGCGAAAAAGAAATAACGGAGCTCCGCAAATGCAAGGTTTTGCTCGTGCGCGGTTTCCTGACCGGCGGCTACGTGGAGCCTTTCGAGATCTTCGGCAAGAAGATCTGGATAGGCCGCTATTTCAACGACCAGATGGAAGAGCTCAAGGCCCTGGGCGTGGATTTCGTCATGGCGGATATAGATTCAGTGATGCTGCCGGAGCATAACGCGGCCAAGCTCGCCAAAGAAATACGGTCTTCCGAAAAACCTGTTATATTAATTTCCCATAGCGACGGCGGGATGTACGTGCTTCAGGCTCTGATAGAGAACCCGGACCTCGCACCCAAAGTCCGCGGCTTCATTTCGCTTCAGACGCCGTTCCGCGGCTCCCCGGTGGCGGACTATGTGAAAGGGAATAAAATATTTTCTTCGGCTATGAAGCGGCTTTTGGGCCATTTCGGCGGTACTATCGAATCGCTTGAAAGCCTTACCCCGCTTAAACGCGAGGGCTACCAGGACTCGAACCGCGGGGCTATCGGCGGCGTGGTTTCCGGGCTGAACATGATCTCTTTCGCCTCCTGGAAGCCGGAAAAGCATATGAAGTTCGACACCCTTCTCGAACTGCCGCGGGATTTCATGCTGAAGCGCGGGCTGGAGAACGACGGCCTGGTTCCCGTAGAGAGCGCTATCCTGCCCGGCTCGGACTATATCAAGCTCGAAGGCGTGGACCATACTGTGCCGGTCATGTCGGCCGATATGATCCTTAAATTCGACAGGCGCGCTTTTACCAGGACGCTGCTCTCGATGATAATCTCCAGGTAAGAAAGCGCGGGACGGCCTGCCCAGAAAGGCCTGGGCCGATTTACGCCGTGAAAAAGGACCTTTGGCCCATGTGGGTTTTCGCCGTATTAAGGCATAATAAAAATAGAAGTTAAACGGATTTTCAGGGATTTAAGCTAATGGAGATAAAATGAAGAAGCTTCTTTCTGCGGCGATACTTGCGGGACTGGCCGGGAACGCTTTAGCCGGCGAGCAGTTCAATTTGCCGGGCATAGGCGCGACTGAACTGAAGAAGGCGGCCGCCGCCGACTATGCCGTGATGATGCCGGCCAGGGTCTGGAGCGGCGAAAAGGCGAAAGGCGGTTCAGGCAAACTCGAATTCGGATTCATCTCCGATTCGGAACGGAACGCCTATATCGCGAAGGCCTCCCTCTGGGTTCCCGAAAGCCAGCTGAACACCCCGGCGCTTGATTTTAAAATAGGCCCTTTCCCCAAAATGAAATACGGGGTGGAAGAAGTGGTGAACTGCAACTACGTTCCGAACGCGGAGGCCTACGAAGCCGGGAAGGCTAACGGGACTACCCCAAAATTCAAATGCGCCGGCGAGGACGGAAAGAAATTCAAGGTGAAATACGGGGAGAACAACCGCGAGGTCACCACCGAGGTAGCCGTTACCTGGATACTTACGGCCATCGGGGCTTATGCCGACAGGATGTACCCCACCCGGCTGAACTGCCCGGACTGCCCTTCCGACCCTTTCAAGAACGAAGCCGACCCCGGCGCCTGGCAGAACGGCCAACAGATAGCTATAGAGGATAAGATAGCGGAGCGGATAGAATCCAGCACCAATTCGGGGATAGGCTTCAACGAGTTTTACCTTATAGAGGACCGGGCCGGCGCCGAGGCCCTGACCGGGATAGCCCATTTCTTCGGCAATACCGACAATAAGGCCCAGAACCAGGCCCTCGCCTGCGCAAAGAAAGACATGGTCGCCGGCGCCGACGGCAAGGCCAAATGCCTGAAGCCCATAGCTTATATGCAGGATACGGGCGTGACTTTGGGCGGGCGCGGCCTGTTCCATAACAGCAGGATAAACTACGACGGCTGGAAAGGCGAATCCGTCTGGTTGGACCCCTCAAAGTGCATTATGCGGCTGCATACCGCCCAGACAAGCACGATCAAAGGCACGGATCCCGAGGGCCGGGACATGCACCAGATAGGCGAGCAGGCCAGGCAGATGCTGGTACGCCGCTTCTCTCTGCTCTCGCGCGAGCAGCTCGTGGATATCTTTACCGCGGCCAGGGCTTCCAAGCACGCTCCCCGGCACAGCGCCGAAGACTGGGCCGACCTCTTCCTGGATAAAGTCCGGCAGCTGCGGGACCCGATGGGCGACGGCGGAAGCTTCGCCTGCCCCTTCGACATAGTCCCGGCGAATTCGGCCGGCAAATAAGGTCCTGAAAAATACTGAAGCCGGGGAAGGAAAACCTTCCCCGGCTTTTTTGCGCCCTGAAGTTAGCGGGGGCGGGGCCCTACGTTGAGGGGCTCACTTCGCGCGGCTTCGGCTCTGCCTCAAAGCCGTTAATTTCCTTTGAAAGCTTTATGCCGGACAGGCTGCCCGGCACCGGCCGGGACGGCAAAGAACCGCCCGGCTCCTTGCTGGCGGCCGGGCGGTTTTAAGAGCGGCTTCGCCGCGCTTACTTTGTCTTCCTGATATTGATGGGGAGCTTCGGGATGCTGTCTTCGGCCAGGACGCCGGAGCCCATTACGTTAACGCCGGCGAAAAGGGTTTCTATGGTCTGGCCCGTCAAATCTATTTTAAGCGCGAAATTGTTTCCGCCGCAGTTCTCGAAGGACGCGGTGAGGGCCGGCGCCGCGGTGTCCAGTTTATAGACGCCTTTGCAGACCACATCGCCGGCGGGGTCCCTGCGGATGACGGTCACGTCTTCGGCGACTAGCATAAGAAGTTCGGCGAACTTATAGGGTCTGACCGCGTACTCGCCCTTGATGGTCTCCGCGGTGATAGGAGTGGCGGCAGCCTCGGCGGCCGGGGCCGGCGCGGGGGGCTGAGGGACGATGTTTTCAAGAGCGGCCGGCGGAACTGAATCGGCAAGGCGGAGAAAAGCGCTTCCGGCGGCCAATGCGGGCCCGGTCGATATAAAGGTCACTATCAAGGCGTAAAATGCTCTTTTCATTCTTAATATCCTCTTTCTTCCGTCAGTTAGAAGTCTGATGCGGTAACTTATATAAATTATAACAAGGAGCGTTCATTAATACATGAGACCAAGGTCCCGGTCCGGGATAGTCATTGGACGCCCTTTATTACCCGATAGGCCTATGACCGGCTGCCGGTCGTCCGGACTGGCGGCGGCCGGGGGCCTCTGCTATACTTAAAAGGCGGAAGGGATTTTGCGGGTCCGTCTTTATGTCCTTGAACAGATTTAAAAATATATTCGGAGAGCTTGCGGGGCCCGCGGCCGGGCTGGCTTTTTCTTCGATTCTCCTTCCTTTCGGCCTGTGGCTGCTGTTGGTCGCGGCAGGCGCTTTTCATTCGGATTCTCCGACCGAAGCCTATGACCGCCTTTTCGCTCTGAACCTGGGCATGCTTTTCAGCGGGTTCGGGATCTGGACCGCGCCGCTCGGGCTGCCGGTAGTATTCAAGCTGCTCGGTGTTCCTGCAAAAAATTCCCGGGGCATAACCCGCGTACTGACCACTCCCTGGGTTCTTTCTCCAGGGCTGCCGGGCCTGGCCTTATACGCCTGGCGGGGCCTGCGGCCCGGGCTGACCGGCCCTTACAATAGCGACAACACTTTGATCCCGGCCGCTCTTCTTTTCCTCCTGGCCGCCGGCCGCCTCGCGATAGAAATAGCTTTCACCCTGAAACGCCGTAATTTCGGCAAAATAGATTTCGCTCCCGTGGCGGATGAATGCGGGCCGGGAGAGGAGGCGTCCGGGCTCCTTACGCTTGGGAAGAAAGCCGGCTCCGTGGAAGGCAAACTTGAATTGTTCAGCGACGGCGACGACCCGCTTGCGACCATCTCGGCCAAGGTCGGCCCGGCGGCTCCGACGTCGGACGGTTGGACCTACCGCGTCGCGGCCTTGATCCCGGAAAGCCCGGCGGTAGTGGGCGCCGGCGGCTGGGTGCTCTCGGTCAGGGCCAAAGGCCTGGCCGGCGGAACTATAGAAGAATCTTTCAATGTGGAGCCGCGCAGGAAATAGCGGCTGGAGGACGCGGAGGAAAAGCCGGCATAGGTCTTTCGGGCAATCCGGACGGGGCCGATATGCCCTTACGGCGGCAAGGCCGGCGGCGTATAATATAAGTCAGGAAGAGAATATTCCGGGCGGCTGGCGCGCATGCGGAATTTCTGCTAAGTTATATTGCGGCGTTTCACGGAGGAAATATGAAGATAAAACATCTGGTTCTGCTGCTGACGGCGGTCATCCCCGCTTATTTACTGCTCGCGCCGAAGGCGAAGCCCGTGCCTGCCGACCTGCGCGACGCCGTTTCCGACGGCGCTTTCAATTCCCTGCCCGCCTCGGGCGGCGGGGCGGACGTACCGGTGGTTTCGGCCCCCGCGGTCCAGGAGGAGAGCTCCGAACGCAAGTCTATTTACGGCGACGACGACCGCACGGATTATTACAGCGCCGACCCGACCATGAAAGCTCTGGCGGACTCGGTGGTCTCTTTCTGGGAATCCGGCTCGGTCACGATGGCCGGCGATAAAGCCCTGCTCGGCGTAATGAATTTCGGCCGCGCCGCGAGGCTCTGTCCCGGCGAGAAGTTCGCCGAGCAGCCCATAGGCGCTTTCTGCTCCGGCACCCTGGTGGGCGAGGACATAGTAATGACGGCCGGCCATTGCATAGTGGACCAGGCTAAGTGCGCCGACGCCAGGCTGGTGTTCGGGTATGCCCTCAAAAA
>CAZUQT010000185.1:0-6398 GCA_964622585.1 uncultured Elusimicrobiaceae bacterium | reverse complement strand
AAACCCTCGGAGAGCCCGCCGGTTGCATAGCCCGGCGGGCGAACACGGAGTGAGGGCACGGTGTGCCCGAACGCGTTTTGCGTTCCGGCTCGCACGGTAGGCCGCCCAGCCGCCCGCTGCTTATGCGGTGTAGCCGAGGGTGTTTTGCGTTCTGGCCACTGCGGTAGGCCCCCGACTGGGCATCTCGCGGTTCTGCTGCTTTCTCACGTGTAAATTTTCCTGAATAATTATGTATTATATTAGCAACACGGGCTCCGCCCGGGGTTATTTATTTGGCCGTCTGAGGGGCATAGCCCTTTGATACGGCACTAGCTTAGCTTCGGAGGAAACATGAAACTTGAAGTACGCAATATCAGCGTCGGTTCCTTGGTGACCTCTTCGGTGCCGCTGGTGATTTTCAGCCTGGCGCTGCTCGGCGGGATCGTGACCTTCATGGTGGTCCCCAACGTGCAGCTGGCTTCCATGACCGCCGCCCAGAAACTGATGAGCGTGGGCCTTTACGCCCTGCTTTACGTGGTCATAAGCACGGCGGTACTGGTGTTCGCGTCTTTCGTGTACAACGTGCTTACCGGAGTGCTCGGCCTGCGCGGCATCACTTTCGACATCGAAGAAATACATCACGATTAACGAGTTCTGTTGACGACCTCGGTTAGAGCCGGCGGCGGCTTGCCCGCGCAATCGGTCGTCGGCGGTTCCGTTCGCAATTTAGGAGAACCTGTGAAAATAAACATCATTTTTGCCTCGAAGGACCTGTCCCGGGCTTCGCTGATACTGGAGATGCTCGCGCGCCAGGGCTACGCCGTCGCCACCGCCCACCGCGCCCGCGAGGTGATGGGGATGCTGGCCGAGAAATCCTTCGACATGGTAATGATCGGCCAGAACCTGGCCGACGAAGAAGGGCTGACCTTCCTGCGCAACCTCAGGGCCAAGAACAAAAATATCCCGGTCATAGCCATGCTGGAATCGCCGGACACCTTCCTGGACCATATGCCGTCCGGCCTCAGCATGGAGACCCTGCTGCCGCACGGCCATACCGGGCGGGAGACGCCCAAGATCTCCTACAAGCTGGCCTTCTTCCAGCTGGGCGCAGACGAGTGCCTGGCCTACAGCCAGGACCTGCACGAGAGCGTGGCCCGCGTGCGGGCCGTCGTGCGCCGCACCGTGAGCGTGCAGGCGGACGAAGTGCTCAAGATGAACGAGATAGAGCTGAACATGTCCAGCTACACCGTCAAGATCAACAACAAGGAAATAAAGGTGACGGCCAAGGAATTCGACCTGCTCTACGTGTTCCTGAGCTCCCCCAACCGCGTGCTGTCCAGGCCCTACCTGATAGAGCGCGTCTGGGGCTACAATTATTTCGGTTCCCCGCGCACGGTGGACGTGCACGTCCGCCGGCTGCGCTCCAAGATGGGCAAGGCCTCGCGCTACGTGCACACGGTGCCCTGCGTGGGCTACAAGCTGGTTCCCGCAAAATAGGGCGGGGGACAAGGTCGGGGAGCGGGTAAATTTTAAGAAAACTGGAGAAAAACTATGGCTGCACAAAAGATCCTGATAATAGACGACGACGCGCACCTGCGCGAGAGCCTGGCCGAGGTCCTGGACATGGAAGGCTTCACCTGCTTCCAGGCGGGCAACGCCAAGACCGGCATAGACTCCGCCAAGAAGCACAAGCCCGAAGTGGTGATAATGGACATCCAGCTGCCCGACTCCTCCGGCTTCCAGATCTGCCAGGAGCTGCGCCGGTTCTCCAAGGACTTCATCCTGATCATGATGACCGGGCGCTTCCTCTCCGCCGAGGAGAAGACGCAGGGCTTCTCCCTGGGCGCCGACGAATACATGACCAAGCCTTTCGATATCCCGGAACTGTGCATCCGCATCCGCCAGCTGCTTACCAGGAAGGGGAAATAATGAAAAGGGCCGCCCTGCTCCTTCTCGCGGTCCTTCTCGCCAGCCCGGCCTTCGCCCAGCAGCCCCCCGCTGCCGCGAAGCCCGCCGCCGCCAAAGCCGCCGTCTCCGCCGCGAATCCGGCGGCCGGCCAGCTGGAGCTCTACCTCGAGGCCATGGACGGCCAGGGGTGGCAGTGGTTCTTCCTCGCCGATACCGTGAGGCGCCGCCTGGACGGGGCCGGGCTTAAAGTGTACCCGCTGGTGGCCAAAAGCGCCGACGGAACTTTCGCCGCCCGCCGCGGAGAGACGGAGCTGGCCGAATCCGTGCGTCTTGCCGTGCTCGCGAAGGTCTATCCGGGCAAGCTGCTCAACTATCTTAACGCGCGCTCCCTCAGCCCCGCGGCTGACGGCTGGCGCGACGCCGCTATCTTCGCCGGCGTCAACCCGGACGAGCTTGAAAAGCTCGCCGCTTCCGAGGGGACTGCCGACCTCGCGGACGCGTATAAAAGATCGTCCGCCGCCGGCGTGACGGAGACCACGCTGTTCCTGGGGGGGAAGCCCTATGAAGGTTCCCAGCGCCTGATGCCGCTTTACGCGGCGGTCAATAGCTCCCTGCCCGCGGCGAAGCGCGTCCCGCCCCCGCCCGGCTATACCCCCAAGCCCAAAGCGCCGCCGCCCGGCTTCTGGGTGGTCCTCAGCTCCGGCATTTCCGCCAACGACGCGCTGATCGGCGTGTTCGACAGGTATTTCGAAGGCATAAAGCCGGTCATCCTTGATTACGCCTCGGCGGACCGCGCCGCCCGCTTCCCTTCCCTGGAGTTCGTCCCCGCTTATATCCTGGCCGCCACGCCGGAGGCCAGGGCCCGCCTGGACGCCGAGATCAAGGCCGGCCTTTTCAAGGAGAAAGCCGGCTATTTGGTTTACGAGGACAGGCAGCGCGCCGGGCTTTACGCCGGGCGCCCGGAGAAGAAAAACACGCTGGAGATCTTCGTGATGAGCCAGTGCCCCTTCGGCGTGCTCGCGGAGAACGCCGTGCTGGAGGCCGAGAAGAACAAGCTGCTCCCGGAAGGCCTGAAAATAGAGATACACTTCATCGGCGAAGCCAGGAAGGACGAGAAAGGCGCGTGGGTCTTCTCGAGCCTGCACGGTAAGGCGGAGTGGGAGGAAGACGCCAGGCAGATCTTCATAGCCGGGAAATTCCCGGACAAGTTCAACGCTTACCTGCTCGAGCGCAACAAGGCCATAACCTCCCCGGACTGGCAGAGCGCCGCTAAAGCCGCCGGCATCGACGCCGCGGCCGTGACCGCCGGGGCCGAGGAGGCCAATAACCTGCTGGCCGCCGATTTCGCGGCCACGGGAGCTTTCGGGATAGGCACTTCCCCGTCGTTCATGGTGAACGGCCAAAGCTTCATGGTGGGGCTCGGGGAGCTGACGAAGGTCGCCGGCTTCGGCAAGATCCCGCCGCCGGGCCAGCCCGCCGCCGGCTGCGCGAAGTAGGCGCTAACGGCCGGCCTCCAAGCCGGCCGTTTTCTTTGGGGGCGAAACAATTTCGTAACAGCCTTTTAGGATAATATAACTGTCCTGTACGGTTAAGGCCTGGTTTATTATATGACAGACGTTCCAAAGAAAAGAGGGAGGCTGTTTTACAAGTTCCTCCTGATTTTCCTCATAGTCTCGCTGGTCCCTCTCGGCATCGTCGGCTATTACCTCGTAAACCTCAGCCAGGTCACGCTTAACAGGGCCATCTCCCGCGACCAGGAGTCGCTGGCCGTCGGCTTCGCCGACACCGTCTCGAGCTACATAATCAATTTCCGCAACGTGCTTTCCGACGCGGCCCACCTGGAGGATTTCGCCTCCATGAACACGGCCAAGCAGCAGGGCCTGGTGGACCACATCATGGTGCTCCACGCGGCCTTCCTCGAGATCTCCGTCATAGACGCTTCGGGCCAGGAGAAGGTGCGCCTGGGGCGCTTCGAGCACGAAAGCAAGATGCGCGATTTCTCGGGCGACGCGCTGTTCGCCAAGGTCATGCGCGCCGGCGAATTCGTGGGCGGCCTGGAGAAGTACCAGGGCAAATATCCCGCCATCACCATGGGCGCGCAGATCATAAACCCGGCGACGAACCAGCCGGCGGGCGCGATCCTCGCCAAGATGAGCCTCACGGCCATCTCGAGCCTGCTCAAGACCGGCTTCCCGGAGACCACGCACACGCAGGCCGCCGTGATAGATTCCAGCGGCTTCCTGATAGCCCATTCCAACTCCAAGGAAATTTACAAGCCCGACGCCAAGCTGCCCGACGACGTGCTGCGCATCCTGCTGCAGAACGACGCAAAGACCGGGGGCGGCGAGCTCATCCTGGAGACCGGCGAGCGGGTGCTGGGAGCCTTCGCCGAGGTCTCGGACCTGGGCTGGGTGGTCTACATCCAGCGCTCCGTTTCCGTGGCCTACTCGGCCTCCAACGACATGATGAAGCGCACCCGGAACATGATGCTGATAGTCACCGTTTTCGTTCTGTTCCTGGGCTACGCGGTCTCGCTGATCATCACGCAGCCCATCTCGGCGCTGCGCGAGGCCGCGATCAAGCTCGGCGAGGGGGACTTCGACTACCTGCCCGACCTCAGCATGCCCAACGACGAGATCGGGGAGCTTGCGCACACTTTCATGCAGATGAGCGAATCGCTCAAGGTCAAGACGGCCGAGATCATGTCCGCCAAGGACGAGCTCGAGCGCCTGAACCGGAGCCTGGAGAACCGCGTCGAGGCCCGCACGCGCGAGCTGAAGTCGGCCCAGGACGAGCTGATCAAGAAAGAGCGCCTGGCCGCCATCGGGCAGATGGCCTCCGTCGTAGGCCACGAGATCCGCAACCCGCTGGCCGTCATCAACAACTCCATCTATTTCATCAAGACCAAGACCAACGCCCAGCCCAACCCGGAGCCCAAGGTCATCAAGCATATCGCCATCATCGAGTCCGAGATCAGGCAGGCGAACGGCATCATCGACGAAATTTTGGGCTTCGCCCGCACGCGCGAGCTCAACCCCAAGCTGGTGCACCTGAACTCCTACCTGGAAGACCTCACCATGTCCTTCCCGGTGCCCCCTCATATCGAGATGGTAAAGAACTTCGCCGGCGAGAACCCGACGGTGAACATCGACTCCGACGAGATGTCGCAGGCGCTGCGGAACCTGATCAAGAACGGCATCGAGGTCATGCCGGAACACGGCAAGCTCTACGTGCGCAGCGAGATGGTCGACGCGGGCACCGTCCGCATAGACGTCGAGGATACCGGCTGCGGCATGCCCAAGGAAACTGCCGAGAAGATCTTCGCCCCGTTCTTCACCACCAAGGCGCGCGGCACGGGCCTGGGCCTCGCCGTGGTGAAAAAGGTGGCCGACCGCCACAAGGGCAAGGTGGAAGTCTCCAGCGTGGTGGGCCAGGGCACCTGCTTCAAATTTTACATCCCGGTGGTCCAGAACCCGCCCCCGCCCGCCCCGCGCGGATAGCCCTTGTATTCCGCCTTATAAAGTAATATAAATATGAAGAGCGTGCGGCCTGCGCCGCCCGCCCCTACAACATGGAAAGCAAAATTTTAGTAGTTGACGACGACGCCCACCTGCGCGAAACGCTCCGCGACCTCCTGGAAATGGAAGGCTACAAGGTGTTCGAGGCCGGCTCCGGCGCCGAGGCCATGAAGATGGTCGTCTCCGATTTCTTCCACGTCATCCTGATGGACTTCAACCTCACCGACAAGACCGGCATCGAGGTCATCAAGGACATCCGCAAGCTCAATACCGACAGCCAGATCCTGATGATGACCGCCCACGCGTCCCTCGACACCGCGGTGCGCGCCATCCAGGAATCGGTCTACGATTTCCTCATCAAGCCCGTAGATTTCAACTACCTGCGCCGCTCCATCAAGAAGGCCGAGGAGAAGCTTTACCTCGAGCAGGAGAACAAGCGCCTGATCGACATGCTGAAGCACAACAACGAGGAGCTTGACCGCCTGAACGGCATGAAGTCCAAGTTCATGTCGATGGCCTCGCATGACCTCTCAAATTCCCTGATGACGCTGCAGATCAGCTTCGAGATGCTGGCCGCCACGGTCAACCCGAACCCGGACCAGAAGAAGAAGATGGATTTTATCAACACCAGCATCGCGCAGATCTCCCGCCTGATCGGGGACCTGGTGGACTGGGCCTCCATCGAGCAGGGGAAGCTCCGCATGGAGAAGAACTATTTCGAGATGGACAAGATGGTGCAGGAGATGATCGTGGGCCCCAAGGCCCGCGCCCAGCAGAAGAACATCGAGATCACGGCGGAATGCTCCCCCGGCCTCAAGATGGTCTGCGCCGACAAGCGCCGCATAGGCCAGGTGCTCCTGAACCTGCTGGAGAACGGCATCCGCCACACGCAGCGCGGCGGCAAGATCACCGTTTTCGTCACCCCGCTCGAGGATTCCGTCTGCGTTTCAGTGAAGGACACCGGCGAGGGCATAGACCCGGAAGTCCTCCCGA
>CAZUQT010000184.1:0-6415 GCA_964622585.1 uncultured Elusimicrobiaceae bacterium | reverse complement strand
GAGATTCCCCGTTCAACGCGGCAAGCGGGCCTTCCTTCATCAGGAAGTTCACGGCGGGCTGCGTGGCGCTCTTCGCCGTGACCTCCCTGCTCCTTACTATCTTCGGCGCCAATAACCGCTTCCGCTCCGTGGTGCAGGAATACCCGCTGCAGCAGCAGGCGGCCCCCGCCGCGGCCCCGGCGGCAGCCCAGCCCGGAGCCCCGGTTCCCGCCGCGGCGCCCGCTAAAGCGGCTCCCGCGCCTGCCGCGGCTCCCGTCAAAGCCGCCCCGCTTCCCGAGAAGAAGTAATAGGGAATCAAGGATCGAGGATCGGGAATCGCAGAGCCGTAAATTGCCGATCCTGCCTGCACAAAGAAAGAAGCCCCGCGCGCTGCGCGGGGCTTCTTTCTTTTTCGTGCTCCTGATCCGCTTATTTCATCACTTTGTTCTCGAAAGTATTGATAATATCCAGAAGGTTCTCGGCGGTCTTCGCGGAGAGCAGGCGCTTGCGCAGCGTAACGTTGGAGATAAGGCCGGAAAGCTGGGCGAGGGTGTTGAGCTGGAGGATGGGCTCGTTGAAAGGCGTCAGAATAAGGAAGATAAGCTTTACGGGCTGGCTGTCCGGGGAGGGAAAATAGATCCCGTCCCTGCTTTTTCCTACGGCGAGCAGCGGCTTCGAGAGCGAGGCCAGGCGGGCGTGGGGGAAAGCCGACTGGTGGCCCAGGGCGGTGGAAAAGTTAGTCTCCCTTTTTATTATGGCCTTGAGGGCCTCGTCTTTATCGAAGATGGGCGAGGCCGTATGCAGCGCGGCCAGGACTTCCTCGATAACCTCGAACCTGCCGGTCTCTTTCAGGTCCAGCCGGCAGGCTTCCGGCAGCAGCAGGCCGCTTAGCAGGAGCTTCGGGGGCTGGTCGAATTCGTCGCGTATTTCGCCGGTGAGCTCCTCGACGATATCTTCCATCGTCAGGAGGCCCGTGGTTTCTCCTTTGGAGTTCTTGACCATGGCGAGCTGTATCCGCTTCTGCTGGAAATCGCGCAGCGCGCGCTCCACCGAGATCTCTTCGGAGACTTCGGTGATCGGTCTTTTTAAGGCCGGGAGATCGGGGCAGGGCGCGCCGCCCTCCAGCAGGCAGCCGTAAAGGTCTTTGAAATGCACGTAGCCGGCCGTAGTCCCGTCGGCCGCCGCGAGCGGGTAGCGGGAAAAGCGCTTTTCCTTTATGAGTTTAAGGGCTTCCACCGGGGTAGCTCCGAGGTTGAGGAAGCTTATGGAACCGCGGGGGGTCATGACTTCCTTGACCCTGGTCTTCCCGAAATCGAAGAGGTGTTCGAACATCATCAGGCGGCCCAGGGAAAGCTTCCCGTGCTCCTGCGACTGGCCCAGGATCATCCGCAGTTCCTCGTCGGAGTGCAGCGCCTCGCTTTCGCCCGGCTTGAGGCGGAACAGGCCGAGGAAAAAATTGGCGCTCTTGTTTATCGCCAGCATGGGGATATAGGTTATTCTGTAGAAGATCTCGAGCGGGATCGCCGAAATGAGTACTATTTTCTCCGGCATCAGTATCGCCAGGTATTTCGGGGCCTGCTCGCCGATGATGACGTGGGCGCCAGTGATTATTCCAAAAGCCAGTACGAAGGAGACGGTGTGCAGGGCGGCCGGGGAGAGGGGGAGGGCGAGCCAGAGGAAGACCGGGTCCAGGATGGCGGCCAGCGCCGGCTCTCCGACCCAGCCCAGGCCGAGGCTGGCCATGGTTATGCCCAGCTGGATCGAGGAAAGGTAGGCGTCTATATGCTGCACCTGCTTCTTCGCCAGCTTCGCCGACTTCAGCCCCTTGGCGGCCAGCTCCTCGAGCCGGGTAAAGCGCACTTTTACAAGCGCGAATTCCACCACTACGAAGACGGCGTTAAGGAGGATAAGGAAGGCGGCGATGAGGAGGTCCAGGAAATAAATCACAGCTATATTTTAGCATTCTGCTTTAAATTTTGGTAAACTATACTACGCTCTTTTAAGATGGTTTTGGCGGCCTTACGGCGGGAGTCAACCGCGGCGCCGCGCAGAACAGGATTTATGCTCGGGTGGTGGAACTGGTAGACACGCACGTTTGAGGGGCGTGTGCCTAACGGCGTGGGGGTTCAAGTCCCCCCCCGAGCAGACTTTTTCGCGGGGGGGAGAACCCCCCGCATTTTTTATCCCGTTGGAAGCCTCTTATGCTTTCCAAATACTTCAAACCTTCTCTCCTTGAAAAAATAGCCGAAAGCGCCGGAACCCCGGTTTACGTCTATTCCGCCGCCGTCTTCCTCAAGCAGATCACCGCCTATAAAAAAGCTTTCAGGTCCCTGGACCCGCTCTTCTGCTACGCAATGAAGGCCAATTCCAGCGCCGCGCTATGCGCCCTGGCCGCCCGCGAAGGGTGGGGCGCCGACGTGGTCAGCGGCGGGGAGCTGTACCGCGCGCTGAAGGCCGGCTTCAGGCCGGAAAAGATCATTCTCTCCGGCGTCGGCAAGACCCCTGCCGAGCTTGAGTACGCCCTGAAGGCCGGCATACTCTTTATCAACGCGGAATCCTTCGAGGAAGTTCAGGAGATAGAGCGCGTGGCCGCCAGGCTTAAGGTCAGGGCGCCGCTTTCCCTGCGGATCAATCCGGACGTAGACCCGCATACCCATAAATATATCACCACCGGCAAGCTCGGGAGCAAGTTCGGCGTCACTTTCGAGGAAGCGCAGAAGATCTATCTTTACGCGGCCGAGTCGGAGCACCTGCGGCCCGTAGCGGCGCAGTTCCATATCGGCTCCCAGGTGCACTCGGCGGCCCCTTACGCGCTGGCCGCCCGCCGCCTGGCCGCTTTCATGCTCAAGCTCGCTTCGCGCGGGATAAACCTCAAGTACGCCGACGTTGGCGGCGGCTGGGGCGTAAAAGAAGGCGCCGAGATGGCCGATCCCGCCCCGCTGGCCCGCGCCGTCGCCGGGGTTTTCGCCGGCACCGGGCTCAAGGTCATACTCGAGCCGGGCCGCTCGGTCTGCGCCCCGGCCGGGGCGCTCCTGACGCGCGTTATCTACCGGAAGCGGGGGGGGCATAAGAATTTTATCGTCGTGGACGCGGCAATGAACGACCTGATAAGGCCGGCTTTATACGGGGCCAGGCATCCCGTAGCGCTGGTCGGGCGTGGGCGCGGCCCGGAGAAGATCTATGACATAGTGGGCCCGGTCTGCGAAACCGGGGATTTCCTGGCCGAAGGCGTGCGCCTGCGGGAGCCGGCCGCCGGGAGCCTCCTCGCCGTCTATTCCGCCGGGGCTTACGGCTTTTCAATGAGCTCCCAGTATAATTCCCGTCCCCGCGCCGCCGAGGCCCTCATCACCGGCGCCTCCTCCTGGCGCCTGATCCGCCGCCGCGAAACCTACAAAGACCTGGTAGCCGCCGAGCTTTAACCCTGTCGAGGCGAAGCCTCACCACAAAAAAACGCCCCTTTACGGGGCGTTTTTTTTAGCGTGCTATTGAGGTCCAGCCTCGATAGGGTCAGGGTTTGTTCAGGAACTGCATTAATTGGCGCAGGCTTTGTTCCTGGGCGGGGGTGGGGGGTGGGGCCGCGGCCGGATCTACGGGGACGGGCTGGGGCTGCTGCGGGGTGAAGATCAGGCCGCGCAGGAATTCTTTTTTGGCGTAAAGGTCGTCGCCGGGGCAGGTCGTATTTCCGATGTCGCGGTGGGCGTAAAAACTGCTGACCGGGACTTCATAGGTGTCCTTGAGATAGCGGCCTATAGCTACGAAAGAGTCCTGGGAGGCGGGCGTGAAGACATTGCTCTTGGGCGGGTGATAGTCCCCCATTATGGAGATCCCGATATTGGCGGTGTTCCGGTTCTTTACGTGGGCGCCCAGAACTTTGATGGGGCGGCCTTCGAAGATATTGCCGGCCGGGTCTATCAGGAAATGGTAGGCGATGTCTATCCAGCCGCGGCCGTTCTGGTGGAAATCCTGGATGAACTGCATCTCCGCCACGGCCTCTTTATAGGTCCCGGGGTAATGCGCGGCGGTGTGGTGGAGCGTAAAATAGCGCGGCTCGTGCGGGGTGTAGGGCTGCGTGGGCGGGGCGGCCTGCCAGTCGGCGCGGCGGATCACCTTGAAGGGTGCGGAGTCCGGGAGGAAGAGCTCCGGGGCCGCGACGTAAGGGGCCGTGGACTGTGGGAGGGGCTCTTCTTTAGAATCGGCGTCGAGCGTCAGCTCCGCTTCGTAAATAATTACCGAGGAATTGGTCTTGACGTCGCGGTTGACCATGCTGATCTTCAGAGGCTGCCGGGTGGCGGGGACGCGGTACCTGGCCCAGAAGCGCCCGTTCGGAAATCGGTGGAAAGCCTCGCTGCCGTAGTTCGAAGCGGGCGAGAAAAAATAACTGCCTTTTACCGCCACCTGCAGGGTTACGCCGGGGTCGGGCATTTCTCCCTGCAGGAAGACGGTGTCGTAGTCGGCGGAAAGGGGTCCGCTGAAAGGGGTATTGAAAAAAACGAAGCCTTCTTTCTGGCCGGCGGAGAGCTTTCCCGTTATAGGGTAGGGCAGGCCTGTGAAAACCGGGATATTCTCGGCGTAAGCAGCCGCAGGAAGGAAAGAGGCGAGTAGGGAAAAGAAAAGCAGCGCGGTTCTGAGTCTTGCCGTCATAGGTTAATTATACATGGAAAACGGAGCCTATTAAAGGCTAAAAGTCCCGGCGCGGGCTAGGACTTTAGGGAATGTCGTCCGTGCCGGAGCTTTTTATATAAAGCAGCGCGGAGCTCAGCACATTCCCGAAATCCAGGAGCGCCGTCCTGAGGCCTTCCGTCCCGTCCAGAAATCCCAACTTCAGGAAATATGCGGAGACGAACCTGGTGAAAGGGCGGAAAAGTATGAAAAGCCGGCTGCGCTTTTTCAGGGCGTAGGAGCGGGCGAGGATCTCCGAATAGAAACCGCGTTTCGTCTCGATATCTGATTCGTCCGAATAGGGATAGTGGAGCAGCGGCTCCTTAAGGGCTCCCGCCCGCCCGTCCACCTCCAGCCTTTCATGCACGGGGAGCGGCAGGTAGCGGGCCGTCCCGCGCCTGAAGAGGCGGAGCTGGGTGTCTGGATACTTGCCGCCGTGCTTCAGCCAGCGGCCGAAATAGAAGTTCCGGCGCGGCATGGTAAATGCGGCGGCGCCGGCCGGGGCGGCGATCGCGCGCTTGATCTCGGCGTGGAGCGCGGGGGGAATTTCCTCATCAGCGTCCAGGATGAACACCCAGTCGGAAGAAGCCTGCTCGATCGAGAACTGCTTGTTGACGTAGACGGCGCGGCTGTTCGGGCGGGAAAAATATTTTATTTTAAAATCGCGGGCGGCCAGGGCCGTTCCGTCGGTGGAGCCGCAGTCCACGAAGACGATCTCGTCGGCCCAGGCTGCGCTGGCGAGGGAGCGGGCGAGGTTCTTTTCCTCGTTGTGGGCTATCATGGCGACGGAGATAGTAGACATAGGCAGGATCAGGAAACCTGGGCCGGGGAAGCGTGGGAGGCGGCTTGTTCGAAAGCGGCGCAGGTGGCGGCGGCGAAGGCCTCGGGAGAGAAGTCCCTGGCGGCGCGGGCGCGGTTCGCTTCCCCGAGCGCTTTTATTTTCGACGGGTCCGAGATTAGCGCGGCAAGTTTCCCGGCAAGGGCGGAGTGGTCGCCGGGCGGGACCAGGCAGTCGGCCCCGACGTATTCCGGCAGGCTACCGGCGGAGGTGGAGAGCAAAGGCCTGCCGGAGGCCAGCCATTCGAGGGCGGCGCGGGAAACGGCTTCGCTGCCGAGCGAGGCTATAACGCCGACATCGCAGGAGGCCATGAACTTAAAGGGTTCGTCCACCTTGCCGTGGAAGACCACGCTCGAGGCGATATCGAGCTCTTCGGCCAAGCCGAGCAGTTCGGCGTATTTTATATTGGCTTCATAGCCGGCTATGTGGAATTCCGCTTTTACGCCGGAGCGGAGCAGAGCGGCGGCGGCCTTCAGGAAGCAGGCATGCCCTTTTACCGGGTCCAGCCGGCCCAGCAGGCCTATCTTGAACGGGGCTGAAGCGCCGGCGGCGGCCGGCGGCTGGAGCTTTATCCCCTGCGGTATGACAGTTACCATGGAACCGTCCAGCCCGGCTTCAAGGTAGAGTTTTTGTATATAGGCGGAGGCGGCTATGGTCTTTTTTACGGAAGAGAAGGTAAAGCCCGCGGAAGGCTTTTTCGCGTCGGCTTTTACGCGCAGGAGCGGCAGGCCCAGGAGGAGCCCGATGGTCTGGGCGCGGCCGGTGTGGGCGCAGACCATGTCTATCTTTTCCTCGCGCGCCGCGGCGCGGAGGCGGAGGAGGGCCAGCGGCAGGCGAAGATAGTCTTTGCGGCCGGGGATAGGGAAATGCCTGAAGCCCTCCCGCGCGGCGAAAGCCGCGGCCGCGCTCCCGTCGGGGTAGGCGAAAGCGACGAGATGC
>CAZUQT010000183.1:0-6431 GCA_964622585.1 uncultured Elusimicrobiaceae bacterium | reverse complement strand
GTCAAAGGCCGGATCTGCCTCGACGTGGGCGTGGCCACCGGCGGCTTCACCGACTGCTTCCTGCAGGAGGGGGCGCTCAAGGTTTACGCGGTGGACGTGGGCGAAGGGCAGATACACGAGAAAATAAAGACCGACCCGCGCGTCGTCTTCATGCCGGAGACCAATGCCCGCTTCCTCGGCCCTGAATTATTCCCGGAGAAGCCGGAGCTTTGCGCCATAGACGTCTCCTTTATTTCGCTGCGGCTGATCCTTGGCCCGGTTTTCAGCGTAATGGCGCCCGGGGGGGAAGTTATAGCGCTGGTGAAGCCGCAGTTCGAGCTCGCCCCCGGCGACCTGAAGCGCGGGATAGTTAAAACCGAAGAGCTGCGGCTTAAGGCTATGGAAAATATGAGGGCCTTCCTGAAAACGGCTCTGCCCGGCGCCGAAGAAAAAGGCCTCGTCGATTCCCCTATAAGAGGCGCCAAAGGCAACCTTGAGTTCCTCTGGCTGCTGAAAAAGAATTAAAGGCATGGAAGAACCGGTTTCTTTGAGCGGAAGATCCTGGCTCGCCGCCGGGATCCTGATAGCGCTGGGCGCTATAGCCATGCCCGTGCTGAACCCAGATCTGTACTGGCACCTTTCGGCCGGCAAATATATCTTTCAGAACCTGCGTCTTCCGGCCGCGGATTTCCTTTCCTGGACGGAGAAGGGCGCGCCGTGGACCGATTTCGAATGGCTGGCGCAGATAATTTACTACGGCGTTTATTCCCTGGGGGGCAAAGCCGGATTTTTCGCGCTGAAGCTGGCGGTGCTCGCAGCGACCTTCCCCGTATTCTATTCCATCCTTTCCCTTAGCGGGCTGAAGCGGGCCGCTTTTTTCGCCCTGCCGGTCTGGGGGCTGGCGCTGATGGCCAACTCGGACCTTCGGCCAGAGAATTTCAGCGTCCTGTTCTTCTCTCTCCTGCTCTGGCGGCTCGAGGCGGAGCGGATCTCCGGCCGGCGTTCCGCGGGGCCCCGTCCTTATATCCTGCTGGCGGCTTTTTTCGCCCTCTGGGCCAATTTGCACGCCGGGTTCGCTTACGGGCTGGCGCTGCTGGGAACTTACGCTGCCGGGAACCGGGCGAACCGGAGGCTGTGGCCCGCCGGGGGAGAAAAAAGCCCGGGCTGGCGCCCTTCCCTGGAAGTTCTGGCGGCCTTTGCCGGCACGCTGCTTAATCCCTGGGGTTTCAAACTCTATTACATACTTCTGCAGCATGCGGTCCAGGCCGGCGACATGTCCCGCTACCTGGCTGAATGGGCCCCGCCTTCCCTTACTAATATATGGCATTGGCCTTTCATGGTATTTTTGCTGGTCTCTTTTTCGCTTCTGCTGAGAAGGTTCCTGAAAGACCGCTCTCTCCCGCTTGCGCATTTGTTTGCCCTGGGCTGGCTGGCTTTCGAGGCCTCGCGCCATACGCGGCATATAGTTTTTTTCTCTATGGCGGCGGCCGTTTTTTCCTTTGACGCAGCCGCGCGCCTGTGGGAACCGGCCGCGCTGCGCCGCCGGGGGCGCTTTCTTTTCGGCCTGGCCCTGGTTTACCTCGCCCTGCTGGTCTGGCCGCGCTACTTCGCTTTCAAGATCAATCTGGGCGAGGAGGCCGCCGGCGCGGCCGCCTATCTTAAAGCCAATACTCGGGAGCTGGGCGGCCGGAAGCTTTACAACCCCTGGACCTGGGGCGGCTATCTTGGCTGGGCGCTGAACCCGGAATATGAAGTTTTTACCGACGGCAGGTATCTCTTCCATAAATACCTGGAGCCTGTGAGCGCGGCCATGGCCGACCAGGACACCTGGGAGAAGTTCGCCTCGGAACGCGGCTTCGAACTGGCTCTTTTCCGCCGGGATTACCGGCTGCTGCCCTTTGAACAGGCCAACAGGAAGGGGGAGATACGTACGGTCCTAAGGCCCTCCTACCTGGTGTTCATGCCTAAAGAAAAATGGGCGCTGGTCTACTGGGACGCTTTCTCTGTCCTTTTCGCGCGCAGGGGAAGGCCCGTCCCCGCTGAATTTAAAATTATCCGGCCGGGCGACTTCGAAAGCGTAAAGCTGGCGCTTTGTTCGGGAGAGCTGTCGAAAAAGGAAGTTGACGCGGAGCTGGAGGCCTATTATAGCGCCGCCGCGGCAGCCCCGTCGAGAAAAGAGGCTGACGGCTTCAGGAGCTGGCTCGCGGGTTTTCCTGCCGCCTGCGCCGGAAGATAGAGGGTTTTATTGAAAGACAGGACGTTCGTCGCCTGTCCCGGCTAGAGCCGGACCCGGCGGTTTACGGGGTGACGGAGCGGAGCAGTCCGGAATTCAAAAGCGCCGACGGGGTGACTATCGGCTCATCCATGTTAAGTCTCTTTCCGGCGGCGATATAGCGTTTGCGGATGAGTTCCTTCGCCAGCGGGCCGTCCAGCTTCAGGTCCGAGAATTTCTGCGGCGCGGAAAGAACGGGATGTCCGGGCAGGGCGCTGTTATACGCTTTCCACGCATATTCGCTGCAGTAGAACGCCGTATCCGACCATTCAAAATAAATATCGTACTTCTTCCCCTGGTTGGCCAGCAGCCATTCCTTCAACAGGGCAAGCCCCTTTTTATCGGGGCGCTTGCTCCAGGGTTTGAATCTTTTTACGAGAAAGTCCCGGCCGCGGCTTTTGTCCAGGAACTTCGACAGGGGGGTAAGGCTGGACGCAGCCGCCGTTTCCGCTACGAACCACGAGGAATTGTTGAGGAGCGCGATCCCGACGTGGGTCCAGCTCGACCCCATCACTTCTTCCAGCGCTGGCGACTGGGCGCTTTTGCTCCGGATAAAGACCAGGTCCCCTTCCTGCAGGCGGGCGGCGCCGCCGGGCCCGCCCGGTTCCAGGGCAAAAGTCCCGGAGGGAAGGAGCAGGAAGACGGCCGCGATAACCCGCTTTAAGTTTTTCATGCGGGGCGGCGCTTAATCTGAAAACACTACCGTTCCGACCAGGTCCATTTTCCTGTCTTCGCTGCCGGTCGGGAGAAGGGTGTTCACAAGGTACGCGGCGGGGGGATAGTTCGGCGTTACTTTGCTGTTGAAAGCGTTCCTGACAGCGGCGGCCTGGGGCGACCCCGTATGGATGGCGGTGTAGTAATTTTCCAGCGGCATGAAGAGCGGCGCGAGGCTTTCCGCCACGGCGACGTGTCCCGCCGACATATGCGTGGCTCCCGGCTTCTTCACGAACACTTCGTGCAGAAGCGCTTTCGTTTCGGGTTCGGGCAGCCCCATCGACATGATCACGGCCAGGGGCCCGTCCGAAAGACCGATCCTCGACGAGGGGGATTTCGGGGCCAGGAAATGATCGCCGACCATCTGGAGCGGGTCGAAGATCGGCTTGACGCAGGCGGGGACGCCTTCCCGGGCGAACTGTTCGGGCTGCCCGGGGTCGCAATCCCTGAGCGAAAGGAGCGCCCATACGAGCTCGGAGCAATAAATGTCTATCTTGGCGGAGCTGTCCTGCTGGAGCGCGATCTGCGCGACCGTCTTCACGAATTTCAGGTCGGCCGTATATTTAGGGGAAAAATAATCCTGGTTAAAGGACAGCTGCGAAGGAAAGATCTGCGGCGCGAGCTTTCTCAGCCTTTTCATCCAGCCGAGAAGGTTGGCTTTCTGCTCCGCGCCAAGGTTCCTGGGGCGGATGATATGGAGGGCCGGGGCTTTTCTGTAATAAGGGCTGTCAAGGTTCCCGAGAAATTCCTGCGACAGCGGATTGTCGATATTAGAGACGACGCCGTTTTCCACGTACAGGATCCCGGCGTGGCTTATCCCCATCTGGACGTTCGGGTACGGCCCCTGGAAGCCCCATTCGGGCCTGAAGGTCATGACGATATCGCCGGTCTGCGCGAAGCCGCCGGCCGCGAGCCTCGTCGCGACGTCCTTGCGGGGGGTGAGGTAGACGCGGAGCCCGACGGGCGCGGCGGCATTGGCCGCCCCCGGGTGGCGGAAGTCCCACAAGCCTTCCATGGGGGCTGTGGTCTCGGAAGTCCGCGCGTAAGCGCTTTCGGGGAAGGCGTAGAACACCGGGATGCGCAGTTTCTCGTCGAGCTGCTTGTTGACCGCCGGGTCGAAAACGAAGGGCCCTTTAGAGGAGGCGGCCGGTTCGGGAACGGCCGGGACTTCTATTTTCGGCTCGTCGGCCCGTCCGCCTGAAAAGAAGCCGTCCGCGAGGCCGGCGTCCTGCGCGCGGCTCAATGCCGGAAGCAGAAAGATCAAAGCTGAAGCTAAAGTCCTGACAGGAATTGATTTCATGGTTTCTCCTCTGACTTTAAAAATTCTAGGAAATACGGGTTTTCCGGAGTAGAAGCCAAAGGCCCATCTTTCCTTTGTCTTTTGCCGTCCCCGGCCTGGGTATAATGGCCGCTTCCGGCGGCCTGGCCCCGCACTTTAAACCCGTTTATATAGTAAAATTTTAATTATATGTTAAGGCCGAACGCTTTTGTAAAGGTAGCCGGCCCGGCCGCTATTTTGGGCGCGATCGGCTGGTCGCTTTGGCTTTGGCCCGCCCATTTCCTCTGGATCTTTCCGGCCAGCGGGGCTCTTTTTATCTGGTTTTCCTGGTCCGGCGAAAAAGAAGTCAAATATATTTTCCTCTTCCTGGTGACGGTGGCCGGTTTCCTCCTGCCAAAGCTTTCCGGCGGCGGGGAGTCAATTTACCTGATGACGGGGGCCATAGCCGAAGTTCTTTGCCTGTGGCTGCTTTTTTTCGCCCTCTCGCATTCCGAAAGCGCGCGGTCGGCGGCCCGCGAGCGGCTGGCCTCGGAAGAGGCGGCCGCCGGCGAGAAGATCAAGAACCTTGAAGACGAGCTGGCGCGCTACCGCCTTCACCTGGACAGCACCCTTGCGCGGATAAGGGACAAGGGCGCGCTTTCCTCGGCTATCCAGGACATGGGGGCCGCCTCGACCCCCGACGAAGTAAAAGGCCGGCTCGAGACGCTGCTGAACAACTATTTCCCCGGCGCGCTTGTCGAACTGCGTTCGGGCGCTCCGCGCGATTTCGCCGACCGGTGGGTGGCCGAGCGCAAGATCCCGCTTCTGGTGCGCAACGCCGAGACCTACAGCCGCTTCGCCAAGGGCTTCTTCGGGCCGGGCGAGAAGTCGTTTATGGCCCTGCCGCTGCACCTGTTCGGCCGACTCGTCGGTTTTGTCCGCGCTTCCGCGCAGGAGCCGGACCGCTTCAGGTCGGAGGACCTGCGCGGCGCCGAGCTCGCCTGCACGCTGGCCGGGGTCAGCATGGAGAATATCCACTTGTTCGAGAAGGTGAACGAGCTGGCAATAAAGGATGGCCTCACCGGCCTCTATACCCACCGCGCCTTCCAGTCCAGGCTGGACGAGGAGATCCTGCGCTCCGCCCGCGCCAAGATTCCCTTCTCCCTGGTGATGGCGGATATAGACCATTTTAAATCCTATAACGACACTTTCGGCCACCAGGCCGGCGACGCGGTGCTCAAGGCCGTGTCGGAGACCATCGCCGTCGGGGTGCGGGAAGTCGATTTCGCGGCCCGCTATGGCGGCGAGGAATTCGCGCTGATCATAACCGGCGCCGATAAAGCGCAGGCCGCCGCCGCCGCCGAGAAGATACGCGTCGCGCTGGGGGCCCGCTCTTTTAATTTCGGGGGCAAGGTTTCAGGAGTGACTTCCAGCTTCGGCGTGGCCGAATTCCCCTCCGAGGCTTCCGCCGCCGGGCAGCTGGTGCGCGTAGCCGACGAGCGGCTCTTTAAAGCCAAGCAGGCCGGCCGCAACAGGGTGGTGTCCGCATGAACAGGCCCGAGCTCTGGATCGCCGCGGCCGCCGCTTCGCCCCTGCTCTCTTATTTCCTGGGCCGCTTCAACCGCTGGGCCGGCGCCTCGGCCGGCACGGCGCTTTTCGCCTTCGCCTCTTTCATGCTGGCCGCGGAGATCTCCAAAGGCGCGCCGTATGCGGCCCTCGCGCTGTGGACTGTGGCCGCGCTGGCGCATTCGGTCATGCTAAATGGAGGTTACGGCGCGGCCACGGACCGTTCCGGCCTCGAAAAGATGCTGGCCCGCGCGGCCAAACTGGAGGGGGAGCTCACCCTTATAAAGACTATGACGGGCTTGAACGCCGCCGGAGAGAAAAGATCTCTTGCGGTGTATTCCGCGGTGAGGCTGCTCTCGGACACGGTGGAGCCGCAGTCGGCGGCTAAGCAGCTCGGCAAATACCTGTCCGATTATTTCGAGACCGAAGAGGTAGCGCTTTACATGGAAGGCAACTCTCCCGGCGGCGGGGGGATGGAACTTTTCGCGCACGGCGCGAAGGGCTCCGCGCTTCCCGGCTACCCGGAACTGCTGGCCCTGGCCGGCGGCTTCCCGGCGGCGGCGAGGTCAGTCCAGGGCCTGGTGCTTGCGCCGGTCTCGGCCGGCGGCGGGCCGCTGGGGCTTATCGTTCTTCGCGGCGGCC
>CAZUQT010000182.1:0-6439 GCA_964622585.1 uncultured Elusimicrobiaceae bacterium | reverse complement strand
TCAGCCTGTAGTCGTAGGAGTTCAGCCTTATCCGGATGCGCTGCTGCGCCGCCGGCTTGTTCTCTTCGGTTTTTTTGGATTCGGCCATATTATTCTATTATCTCCGAGACGACTCCGGATCCCACGGTGTGGCCGCCTTCGCGGATAGCGAAGCGGAGGCCCTTTTCCATGGCGATAGCGGAGATCAGCTCAACGGTCATTTCGGCGTGGTCGCCGGGCATGATCATTTCAACGCCGGGCTTAAGCTCTACGGAACCGGTCACGTCGGTGGTCCGGAAGTAGAACTGGGGCTTGTAACCCTTGAAGAACGGCGTATGACGGCCGCCCTCTTCCTTCGTCAGGATGTAGACCTCGCCCTTGAACTTCTTGTGGGGCGTGCAGCTCTTCGGAGCAGCAAGAACCTGGCCGCGCTCGATGTTCTCTTTATCGATGCCGCGGAGCAGGATACCGACGTTGTCGCCGGCCTGGCCCTGGTCAAGAAGCTTCCGGAACATTTCTATGCCGGTAGCGACGGAAGTCTGCGTGTCCTTAAGACCGACGATCTCTATAGGGTCGCCGACCTTAACGATGCCGCGCTCGATGCGGCCCGTAGCCACGGTTCCGCGGCCGGTGATCGAGAACACGTCTTCGACAGCCATAAGGAACGGCTTGTCGATCTCGCGCTTCGGTTCAGGGATGGCGGTATCGAGGGCTTCGAGGAGCTTCACGATGGACGGCACGCCCAGGGGACCCTGGTCGCCTTCCATGGCTTTCATGGAGGAACCGCGGATCACGGGGATCGTGTCGCCGGGGAATTCGTATTTCTTCAGCAGGTCGCGGACTTCGACCTCGACGAGGTCGAGAAGTTCGCTGTCGTCCACGAGGTCGCATTTGTTAAGGAACACGACGAGGTGCGGGACGTTGACCTGGCGGGCGAGGAGCACGTGCTCTTTCGTCTGCGGCATGGGGCCGTCGGCGGCGGAGACGACGAGGATCGCTCCGTCCATCTGCGCGGCGCCGGTGATCATGTTCTTCACATAGTCGGCGTGGCCCGGGCAGTCGATGTGCGCGTAATGACGCGCTTTGGTCTCGTACTCGACGTGGGAAACGGCGATGGTCACCGTCTTCGAGTCGTCGCGGACCGTGCCGCCCTTGGTGATCTCGGCGTAAGACATGGTCTTAGCCAGGCCGAGGACCGACTGGGTCTTCACCAGCGCGGCGGTAAGAGTGGATTTGCCGTGGTCGACGTGGCCGATAGTGCCGACGTTTACGTGGGGCTTGCTTCTGTCAAACTTTGCTTTTGCCATAGTTTTCTTCTCCTAAGAACAATCTATAAACGAAATTCTAAACTGGGGACTTGCGAGCGTCAGCGAGCTTCTTCTATCAGGAAACTCCCATCGCCAAAATCACTTGCAACCGTCCGAAAATCTAAGCTGGGGATGGGAGTTGAACCCACGACCTTCTGCTTACCATGCAGATGCTCTACCGACTGAGCTACCCCAGCAAAACATTGATGCCTTACGCCAAATCTTCGCTGCCCGGGAGAAGCACAATTTCCCCTATAAGGAAACTCCCGGTCTTCTCTTCTCCCCTAGCGGGCGACATGCGAGCGTTAGCGAGCTTCCCCTATCAGGAAGATTCCCATCGCCTAAAGAACAAGGATACTGCACAAAACCTTAAGCGGGCGATGGGAATCGAACCCACATAACAAGCTTGGAAGGCTAGTGTTCTACCATTGAACTACGCCCGCGTCTGCTATCGAACTAAACCTTGCAGAACATAAATTATAGTCATTTATCAGTTTCCAGTCAAGAAAGTGACGCCTGCATACCTTAAATTTATATAATTAGGGGGTACCGAAAGGGGGCAGAATGTACCAGAAAGATTCGGGCGATAAAAAATATTTCAGGGTCCTTAATATCCTTAACAGGCTGAACGAGGGCCCCGTGCGCATAGCGGACCTCTCCGCCGAATTCGGCGTCTCCGAGCGCTCCATCCAGCGCGACATAGAGCGGATAAACCTCACCGGCTTCCACCTTGATACCACGCAGAAGGGTCTTTACGCCTTCTCAAGCGGCGTTTCCCTTAAAAACTTCAACCTTACCAGCGAGCAGCTTTCCGTGCTTGTCCTGATGAGCGAGATGGCCGGCGGCCTGGGCGGCGCCATCAAGGACGCCTTCGACAAGGTTTTCGCCCGCGCCACGGCCTCCGGCGCCGGCGACTCCCACTTTTACACGGTGGGCGCCCGGGTCCTTAACCCGCTCACCCGCAAATTCTACGAAGATATCGTTTTCGCCATAGAGAACGCTAAAAAGCTTAAAGTGCGGTACGCGGCGGCGAGCGGCGTACGGGAAAAAACGCTTTGTCCCGTCAAAATACTCGCCAGCGAAAATTTTTTTTACATGATGGCCGCCGGGGACGCGGCGAAGGCGGACCAGTTCCGCAAATACCGGGTGGACAGGATAAAACGCCTGGAGATACTGCCGGAAGAATTCACCCCTCCCTCGAGGGAGCTGATCAAAAAGATCCTCGGCGCGGCCACCACCATCTGGGGCGTCGGCGACGGGAAGAAAAGAAAAGTCACGCTCAGGGCGGAGGGCCCGGCGGCGGATTTCCTGCAGAGCAAGGAGATCCTGCCCGGCCAGAAAGTTTCGAAACCCGCCGCGGACGGCAGCGTCACGGTAAAAGCGGTGATCCACCACGACATGGAGGTGGTCCCCCTGGTGCTGCACTGGATGCCGGAAATAACTATAATAGAACCCCTGGAGCTGCGCGCGGCCGTAAAGAAGAACATAGACGCCTATCTGAAGAAATAAAAAAGCGGCGGACAACATCTACGATGCGGAGACCTGGAATAAAAACACATCATTTAGCCGCCCTGGCGGCCTGTTTCGCCGCGGCTTTGCTCCTCGGCGCGGAATGGGAGAAGAAACTGACCGTCTACCCGGCCGGCCCGGACCTGCTTCGCGCCCAGTCTTCCGAAGACGAAGAGGCCGGGGAAGAGGAGGAGGAAGACCAGGAAGCCGGGAAGGCCGAGGTAAAAGAATACACCAGCCGCGAAAAGCGCACCGAAAAAGGAACTTCCCAGAAGATCACCACAGAGGGAACTTCCCTTAAAGCGCAGTACAATTTCATAAATTTCAACAAAGACAGGGTCAATGTCAGCTTCTCCATGTCCGGCCGGGATTACATGAATTACCTGTCCGGCTACGGCTACGCCGACTCTGAAATGAACAAGCTCAGGGCCTGGCGGGAAAAAACCAGGCAGGACGCCTGGAAACAGGCTTACGCCAAAGGCGGCAAGCCGGCGGCTGAAAAGGCCATAGCCGACGTCGATATAGAATACGACACCCGCCTCCGCGGCCTGCTTCGCTCCCGCGGGCTCGCGATGCGCGCCGGCAACGTGGTGGAAGCCGACATGCCGGTGATAGTAAAGCGGAACATACCACTGCTTAAACCTCTGGCCATGGCGCTCCAGAAGATAGCCACGGAACGGAAATACGCCGAGGAAGACCTGATAGGGGCCGCGCTCTCGCTGGTACAGACGGCCCTGGTCTACAAGATCCCCCCAATTATGGACCAGGGCCTGCACACCTGCGGCATCCTTCCCCCGGCCAGGGCCATGCTCTGCGGCTGGGGCGACTGCGACACCAAGACCGGCCTGCTTGCTTCCATACTCGGGAACTGGTCCGGGATGAGGATGGTAGGCATAGCGGTGCCCGGCCACTACCTTATGGCGATCAGGCGCCTGCCCGGCAAGGGCGATATCTTCGTCCGCTACGAGGGACTCGAATACGTGCTGCTCGAGCCGGCCGGCCCGGCCTGGCTGGAGCCGGGAACGGTAGGCACGCATACCACCGCCCTGCTTTCAGGCTCGGAAGGCTACAAGATAGAGCCATTCTTTTAAGAAGGCTTGCGGATCTTCGGGATATTATTAGGAGGAACGATGTTCAACACTAGACTGCTGGTTAGTTTTTTCGAGTTTTTTCTCGCCGTCGTCATGTCGGGGTTCATAATCTCGCTCACCTACAGGGTGTTCATAAAAGCGAACCCGGACTTCGACATGGAGGAAGAGATCAAGAAAGGCAATGTAGCCGTGGGCACGCTGGTCGGCGCCATACTTTTCGCCGCCTCGATGATACTGCAGAAAGGCATGGGCTCGGTGGTAAGCATGTTCCGCATGCATATCTCGGCGCCGGGCGAAGCGACCATGGGCCTGGGCAAGCTGGCCCTACTGTGCACGGCGCATCTGGGACTTTCGATGCTGCTGGCGGTAGTGACGATCTCCGTCACGCTGCGGCTCTTCGGCAAGCTGGTCCGCAGCCTGCACGCCGGGACCGAGCTGCAGAAAGGTAATCTGGCCGTGGGCATAGTCCTCTCCAGCGTGGTTCTGGTGGCCGCGCTCTACGTCGGAGAAGGCGTCAGCGCCATCTCCAAAGCGCTGGTCCCCCAGCCTTCGATAGGTCAGATAGAGATAATGAAGTAAGAGCGGCCCGGAAGAAGCCGCTGTGCTCTTATTTGGCGGCTTTCTTCGCTTTCAGCACGCGGAAAGAATTAAGGAATTTGCGCCAGGCTTCCTTCCCGTCATAGCCGGGGTCGGGGATGGCATCGCCGTAGGAATAACTGAGTATAAAGAACGTTTTTCCCGCCGGAACCACGCAAAATTCCTCGGAGGTATAGGTAACGGGCCCGCCGGTGTCCGGCAGCGGCATCGAGACCGGGACCTCCCTGCGGTAAAGCATCACGCGATTTCCTGAAACCGCTATTGCCCCGAGCTTCTCGGCCTGCTTCCCGCCTTTTGACCGCGCCTCAAAACCCACAAGGAAATCCCCGGCCGTCTTATAGCGGGACCCCTCGCCGCCGGAAAGGCGCACCTTTACCTGGTGCAGGTCCCTGGAAAGAAGGGCCTGCGGGTCGCCCTGGTTCGTGGAAAATTCCTCCGTCCAGCCTTTCGGAACTTCATACTTCGCAGCTTCGGACAGGCCCGCTTTGATTTTCATAGGCTGCTCCTTGGCCTGCGCGCAGACGGGCGCGGCCAGCAATAAAAGAGCGGACAGGCAGGCGCTGAAGTTCATCTGACACCTCCGAGGGAGCAGGACTCCTTGTCTTTTTTTGCGAGTTCAGCCAGCTGCTGCCAGGTGATCTGACCCGCCAGGGGAGGCGGAGCGGTGCTCTCCTGCGGCTTGCCGATCAGCAGGCCGGAGAGCCTCCCGCGGCGGTCCAAAATAACGGCGTCCTTATTCTTGAAGTACTCGTTCTCCGACTGCGCGGCCAGCGCCAGCAGATACTGTTTACCTTTATCCGTAGCGAAATAAGTCAACCGGTCCTGCAGGGCGGTTTTTATGTCCGTGTAATTTTTCTGGCTTTTCGGAATGCCCTTTAAAGCGTTCTCGACGTCGTCCCGCCTGGACTGGAAAGAAGCGGGATCCATTTTATGGTCGTTCACCAGATGCGCGATGATCTTTTTCCACTCCTCATACTTTTCGATCCTCCCGGCAAGCTGCTCCAGCGCCTTGCCGGCGTCGGCCAGGCGTTTTTCATAAGCGGGCACCGGGTCCTTCATCTCCTCGCTGGTAAGGGTCAGGGCGTAATAGACGGACGCCATCTTAAGGGATTCGGCGTTCGCCTCCGGGCTCTCCATGTATCTCCAGATCTCGGCCTCCGGTTTGACCTCCAGCTCCGTGCGGACCAGCCAGCCGATCATCCGGGCGTTCTCCTCCTCGTCGGTGTTGTAGAGGTAGAGGCCCCGCAGCTCGGGGCCGGCCCGCTGGGCCTCGAAGGCGTGCCCCAGCGCCTCGTGCGACAGGGTGCCTATCCCGAAATCCCTTTCGTTCTCCATGAAGTATTTATTCAGAACCACCCGGGGCGGGACCTTCCAGGTTTCGGTAAAGCCGCGCGTGCCCCACAAAGTCTTCTTGCCCTCCACCGTAGCTATTGTGCTCCCGGGGATGTCTTCAAGCGAGATCTCCACCCGGGCGCCCTCTTGCACGAACTTCGCCGCCACTTCCCTGGCCGTAGGGCTGTCCATCATCCTGGCCAGCATCGAATCCAGGGCGGCCCTTTCGGCCGGGTTCCCATGGTCGTTCATCACGATCTGTTTTTTAAAATCGGCGAGCAGCCTGGCCCTGTCCTCTGGAGTGGCGGCGGGCGACACCGCGGCGGAATAGCGCCCCGCCCCGTCGAACAGGACGGAACCTTCCTGGGCCGACCCGTCCAGGTCCGAAGCGGCCCGCGCGGGAACGGCCGCAGCCGCCAGCTGCGCCAGGACCAGGAGGAAGAAGAGTCTTAACATTTTCATAATCTCGCCCGCGAATATAGTCTAGTGTACGGGAGGGCGGAAGTCAATGGCCTGACTGACCGCAAGCGCCCAAGTCATTTAACAGCCGGAATAATTCCCTGAAAAATATTTTATCCACAGCTGTCCGGGGAAATTTTGCCGCATATCATCAAATTGGCCCTA
>CAZUQT010000181.1:0-6461 GCA_964622585.1 uncultured Elusimicrobiaceae bacterium | reverse complement strand
GGACCGCCGCGGCCAGGTGAACATGATGCGGGATTATATCCGCCGCCGCTTCTCCACCGATCCGGGCGGCCTGTGGCTGGCCGAGCGCGTCTGGGAACCGGAGCTGGCCGGCTCGCTCTCCGCGATGAACGTCGGCTATACCGCGCTCGACGACGTGCATTTCTTCTCCGCCGGCTTCGACGAGAAACAGCTGACCGGCCGCTTCACCACCGAATACGGCGGCCGCCACCTGGACGTCTTCCCTATAAACCACCGCCTGCGCTATCTGATGCCTTTCGCCGAGCCGCAGAAGACCATAGACTACCTGAAAACTTTCAAAGGCGAGGATTCCGTGCTGGTGATGGCCGACGACGGGGAGAAATTCGGCCTGTGGCCCGGAACCCACGATCTGGTCTATACCAAGGGCTGGCTGGAAAAGCTGTTCGGCCTGCTGGAGAAAAATTCCTCCTGGCTTTCGACCGCACGCTTCTCGGACTGCCTGGCCGCTCCTTCGAAGGGCCTGGCCTATCTGCCCACCACTTCGTACCATGAACTTTCCCAGTGGTCGCTGCCGCATGAAAAGTCGCGTAAGCTCGCGGCCCTCTGGGAAGGCTCCGCCGAGGAGATCCGCCCGCTCCTGCGCGGCGGTTATTTCCGCAATTTCTTCTCCAAGTACCCGGAAGCCAACCGCCTTTACCGCCGGATGCTGTGGGCCAGCCGCAAAGTGCGCGCCTCCGGCACCGGCCTCGGCCTGGCGAACCTCTACAAGTCCCAGTGCAACTGCGGCTACTGGCACGGCGTTTTCGGCGGGATCTACCTGCCCCATATCCGCATGGCGGTCTACAGGAATATCCTGGAAGCGGAAAGCTCCCTGCCGGCGGGGCGCGGCGCGCCGCGGTTCAAGCTGGCGCACGAGGACTGGGACGCCGACGGCAGGCCCGAGCTGCTGGCCGAAGGCGAGAAAGCCAATTTTTATTTCTCGCCGGCGAAGGGCGGCGGCCTGTGGGAGTGGGACTATAAGCCGCGCCGCGTTAATTTCGGCTCCATAGTGTGGCGTCACCCGGAGGCTTACCACGAGGGCGAGGCTAAAGGCATAGCGGTCAGCGAAAAGCGCCGCGCGGCCGAAGCGGAACTGAAGAAAGATCTTGTGTACGACTGGCACCCGCGGATGTGCCTGCTGGACCATTTCCTGCACCCGGACACGGTCCCCGGCGCTTTCGAAAAAGCCTCCTACGGCGAGCAGGGCGACTTCGTGCTCGGCGAATATTCCTACAAGCATTCCGAGGAGGCCGATGGCCTGCTTATCAAGTTCAGCCGGGAAGGGACGGTCTGGTCCGGCCACGGCCGCGTCCCGGTCCGCGTTGAAAAAGACGTCCTGCTGAAGCATGACGGCTCCTGGCAGGCCGCCTACAAGGTGACCAACCTCGGCGGGGCCCGCGCGGACTTCTGGTTCGGGCCCGAGCTGTCCCTGGCTTTTTCCGGCTACGCCGCCTGCCCGCGCGGGGAGTTCAAGGGCGTGACTACGCGCGCCTTCCCCGACCAGGTTTACGGAGGGGTGGAGCTGGAGTTCTCCGAGCCGCTCGACCTCTGGACCTTCCCGCTTGAAACCATTTCCCGCTCCGAGGAAGGGGCCGAGAAGACCTACCAGGGCGCGGTAATGCTGGCTCATTCGAAGCGGCGGCTCGAGGCCGGCGCCTCTTTCAGTTTCAAGCTGGAGGTGCGCCCGCTGTGATCGCTATTTTCAAGGCGGTTCTCTCTTCGGCCCTGGCGGGCCTTCTCGGCCTGGACGCGGTACAGGCCGGGCAGTTCCTTTTTTCGCGACCCGCTTTCGTCGGGCCGGTGCTCGGCTGGCTGAACGGCTGCCCGCTGGACGGAGCGCGGCTCGGGATCCTGCTGGAACTGCTCTATATAGATTTCATCCCGGTGGGCGGCGTGGTTCCTCCCAACGGCACGGCCGCCGCCGCCGTCGGCGTACTGGCGCATTCGGCGGGCGGGCTGCCGCCTTCGCTCTCTTTTTTCCTCGGCCTGGCGGCGGGCACCGCTTTCTCTTCCATAGAATACCGGCTCCGGGCCTCCCGCTCTCCGTGGAACGGGGTGATAGAGGAGCAGGTCAAGGCCGGTAATTTTTCCCTCCGTCCCTGGCTGGCCAAGTCGCTCCTTGTGGAGAACGCCGTGATGGGCGCTTACGTCCTTTGCTGGGCGGCCCTGGCGGCCTGCCTGGCCTGCCTGCCCGGCATAAGCGCGCTTTATCCGGGCACTGATTTCGCTTTTACGCTTATGCCCTGGCTGGGCCTGAGCGGGCTTTATTTCAGGTTCAGGACGCAAATATACAAGAAAGGGTGATCTAAAATCGAGAATCGGGAGTCGAGCGAAGCGAGACTGTGCTTGTCAGGAGAAGATATTAAGATTTCTATGTTTTTCAAGATGTTTCTGAGGACGTTCTTTATTCAGGCGGGCTGGAACTATGAAAGGTTCCAGAACCTGGGCTTCGCTTTTTGCCTGCAGCCCGCGCTGGAGAAGATCTACCCGGACCGGGAAAAAATGAAGTCGGCCATGCTCCGGCATCTGCAGATCTTCAATACCCAGCCTTATATGGCCTCTTTCGTGATCGGCAATATCGCGGGTTTCGAGGCGCAGGTCGCGGCCTCGGCCGAACCGGAGGCCCGGCTTAAGAGCATGCCGGGGGTCAAACAGGCGCTGGCCTCGAGTTTCGCCTCGATAGGGGACCGGATCTTCTGGGGCAGGCTGAAACCGATGACGACGCAGATCTGCCTGCTGGTCTGGGCCGCCGGCGGTTTTTACGGCTGGCTTTTTCCCGGCGTAGAGACGCCGGTCACCACGGCGCTCCTGCTGGCCGGCCCGCTGGCGGGAATAGTTTTTTATTCGGCCTTCGCGCTGCACTGGCGCTGGCATGGGCTCCAAACCGGCTACTCCTGCGGGGGTTCTTCGTCCTGCGGCCTGGACTGCATGGACTGGTCCAGGCTGATACGGGTGCTCAGCACTTCGGGGTTTTTAATGTCGGTGGCTATCGTGCTGGTGTCTTTCGGGCTGCTGGCCGCCCTGAACTACTCGCCGCTGGTAAGCCGCGGGGAATTCTATCTGAAACTGGGGCTGCCGCTGTGCGTCCTTGCCCTGCACCGCCTTACCAGGCATTTCGGCAAATCGGTGTTTTTCGCGGCCGGCCTGATCCTGGCCGTTTCGGTAGCCGGCGTCAGCCTGCTTAATCTTCGGTCTTTCGGTCTATAACTATGATCAAAAAATCAATAACGATAATCAACGAGCTGGGGATACACGCCCGGCCGGCCGGCATGATAGCCAATACCTCTTCGCATTTCGTCTGCGATCTTAAACTCATCAAGGACGGGATGGAGGTCAACGCCAAGAGCATCATGGGCATCATGACGCTGGCGGCCGGGAAGGGCAGCATTATAGAGGTGATCGCCAAGGGGAAGGACGAGGCCGCCGCCGTCGCGGCCATAGCGGACCTTTTCATCCGCAAATTCGACGAGGATTGAGAGCAAATATGCTTATAAAAAAAGGTGTACCGGCGAGCCTGGGCATAGCCATAGGCAAAGCGCATATCGTTAAGGAGGAGAATATCCTTATCGAGCAGAAGGAGATAGCGCCGGAAAAACTCAAGGCCGAGGTCAAGCGCTTCAAAGAGGCGCTGGACAAGACCAAGCTGGACCTGGACGCTATCCGCGCCAAGATCCTCACCGTGCTCGGCAAGAACCACGCCAAGCTGATAGACGCCCACCACCTGATCCTGCAGGACCCGCTGATCACAAAGGAAGTTCCCCAGCTGATCATGTCCAGGCATATGAACGCCGAGTTCGCCCTGTCGGAGGTCCTGGACAAGGCGGAGGAGCAGTTCGAAAAGATAGACGACGAGTTCTTCCACGAGCGGAAGCACGACGTCTTCGACGTGGGCAAAAAGATAATTTCCAACCTGGTGAACAGTGAGAAGACCTCGCTTAAGGACATCAAGGAGCCGGTGATCATCGTCGCGCACAACCTTTATCCCTCGGATACGCTCCATATCCGCGAGACCAACAAGGTTCTGGGCTTCTGCATGGACCTGGGCTCCAAGTCCAGCCACACCGCGATTTTCGCCCAGAGCATGGGCATACCCGCCGTGGTCGGCCTCTCCGATATCAGCCGCCAGATCCAGAGCGGCGACAGTCTTATCGTGGACGGCGAGCAGGGTATGGTGATAATCTCGCCCACTCCGGAGATCGTAGCCAAGTACAAGGCGCGCAAAGAAGAGCTGCAGAAGCAGGAGCACTTCTTCCACCGCCTGAAGGGCCTGCCGGCTACTACGCGCGACGGGCACAAGATCAGCCTGATGTGCAACCTGGATTCGGCCGAGGACGCGCCGGAGCTGGCCGCGGTCAAGGCGGAAGGCGTGGGCCTTTACCGCACCGAATTCCTGTACATGAACCGCGACTCCGTGCCTTCCGAGGAAGAGCAGCTTAAAGCTTACGCTTCGGTGGTGAAGGCCGCGCCCAGTATCCCGCTGACGATCCGCACCGCCGACATCGGCGGGGACCGGGCCACGCAGCTCGGCATAAAGGGGCTCAAGGACGAACGCAATCCTTTCATGGGCTTCCGCGGCATCCGCCTTTTCATAAAGTACCCGGAGCTGCTCAAGACCCAGCTGCGGGCCATTTATAAAGCCAATACCGAGGGGAATATAAAAATAATGATCCCGATGCTTTCGTCCCTCGACGAACTGATGACGGTGAAGCGAGTGGCGCAGGACGTTAAGACGGAACTGGCCGAGGAAGGTTTCGCCGTGAAGAAGGACCCGGAGCTGGGCATCATGGTGGAGATCCCGGCCGCGGCCATCATCCTGGACTCCCTGCTCGGCGAGATAGATTTCGTCTCGATAGGGACCAACGACCTGGTGCAGTACACCCTCGCGGTGGACCGCATAAACCAGTACGTCTCCGAGCTTTACGAGCCCTTCCACCCGGCGGTGCTGCGCCTGATCAATCTGGTGGTGCAGACTTCCCACAAGAAGGGCAAGCCGGTCAGCGTCTGCGGCGAGATGGCCTCGGACCCTTTCGCCATCCCGCTTCTGGTGGGCATGGGCGTGGATATCCTTTCGGTGCCCGCGAAGATGTACCTGCGCTCGAAGCACGCCGTCAGGGCGATGAGCTTTGAAAAATTCTCCGGCATAGCCCAGCGCGCCCTGAGCCTGCCCACCTCCGAAGAAATACGGAGGCTTGTGGAAGAAGAAGTGAAATAAAATGATCGGGAATCGAGGATCGGGAATCAAGATTCCCGACTCCCGACTCTCGATTCGCAACTATGAACATACGTAATTTTTCCATCATAGCCCATATCGACCACGGCAAATCAACTCTGGCCGACCGCTTCATCAATATCACCAATACGGTCCCGGACCGGCAGATGAAGGAGCAGTTCCTGGACGGGATGGAGCTGGAGCGGGAGCGCGGCATCACCATCAAGGCGAAAGCCGTGCGCATGCTCTACAAGTCGGATTCCGGCGAGGATTATATCCTGAACCTGATCGACACCCCTGGCCACGTGGACTTCTCCTACGAGGTTTCCCGCGCGATGGCCGCCTGCGAAGGCGCTATTTTGCTGGTGGACGCTTCGCAGGGCGTGGAAGCCCAGACTTTGGCGCACGCGCATCTGGCGCAGTCGCTTGGCCTTACTATCATCCCGGTCATCAACAAGATAGACCTGGAGCATGCCAACCCCGATGCCACCGAGGAGCAGATCTGGGAAGTTCTGAAAGACCCGAAGGATTCCTCGCGCATCAGCGCGAAGGACGGCCGCGGCGCCCGCGAAGTCCTGGAACGCGTGATAAAAGAGATCCCCGCCCCGGCCGGCTCCGCCGACAAGCCGCTGAAAGCGCTGGTCTTCGACTCTTTCTACGACGTCTACAAAGGCGTGGTCATCTATACCCGCGTGGTGGACGGACAGATCTCCGCCGGCAAATACATCACTTTCCATTCCAAAGGAACCAGCTACAAAGTGGAGGAAGTGGGTTATCTCACTCCGAAACTGATAAAGGCCGACTCCATAAAGACCGGAGAAGTGGGCTATATCATCGCCGGCATCCGCGATATCCACGAGATAAAGATGGGCGACACCATCTTCGAGAAGAATTACCCGATAGACGCGCCGCTGCCCGGCTACAAGGACGTGAACCCCGTAGTGTTCGCCGGCTTCTACCCGGTAAATACCACGGACTACACGGCGCTCAAGACCGCTATCGAGAAGCTTAACCTCACGGATTCTTCCTTTAACTTCCAGGGCGAGACCTCCAAGGCGCTGGGCTTCGGCTTCCGCTGCGGCTTCCTGGGCCTGCTGCACCTGGACATCATCCGCGAGCGCATCGAGCGCGAGTTCAATATCCCGCTCATCGCCACCAACCCGAACGTCATCTACAAAGTGCAGGCCAAGGACAAGCAGGGCCTGAAGGGGAAATACGTCGAGGTCACCAACCC
>CAZUQT010000180.1:0-6498 GCA_964622585.1 uncultured Elusimicrobiaceae bacterium | reverse complement strand
TGGATGTAAGTCCCGACGGCCGTTTCCTCTGGGTGACTTCGCAGGGAATAGACGGTGCGGGGGGGAATTCGGTGGAGATCTTTGAGATAACTGCCGTTCCCACCGGGCTGCTCCGCAAGGTGCCGCCGCTCCCCTGATATCTTTGCTGCCCTTTGGTTATTTTTCGCTTTTTGTTCTACTCTTCCGCATGGTGCAGAAAATAAAACCGCCCACCTTCGCGGGCGGGCGGTTTTATTTTTGCTTCCGGAGACTTTATACGCCCAGTTCGCTCTTCAGTACTTCTAGCGCTTTGTCGGTATCGGATGCGTTCATCAGCAGCCTGCCGCTCGCGCCGCCGAAGGAGGTTCCGTAGACGGTGGTGATATTTATATTGTTTTCGCTGAGCACCCTGGTCAGCCGCAGCAGCTGGCCCGGCTTGTCCTCGAGTTCCAGCGAGATCATGGAGGTCTCTATCGTGGTGAAGCCGGCGCCGGTGAGGATATGGCTTACTTTGCGGTCGCCGTCCACGGCTATGCGGACCACGCCGGAATCGTCGCGGATCTCCGAGGCCAGGCCTATTATATTTATGCCCTCGTTGGCGAACAGCTCCACGAACTTCGCGAGCGCGCCGGGAACGTTGGGAAGGAACACGGTATATTGCCTGATAAGTTTTACTGGCATAAGTACTCCGGACTCCAGTCTTTTGGATAATCTCAGCGGCGGGAAAATCGCCGTACCACTATTTAATATTTTTTTGAGCCCGCGGTAAACCCCGCATTTCCCCGCGGGGCCGGGCGCGCATAGCGCTGGGCCCTCCGCCCGCTTCGCGGGGAATCCTGCAGAAACAGGATTCAGGTTAAAGTTATATAATCAAAACTATATTATGAACCTGCTTCCTGAAGGAAAATCCCGGGGTCTTTCCTGGCTGGCGCTGGGCGCAGCGGCGCTTTGCGGCATAATGGCGGTCAAAGCCGCTTACGACCTTTTCACGCTGCTGGAAGTTTTTTCCACTCCGGCTTTTTACCTGGCCTTGGCAAAGGCTACGGTGCCTATGGAAATGCCGCCGCTGGCCGGCCTTATGATCCATAATATGCGCTCGGTTTTCGTCTTCTCGCTTTTTTTCTGGCTTTCCGGCCTCGTGCTTGCGCTAGGCGTCCGGGCCCGTCAGGACTGGGCGCGGAGCGGGGCCGTGGCCATGCTGTATTTGCTGAGCGCGGCCGCCCTGCTGCTGCTGCTTTACCCCTGGCTCGCTATACCGCGCCCGCTGTTTTACGGAGAGGTCTCGCTTGCGCCGGAATTTAACGCTTCCGTCAAAGCGGCGGCTTACGCGGCCAGGATAATAGCGCTCCTGCTGGGCAGCCTTTGCCTGTGGTGGGCGCTGGCCCTGGACCGGAGCGACCTTGGAAAGGAATTTTTTAAAATACCTGGAGAAAGACGATGAAAAAGAACGCGATGAAGGTCTTTGCGGCGCTGGCCCTGGTCCTCGCCTCGGGCGCGGCATTCGCCGGCGGCTTTAAAATGAACTGGGTCGAGACCGAAGCTGTGCTGGACAAGGACGGCAAGGCGCAGATCTCCTATGTCGTCAGGTGGGCCGGCCAGGGCGGGCAGCTGCACGGTTTTTACTTCGAGGGCTTCCAGGAAAACCCGGTGTTCGATTATGAGCGCGCTTACGCGCTGGACGATTCCGGCAAGCGCTACGGGCTGGAGATAAAAAAGCTTAACGACAGGAAATACGATATCGTCCTGGCCGGCGGAGAGGCCTTTGCCAGCGGCGAGATCACTTATTTCTTCCGCTACGCCGCGGACCTGCAGGCCTCGGGCAATCTCACCCAGACCATGTCGGGCGACAAGCGCCTTGCGGTCTTTAACTGGTCCCCGGTGCAGTGGGACGATCCCCTGGAGCACGAGGCGCTGGTGGTTCGCTTTCCCGCGGAGCTTTCCTCACCGGCCGTGGACGAGCAGGCTCTCGCCAGGCTCGGCTTCCTGACCGAGAAGTTCGTGAACGAAAGGTATTCGATAGATTATCCTGCGGTCAAGAACGCCTCCGGAAAAGATATTTTCAGCGTCCGGTTCTTCCGCAAGGCCCTCGAAAGCCAGTATCATTTCCAGGTGCAGGTTTACCTGGACGCAGCGGCCTTTAACCTGAACACCATGGCCTACGGCAGTCTTACCAAGGCCGCGCCGACGCGCACTAAATACCTGCCCGCGGAAGAGAAATATTATATGAACCGCTACTTCCCCGGCAGCATGATAGCCGGGCTGCCGGTCAGCAGGCGGGAGACCATGTTCCTGATCCTGGCCCTGGCCGCGGCTTTCGTCGTGATCCCATTCTTTATCATGACCATAAAGCACAATGCGATGCTTACGGCGCAGGCCGGCATTTCCAATATCAACTGGGAGGCGGCGGACTGGACGCCGCCTAAAACGCAGGTGAGCAGTTTCCGCGTGCCCGGCAAGATAGCCAAGAACCTCAGCCCGCTGGAGGCGGGGGTAGTGATGGGGCTGCCGCTGGCCGAGATGCTCGGCCTTATGGTCGCGAATATGGAGCGCAAAGGCCTGCTGAAGGTCGTAAGCTATTCCCCGCTTACCGTCGAGCGCCTCCCCGGGATAAGCTCGAGCAATGATCCCTATGAATCTGCCCTGCTTTCGGCGATGAAGCCGGACGGGACCCTGGACCAGGCCGTCGCTGAATCCGCGGTGAAAACCCTGACCGCCGGGCTGGAGCAGAAGCTCTGGGACTGCGACCTGGAGGCGACGAAAAAATATTACAGGGACGAAGTTGAAAACTACGGCCACCGGGAGACGGACACCGACAGGGGCTATTACTGGGGCGGCTACCACCGGCATTACTACGGCAACCGTAATAATCCGTACTACGACAATGCAGTTAAGGCGGGGGACGGGCTCACGGCTTCGCTGCCGAAAGACCTGAGCGCCGGTTTCGATTCTTTCCGCGGCTCCAAGTCCTGTTATGAAGGAGCCTTCGCGAATTCCGCCTGTCATGACGCCTGCCATTCGGCCTGTCACGACGCCTGCCATTCGGCTTGTCACTCCGCCTGTCATTCGGCCTGCCACGGGGCCTGCCATTCGGCCTGCGTGAGCAGCGGGCATTAATTAAGAAATCGGGGATCAAGAGAAAATAATGGATAAGAGAGAGTGGGTTAAAAGGGTGGACTGGATCGACGGTTATGCAGCGCGCATAAAGCCGTATGTGCGCGTGCGCCTCGCCGACTCGCTCCTGATAAAGATCCCCAACCAGACCCATAAGCTCAACCCGCAGGGGCTGAAGCTCCTGAAATTCCTCTTCAACGGCGGCAAAGCCGTTTCGGTGGTGGAGAAATATCCCGAGGAACAGCGGGAACAAATTTCTTTGGATATGTATTATTTCTTCCGCGACCTGATGGCCCTGCTGAAAGGCTGCTATAGCGAAAGCGAGGAGCGCCGCGCCGTGGAGACGAAAGAATTCACGCTTGGCCATAACAGCCTCCCGGTGCTGAGCGAGATAGCCGTCACCTACCGCTGCAACCTGGCCTGCAAGTTCTGCTATGCCGGCTGCGGCTGCCGAAAGGACGAGGAGCACCCGGACCTCCCCGCCGAGGACCTTAAAAAGATCCTGGGCATAATAAAAGAAGAGGCCGAGGTCCCTTCCGTCAGCTTTACCGGGGGGGAGCCGCTGCTCCGGCCGGAGATCCCTGAACTGGTGGCGTACGCCAAGTCCCTCGGGATGTGGGCCAACCTTATAACCAACGGGACCCTGGCAACGGAAGAGACCGTGCTAAAACTTAAGGCCGCCGGCCTGGATTCCTCGCAGGTCAGCGTCGAGGCCGGGAACGAGGCGGAGCACGACGCTATAGCGGCTTTCCCCGGCGCTTTTAAGCGAACTGTGCGCGGTATAGAGAATCTGATGAACGCGGGGCTGCGCGTGCACACCAATACCACGATCTCGGCCCTTAATAAAAATTCGCTCGAAGGCGTTCTCGACCTGGTTAAAAGTCTCGGCCTGAAAAAATTCTCGATGAACCTGCTGATGCCGGTGGGTTCCGCGGGGAAGAATTTCGACGAGACCTTCGTCTCTTATACCGAGGCCGGGCCGCTGGTCGAGAGGCTGAAAGAACTGGCTGAAAAGCGCGGCCTGGAATTCATGTGGTACTCTCCCACGCCGATCTGCATCTTTAACCCGATAACCCGCGGGCTGGGCAATAAAGGCTGCGCCGCCTGCGACGGGCTCCTTAGCGTCGCTCCCAACGGCGACGTGCTGCCCTGCTCCAGCTATCCGAAGCCGCTTGGGAATATCCTGAATGAGCGCGGCAATTTTAAAAAGCTCTGGGCCCGCGAGGACTTCGCCTGGTTCAGGGGGAAAAGCTTCGCCCACGAAAAGTGCAAAGCCTGCCGCTACCTGGCGGTCTGCAACGGGGGCTGCCCGCTTTACTGGGAAAAAACCGGCTACGCCGAACTGCTGGCCGCCGAGGCCGCGATGGGGAGGATAGAATGAGCATATTGCCGCCGCCGCAAAAAGACGGGGAAATAAAATTCATGCTTGCCAAGGGCCTGCCGTACCGGTCGCGCATGACTTTGGTGGGGCTGCTTCTGACCCTGGGCTTGGGCTTGCAGGTTACTATCGGCTTCTGGCCCGGTCTATGGGCCCTGGTCGCGGCGATGCTGATAGGGATAAATTCCGGCTACGAGGCCGCTCCGAAGCTGACCGGCGAAGAGACCTGGGAGAAAGTCACCCCGGACGAGTACGCCAAGGTGCGGCTGAAGGCCGACCAACTGAGAAAATGGGACGAGGACTTTTTCGACGGGAGCAGCGTACGCGGTCTGGCGGGCTTCCTCGCGACCGGAGTTATCTGCCTCACCGCTTATATCGCGGCCGCCGACAGGTGGTCTTTCCCGGACGGTTCCTGGCTTTATTTCGGCCTGGACGCCGCTGTCCTGATCTTCCCGATGTGGTTCATAGGCACGCGCGACTATCTCAAAAAAGACCGCCTGATAATAAAGATAAACATGCTCGAGAAAGTCATGGAGGCGCTGAAAGACCCCAGCGACGTGCAGGTGCAGCCGATGCTCGCCCTCGACGCCACCGAGAAAGGCGGCAAAGTTCCGGAAGACGCAAGGCTGATGGTAAAACTCGTGGGCGCGCCCAAAGATTTCTACGGCCTGCAGGTGCAGCTCTCGGTGAACAGCGTGCAGGGCAAGGACTACCCGTACCTCTACTGCGTGCTTATCGCCAAGGCCGGCTCCGGCTTGCTTGCCAAGTACGAAGAGCTGACCGTAAAGCCTGAAAGTTCGGGCGTCTCCGACTTCGTGAAGTCTTTGTTCGGCATGGACCGCACGGATATCCTGTACGAGTCCAGCCGGTCGGGCGAAGTGGATATAATAGTGGTGCGCCAGCTCACCACGCGCACCAGCGGCTATTACACCTCTCCCGGCGCGGCCCTGGGCGTGGTGGACGCGGCGCTCAAGCTGGCCCGCGCGCTTATGGCCAGGAACGGCAAACCCGCGGTTGAAAAGAAAGGCGGGATTTAATAAGATATATAGGTATCGTCACTCCAATTTCTTTGGCTAGTGACTTTCTCACCGGCAAACGCCATCCGAGGTAATATGTGGAACTATACAGATAAAGTCTTCGAACATTTCAAGAACCCCAAGAACGTGGGGGAGATAGAGAACCCCGACGGCATCGGCGAGATCGGCAGCATAGTCTGTGGCGACGCCCTGAAGCTCACCCTCCGCATAGACAAAGCCTCCGACAAGATCACCGACGCCAAATTCAAGACCTTCGGCTGCGCCAGCGCAATCGCCTCCTCCTCCGCCCTCACCGAGATGGTGAAAGGCCTCACCCTGGACGCCGCTTCCAAAATAACCAACCAGCAGATAGCCGACTACCTCGGCGGCCTCCCCGGAGAGAAAATGCACTGCTCCGTCATGGGCATGGAAGCCCTCGAAGCCGCAATAAAGAACTACCGCGGCGGCAAAGCCGAAAAAGTCATCATCGGCCAGGCCGAAAAGATCGTCTGCAAATGCTTCAGCGTCACCGATTCCGTCATCCTCAAAGCCATCAAGCTCAACAACCTCCACACCATAGAAGAAGTCACCAACTTCACCAAAGCCGGCGGCGGCTGCCGCCAGTGCCACGGCGAAATAGAAAAACTCCTTAAAGACTACTGGGCCGAAGCCGAACATAAAAAATTCGACAAAATGACCGTAGTCGAAAAAATAAAAATAATAGAAAAAGTCCTCGCCGAAGAAATAAACCCCAAGCTCAAAGCCGACGGCGGCTGGATGGAGCTCGTGGACATCCAGGGCCAGAAAGTAAAACTCCGCTTCCTAGGCATGTGCCACGGCTGCCCCTCTTCCGGAGCCACCCTAAAGAACGTAGTAGAGAAAGAATTGCGCGAGCGCATAGACCCGGCAATAGAAATAGAAGCCGAATAAATTGCTTTGCTATCATGGAGGGGAGACCGCAGGGGCCAGGTTAGCAAAAGCCCCTCGGAGCGCGAGGCTTGCGTAAGCGCCGAG
>CAZUQT010000179.1:0-6501 GCA_964622585.1 uncultured Elusimicrobiaceae bacterium | reverse complement strand
GGGCGGGGGCGTTGGGCGTATTGCCCAGCGTGCTGCCCGTGGCCACCCCGACCTGAGTAGCGGCGTCAGCCTGCCCGGCCGGCGCGGCGCCGGCCTGCTCCGCCGGTTTTTTCCCGCAGGCGCACAGACCGAGCGCCAGGCATACCGCCGATATCATTCTATAATTCCGCATGATCCCTCCTGCCCTGTAATATCCGCGAAATTCCGATCCTGTATTTTTTTACGATCTCCGATCCACCCTGGGAATGAACAGCGCGAAAAAGGAAAGGGCCAGCACGGCGGCGGAGTTGAAGCCTATGCAGAAATTAACAGAGAGGCTCTCGGCCAGCATCCCGTTCAACATGAAAGTGGCCGGCAGCACGGCGTAAGCGAGCGTGGTCAGCACCGAGAAGAAGCGGCCCTTCATCGCGTCGGGCACGGTGGTCTGGAAAAGGGTCAGGATCACGGCATTGCCCGCGCCGAGCGCCGCCCCGGCGCCGAAAAGCAAAGCGCAGATGGCGTATTTATCCCCGGTGAAATAAAGCCCGCCGAAAGAAAGCCCCACCGCCAGGAGCGAGCCGAAGAACCACCAGTAGATATTCCCGTATGACTTCTTAAAGCTGAGCCCTATCGCCAGGACGGAGGAGCCGAGGGCGAAGAAAGTCTCGAAGACGGCCAGCCAGGTCACGGATTCGTTAAGCGTGAACTTGACTATCATCGGGATAAGGATCAGGATCGGCCCGACGAAGAAGTTGAAGGCCGCGAAAGAGAGGATAAGCCAGAGCAGGGGCTTATTGTCGTAGATATAGGAGAGGCCTTCACGGAACTCCGCGATAAAGGAGCTCTCCGTCCTGGCTTCGGGCTTCAAAGTCGTACTTATGCCCCAGACCGCGGCGAAAGAGGCGGCGAAGCTCAAAGCGTTGAACAGGAAGGCCCCGGCCACGCCCGCGGCGGCCATTACTACGCTGCCCAGCGCCGAGCCTATCACATTGGAGAACTGCATCACGGAAGAATCCGCCGCCACGGCCTGCGGCATTTTTTCTTCGGAAGTAAGCTTCAGGATGGAGGCCGCCACCGCCGATTCGAACAACGGGCCGAAGCCGGAGATAAGGAAACAGATGGAGTAAAGCCAGTAAAGATTGAGGCCCCCGGTCCAGAGCAGCACGGCCAGCGAGAGCGTAAGGAAAGCCCGGGCCGCGTCCGCGGCCAGCATCACTTTGCGCTTGTCCGACCTGTCCGAGAGCGTGCCCAGCAGCGGCCCGAAGACCACTATCGGCAGAACGTTCACGGCCATGATCAGCCCGAGGTGGAACTTGGAGTTCTCCCCGGCCTTCGAGATCACCCACCAGGCTATGGCTATCGAAAAGAACTTATCCCCGACCGCGGAGATCACCCGCCCGGCGAACAGCCTGCGGAAATCGGCGAAGAGCGCCAGCGGGTGGGATTTTACCTCGGCTATTATTTCGCGCATTTCGCTCCTTTCCGGGCGCAAAGCGCCTCGAGTCCTTTCACAAAACCTATCAATTCCCCGTTCACCGATCGCTCCAGGCCGGCGGGGTGCCAGCGCAGATAAGTATCTAATTCCCGGCGCAGTTCGCGCAGGGAAAGTTCTCCCGACAGCAGCGGGCCCGGCAGGTTCTGCGTATCGCCGGGGCGGAGGTAGCGTAATTCATGCGCGGCCAGCCAGGCCGCCGGCACGGCGTCGCGCCGCACTAGGGCCGCGGTGGAATAGTCCCAGTAGACAACGGCCCAGTCTTTCCGCGGCAGGTAGAAAAGATAGGTGGGCCGCCAGTAAACCGCTTCGCCGCCGCCGGCAAGGCGCTGCTTTACCGGAACGTTCGGCTCGTCGAGTTTTATCAGGGCCAGGTCGAATTTATACTTCGCTATCAGCTTCTTCCAGTTCGGCGCATTTCCGCTGAGCCCGGTAACTTCGGTTATGCGGTCATGAAAAAGGTAGCGGCCGTCTATGAAAGCCTTGTAGTCGGGTCCCAGCTCCCAGCTTACCCAGCCGCCCCAGCTCCAGTAATTGTATAGCCTGAGCCCGGAAAGCTCGGTTTTGTTCGCCCTCAAAAAAGTCACCATCCCCTCGGAGCCGTATTTGGCAAGCTGCGCTTTGCCGGTATACTGCGTCCAGACCAGCCCGCTGTAGAACCACCAGGCGGCGGCCAGCCAGAGAGCCCCCCCGCCCCAGGCCAGGGCGCGCCAGCGGAAAGCTGGCGCCGGCTTTTCCCAGGGCAAAGCCAGCGTACAGGCCAGGCCGGTTATTATGAAGAAAGGGATATGGCGCGAGTGGCTGGCCGAGGCCCACAGGAAAAAAAGAACGGCGGCCAAATGCGGGTAAACCAAATGCCGGCGGCGCAGCAGGAAAAAGATAAAACTGCCCGTCACGATCACTAGCGTCAGCACATAAGGCCACTGGTAGGCGTTGGTCAGGTCGAAGGTAGCCCACTCCTGGATATGCTCCTGCAGGGTGTCTATGTACTTCTGGTGGTTAAGGATAACGGAATAGATCTTCCAGCCGTAGGGATTCGCCAGGCTCGAGGCCAGTCCCAGGAAAAACAGCTTAAGGTATTCCAGGCTTCTGCCCGGTCGCGCGAAAGGCCCCTTTCCGTAGATGAAAGGCAGCTCTTCTGCGAAGAATTCGCCGGCGGCATAAAGACCTATCAGCGCCAGGCCATAAAGATAACCGGCGTGCAGATTGGTCCAGAGCGCGAAGAAAGCGAAAAACGCGGCCCTGAACCGCCAGCCTGAGGGCAGGGAGGAAAGGCGGCTTTTCTCGATAGAGTAAAGCGTAAAGGAAAAGAAAAGGAGGGTGAAATTCTCCGGCCGCAGGTCGCAGTTCGGCATTATAGCCGCGGCGAAGAGCGGCAGCAGTAAAGGCAGCGCCCCGCGCCTGCCGTAAAGCAGAACCGTAGCGCGGAAAACGAGCATGGTCAGCGTCAGCAACAGGATCTTAAAAAGAAGCAGCGCCCTGAAGCCGCCGGCCTTATGAAGCAGATAATAAAAGACCTGCGGCAGCCATTCGAAATCCACCCACTCCGTGCCGGCCAGCGGCCAGGAAAGGAAGTCCGTCCTGGGCGGCCCAAGGTGCGCCACCGTGTATTTTCCCGCCGCAAGATGCCAGTATATATCCGGGTTTATGACCGGCATCAAAAAAGCCGAGGCCGCGAAGGCGAAAGCCCCCCAGCCGAGTATATTAAAAACCCTCTCGCGGTCGTACATTAGTAGTTAATTCTATAAAATAGCCGCGGCCGATAGTGGAAAACACCGCTGGTTGCCGTATGGGCCGGGTTAGCAAAAGCCCCCCGGAAGGCGAGGCTTGCGTAGCGCCGGAATGCCTGCGTGGCCGCACCGGCCACTTTCTTGGGCGGCAGGCACTCGGTCACAGATAAACCGCATAGCGGTTTTCCGCGACCCCGGCTCGGCAATTTTTCGCTGTAAAAATTGCCTGCGCCCTTGCGGCCCGGACGCGAGGCATAATTATGCCTCGCTCTAAAGCCGGGCCTCACGGTGTGCGCGACGCCGATTTTGCGTTCCGGCCCATACGGCAACCAGCACGCAATAGCTGAATACTCAGCAAAAGATCGTATTTTTAATCGGGGACGTGGACTATGTAGCGGTTGACGCTGCCGGCGCTCATCGCGCCCATCATCGCGATGGCCCAGGCCTCGCCCGCGAGGGCGGCCTTCGCCACTTTGAGGAAAGGTATCGGCGCGAAAGCCAGGAAGAAAACCGCGGAATTAAAAGCCAGCTTGGCCGAGTCCCCGGCGATAGTCCCCGCGGCGGCGCCGTGTTTCGCGTCCCAGCGCACCCTGGCCCCGCCTTTTTCCACGGCCGAGAGATTACTGTAGATAAGCAGCCCCTCGAAAGCGGAGGCCGCGCCGGCTTTCAGCAGGGCCTTGGCCCTCTCTGAACCTTTTCCGGGATTCTTGGCTATCTCCCAGTTATTTTCCCGCATCTCGTTCCAATGATTTATAGCCTGGTGCACGCGGCCGTCCTCGCCTATATTGGCCGGGGCCTTGATCTTAATTTTCCCGGGGCCCGGCGCTTCCGGGCGCGGGGCAGGGACATTAGAGGCGAGCCGCTTTGAAGGCTGGGCCGAAACTGCGGCCTTGGCGGCCGTATTATCCGCGCTGCAGACCGGACCGCCGCCTTTGACCGGAGCCGCTCCTGCGCCATGAACCGCGCCGTCAAAGAACCTGGTGGACCCCTCCCTGGTGTTAAGGGCGCCGAAGGCGGCTCCAGCCTCGATAGCGCTCAGGGAAACCGACCGCGCGGCGGGCGCTTTCCCCCCGGCGGAACCGCGGAATTCCGCGCAGCCCCCGCCGGCGAAATAGCGCAGTTCGGCTTTGAAGCCGGGAGTAAAATATTTTTCCGTCTTGTCCAGGTCTCCCCGGTTCAGCGAGCAGTCCTTAAATTTATTCAGCAGGGCGGAGACTTTGTTTTTCTTCTCCGCGAGCCCGTCCGCGGCGGCGGCCCCGAGATCTTTTTTAACCTCTTTCAGGAAATCAGCGGTGATGGCCGGAGGAAGTTTCGCGGCCTGTTCGGCGGACCAGGGCGCCGCGGCCTCCCTGTAAAGCGCCGGGCCGGCGAAAAGAGGCGCCGCCCAGTTAAGAGCGAGCGCCCCGGCGATCAGAATATTTTTACAGGTCTTCATTTCTATATATAGTCTAGCCCGCGGACCGCCGGAACGTAAGCGCCTTAATGCCCATTCAAGGCAATAAAAAGGGCCTACGCTTCCGTAGGCCCTTCTTACGCTTACCTGGAAAGTTTATCTCTTCAGCCGCCGCCGTTGAAAGAGTAAGACGAAGCCGGGGGCTCCGGGATATTGTTCACCACGGACAGGAAAGCGCGGCTGTCGTTCTCGCGGATCCCGTCCGTATTTACGTCGGCCGGCACAACATTTCCGTCCTCGTCGGTAAGCTGGACTTCGATATTATAAGTCCCTTCGGCGAGCTTGCTTGTGTCCCAGCTGGTCTTCAGCCCGCGGCTGAACAGGAAGTTCTCGGCGGGGACGTCCTGCGTTCCGCCGTCGGAGCTCTGGGAGGGAAACAGTCCGCCCGACGGCTTGTCCATGGCCGCCGTCCCTTCCGTAAGCACGGAGGTCTCGCCCTTGGAGTTGGTCAGGAGCACCGAATACTTTAAATTCCTGGTCCTGTTATCCAGGGCTATAAAGTAGAGCTTCACTTTAGTTCCGGGAGTTACGACATTGGGATAAACGTTCAGGTCCTTCACCAGCGGGGGAAGCAGCCTGGAAGCCGATTCCATCACCGCTTTTGAGTAGCCTACCGCGGCGCCGAGGCGCTCGCTGGAAACTTCCGGCAGCCTGGAATACATGGTCCGGTTATTGCTATTGCCATGGCCGCTGTTGCTGCCGGGCTTGTCTTTCCAGAAAGTGTAAGTGTCTTCGCCGCCGCCGTAGGAACCGTGCGGCCCGAAAGTGACGTCCTCGCCGAACCTGGCCGCCTGGGGCGAAACGCTCCAGAACGGGAGCTTGGTCTCAGGATTCACCCACTCGGAAAGGTGGGAGCGGGTATCGTCCTGCATAAGCTGGTAATATTCGTAAGGCGCTTTGGAAGAGTCTATCGCCGGGACTTCGCCGATGACGTCGCCGTAGAAAGCGGCGTAGGCCTCGAACCCGTCGGACATAAAGTGTTCCACGTTCGCCGCGTGGGTCGGAACGGCCATATCCTGCGTAAGGTGGCAGACCACGCCCAGGTTCTCGTAGGCGTCGCCGGGCTTCAGGGCTTTATAATTCCCCATCACGCCGCCGGGGTTCTTCTTGTTCCCGGTCTCCCATATCTCCCTGGGCTTGCCGCCATTGTCGTGGATATCCGCGTGGCCGCTTTCGGAGGAAGAGGCGCTTTTTAAGATAGAGGAGACCCTGTCGAGGTCGGGGTAGAGGTTCTTGTCTATGCGCTTGAGGGCCGCTTTAGCTATCGCTCTGTGGGTAGAGCCGAAAACGGAGCGCCACTTGGTCTGGCCGGGGTCGGCGTCCTGCGCGAAAGAACAAGTACCGCCCGCCAGCAGCAACGCTATAACAAGGTTGATAGTTTTTTCATTCATTCTATGATGTCTCCTCGATATTGACACTAAACTCACTGCGGACTGACCGCGGTTCCCAAATCTGTTGAGATATTCTAGCTTGCGGCCGCGGAAAGATTAAGTGGCGAAAGGCCCAGTCGCGCGATATCTTTAGACCCAGGACTTTCAGGTACAATGGGTTTCTTTCCTGAAAATAGCCCCGCCGCCCGAATTTTCCGGGCCGGGGAAATAGCGGCTCGATTTAATCCACGCTGTTTTTATCTTTTCAGCGGACCGGTGATCCACAACCTTAAAGGTGACCTATATAGGTAATCCTTATATTTCGCGCTTATATATTCAACTATGAACTCCGCTTTGTTTGAACAGGAATACTCGCTCTTGGTAAAAAGCCTTATATTTAAAGCGTTTTTCAGGATAGGCCTACTCCCATAGACCCAAGGGCCTATGCGGGGAGGGCCTAGAGAGGCCTAGGCCCCC
>CAZUQT010000178.1:0-6514 GCA_964622585.1 uncultured Elusimicrobiaceae bacterium | reverse complement strand
AGTTCTGGAAGCTGTCGGAGGGCCTGGCCGGCCGTGACTTCCTGCGCGGCCGGAAAGCGGCGGCGCTGGCCGGCTTTCTCCTGCTGTTCGTTTTTGTCGATAAAGGTCTTTTCGCCTGGGGCACTCTTTTCGATTCCACCTATATTACCAGGAACGCTCAGCTGTTCCCGCTCTACCAGCCGCTCAGGATACGCAGCTTCGCGAGCAAATACCTGGGCGTAAAGCTGGACAGGGAGGTTAAGGGCGGGATAGACCTGAAATATTCGGGGCTGGCTTATCCGAAGAAGCCGCTCGAGGTGGTCCCGCCGGCGAAGCCGCTTAATTTCGTTTTCATCTTCGTGGATTCGCTCCGCTCCGACATGCTCACGCCGGAAATAATGCCGGAAACCTGGGCTTTCGGGAAAAAATCCGTGGTCTTCGAGAACCATTACAGCGGCGGGAACTGCACCCGCTTCGGGATCTTCTCGGCTATCTACGGCCTTTACGGAAATTACTGGTTCCCGATGCTTGGAGAACAGCGCGGGCCGCTCCTGATAGACGTGCTTAAAAAGCAGGGCTATGACCTGCGCCTTTACGCAAGCGCGAAGCTTAGCTTTCCCGAGTTCAACAAGACCTGCTTCGTGAACGTTCCGCGCGAGGGGATCTACGACGAGCCAGCCGGGACCAACGGCGCGGAGCGCGACAGGGACATCTCCGAGAGGTTCGTTTCCTATCTTAAGGCGAGAAAGCCGGGGAAGCCGTATTTCGCCTTTATCTTCTACGACGCCACGCACGGGAACTACGATTACCTGCCCGGCTTCGGCAAATTCGAACCTTCGCTCAGCGTGAGCAAGCTTGCTCTCGATAAAAGCAATGTAGCCGGTCTTTTTAATAAATACAAGAATTCCGTCTATTTCGACGACAGCCTGGTCGGAAGCATTGTTAAAACGCTGGGTAGCGCCGGCGGCCTGAAGGATACCGTGGTTATGATAATGGGCGACCACGGCGAAGCTTTCCTGGAGCGGGGCCGCGCCGGGCATAACCAGGGCTATAGCCCCGGAGAAGTGCATGTCTCGCTTGTGTTCTACGCCCCGGGCCGGGCCCCTGGGCGCGTGAAGACGCTTACCGACCACCTCGATATTATCCCTACTATCGTGCCGCTGGCCGGGGTAAAGAATCCCGCCGAGGATTATTCGAACGGGCGCGGCCTTTTCGACCCATCGGCGCATCCTTTCGCGGCTTCGGCCTCCTGGGACAGCGCCGGCATAATAACGGAAAAGGGCGTGCTTGAGATGCCGCTAGAGGCTTATAAAGGCGGGCTGAAAGCTTTCGACCCGGAATACCGCGAGGTCCGCAAGGGCGCCGCCGCTTTTACGCCCATGATCCTGACCTTCCAGAAAGAAGCGAAAAGATTCTACAAGTAACGTTCAACACCGCGCGAAAATATGGCACAATAGTCGCATCTTAAGTTTTTGGCCGCGCCGCGAATACGATAAAGAGCCGGCGGGTTCAAGGAGAGAAGAATGATATCGCTGAAACAGTTTTTGCAGCATAAAGGCGGGGAAATCTGGTCCGTCACCAGCAAGTCTTTCGTGATGGCCGCTCTGCAGCTAATGGCCGAAAAGAATATCGGCGCTCTGCTGGTCATAGACGAAGGCAAACTGGTTGGTATCCTCTCCGAGCGCGACTATGCCCGTAAAGTGGCCCTGAAAGGCAAAGTGTCGAAGGACACAACCGTGGGCGAGATCATGACGGAAAGGGTGCTCTACGTCCGCCCCGACGAATCGATAGAAGACTGCATGGCGCTGATGACGGAAAAACATTTCCGCCACCTCCCCGTGATAGACAAAGGCGTGATCCTGGGCATCATTTCGATCGGCGACGTGGTGCGGATAGTGATCTCGAAGCAGAAGTTCATTATCGCGCAGCTCGAAAATTATATTTCAGGCGGAAGATAAGCGCCCCGCAAAATGAAAACGGCCCGGTTTAAACCGGGCCGTTTTCATTTTGCGGGGCGGCGGAGGTCCCGCCCGTGCTTTTGCGGCGCTTCCGCGCTTTCCTTCGGCGTATCTTTTCTATTTCTTTAAGGCGTTCGGAGGTCCCGGGCGAGATCCTGAGCTCTATTTCATCCACCATTTCCCGCAGGGCTATGAACCGGTTGAGGGAGCGCTTGCGCTCGCGCTGGCAGCGGACGATAAGCCCCAGCGCCGGGTATTTAAGCAGGACAGCGTTCGAAGTCTTGTTTATCTTCTGGCCGCCATTGCCGGAGCCCCTGATAAATTGTTCCTCAATGAGCCGCAGGTCGATAGCCAGGCGCGCGATACGCGCCTTCAGCGCTTCGACCTTGGCGGGGGAGATCTCGGAAAATTCGTGGAAATTCATAAATAAAGATCGAGGATAGAGGATCCGGGATCAAAAAATAAACGAAATAAATCGGCTCGGTTATTTTTCCCCGGCTCCTGCTCCCCGATCCTTGATCGTTCAGTCTTCGATCTGCCCGTGCTCGCGCAGGAATTTGCGGATATGGGAGCGGGCGCCGGCCGTCTTCACCGAGGTGAGCCAGTCCTTCTTTGGGACCGAGTTCCTCCGGGTTATGATCTCGACGACGTCGCCGCTCTTCAGCGGCTGGTCCAGGCGGACCATCTTGTTATTGACCTTGGCGCCGATGCAGGTATTGCCGATATCGGTGTGGATGGTATAGGCGAAATCGAGCGGCGTCGCGTCCACGGGCAGCGGCTTCACCTCGCCCTTGGGCGTGAAGATGAAGATCTGGTCCAGCTCGAGGTCGGTCTTGAAGCTCTCTATGAATTCGCGCGGGCTGGAAAGGTCCTGCAGCCACTCGATCCACTGGCGCAGCCAGTTCATCTTCTCGTCCAGGTGCCGGTCCGCGCCGCTTTCGCCCAGCTTGTAGCGCCAGTGCGCGGCGATGCCGTACTCGGAGGTGCGGTGCATCTCCTCGGTGCGGATCTGGATCTCTATGATCTCGCCGGTTCCGGCCATCACGCTGGTGTGCAGGCTCTGGTAGAGGTTCATCTTGGGCACGGCGATATAGTCGGTGAAGGAGCCGGCCACCGGCTTGAACACGGAATGCACCGTGCCGAGCAGGGCGTAGCAGTTGATGATGCTGTCGGTGATGATCCGGACGCCGAGCGCGTCCTGGATCTCCTCGAAGGGCTTCTCCTGGCGCAGCATCTTCCTGTAGATGGAATAAATGTTCTTCGCGCGCGAGAGCACCCGGCATGGGATCTGCGTTCCGGTAAGGTGCTTCTCCAGGCTGATCCTGAAATCCTCGAGCAGCTTGTCCCTGGTGACGTAGCGCAGCTGGACCTTGGCCAGCAGGCTCTGGTACTCGTCAGGGTGGAGGTATTTGAATGACAGGTCCTCGAGCTGGGACTTAAGCTGGAAAATACCCAGGCGCTGGGCCAGCGGGGCGTAAAGGGAAAGGGTCTCGTGGCTGATCTCCAGCTGCTTTTCGCGCGTGAGGAAGTTCAGCGTGCGCATATTGTGCAGGCGGTCGGCCAGCTTGATCATGATGACGCGGATGTCCTTGGCCGTGGCCAGGATCATTTTGCGCCAGTTCTCGGCCTGGGCCTCGTCGCGCGACGAAAATTTAAGCGTCTCTATCTTGGTGACGCCGGCCACCAGGGCGTAGATCTCCTCGCCGAATTCTTTCTTGAAAGTCTCGTGGGGGATCTTGGTATCCTCGAGGACGTCGTGCATCAGGCCCGCCGCCACGGTCTCCAGGTCCATCTTGTAATCGACCAGGATCTCGGCCACCGCCGAGCAGTGCACGAAGTACATCTCGCCGGAGGCGCGCTTCTGCTCGTGGTGGGCCTCGGCGGAATAGTTCCAGGCGTACTCGAGCACGGTGGTGTCCTGCTGGGAATATTCGCGGAATTTTTTAAGCAGTTCGTCCAGTTCCATAGTTGTTTAGTCTCCGAGAGCGCGTATCAGAAGCACCGTGGCGAAACCTAGCGGGAAGATCACCGGGGTCAGGCGGTCGTAAGCTTTGTGCAGGCGCGGCAGGATGTCGGCCATGGCTATGTAGAGGAAAGAGCCGCCGCTGAGCCCGAGCATGAAAGCCTCCGCGCCTGGGGGCAGGCCTTTAAGAAGGGGGGCCGCGAGAAGCGCGCCGGCCGGGGTGGCCGCGGCCAGCCACAGGCTGAACTTGACGGTCTGGCGCGGCGTTTTGCCGGCGTGGAGAAGAAGGGAGACCAGCGTGACGCCGTCGGCGAACTTATGCAGGATCACTCCTAGGGCGACGTTGATGCCGGCGATGGTCCCTGGTGCGAACCCGACGGCTATATTGAAACCGTCGAGGAGCGAATGCAGGCCCATGGCCACCAGCGCGACGGCCCCGAGGGAGTGGACTTCGCAGTCCTCCATGTATTCGCTGCAGGAGCTGTAAGCGGCAAAATTCTCGATGGTGAAAAGTGCCAGAAGCGCGGTAAGGGCGCCGTAGGAAAGGGCCGCCGGGTTAAGGGCGAAGCCGGCGGGGATTATGTCCAGCAGCGCGGCGGAGATAAGCACGCCGGCGGCATAGGCCAAAGCGCGGGCCAGCACTTTTTTGCTGAAACCGCCGAATTTAAGCACGGTCCCGGCCCCTGCCAGGGTAAAGACAACCGCTAATATGCTGAAAAGAATAACCATAAGAATCTTTGTTGCGACGCCGGCCGCACGTCGACCGGAACGCAAAACCGGCGTCGCGCACACCGTGCGCGCGCCTGCCGCTCTCGGGCTCGGCGCTTACGCAAGCCTCGCCCTCCGAGGGGCTTTTGCTAACCCGGTCGCCGCGTGGCCGTCGGGGTTGCTTGCTAACTGTTAAGACTGCGCTTCGTAGAGGCCTTTGTACACGCCGCCGAGCTTCAGCAGCTCTTCGTGGGTTCCGGTTTCGGCCAGCTCGCCTTTCTTGAGCACGAAAATTTTGTCGGCGTTGCGCACCGTCGAAAGCCTGTGCGCTACCATGATGACGGTCCGGCCGCCGAGGATGCGTTCTATGGCGCTCTGCACGGCCTGCTCGCTCGCCGTGTCCAGGTTGGAGGTAGCTTCGTCCAGGAGCAGGATCTTGGGCTTCTTGATGATGGCGCGGGCTATGGCCAGGCGCTGGCGCTGGCCGCCCGAAAGCTTAACGCCGCGCTCGCCCAGCACCGTGTCGTAGCCCTGGGGCATCGCGGAGATGAAAGCGTGCGCGTCCGCGGCCTTGGCGGCGTCTATGACCTCGTCCATGGCGGCGCCGGGCATGCCGATGGTGATGTTCTTGTAGACCGTATCGTCGAAAAGGATAGTGTCCTGCGTCACCAGGCCCATATGGGCCCGCAGGTCGGTGGTGTCCAGGTCAAGCATGTCGTGGCCATCAACTTCGACGCGGCCCGAGACCGGGTCGAAGAAGCGGAGCAGAAGGTGGATGATAGTGGTCTTGCCCGAGCCGGACGGGCCTACGAAAGCGGCCACCTCGCCGGGGTTTATCGTGAAAGAGAGTCTGTCGAGCACCTGGGTGTCGCGCGAGGGGTATTTGTAGCTCACGCCTTTGAATTCTATTTTGCCGTCCAGCTTTTCTATGTTCTTGGTGCTGGCCTTTATGATGACGGTGGGCTTCTCCTCGAGGATCTGGTAGATCCGCTCCCAGGCCGCCATGCCCTGCTGCAGCTTGGAGTTAAGATTCCCGATGTTCTTGAGAGGGACATAGGCGGTCACGTAGGCTATGGCGAAAGAGACGAAATGCTCCACGGTCATCGTGCCGTGGAAGATAGCCTGGCCGCTCATCTGTATGATGGCCACCATCACCATGCCGCTGATGAACTCCATGATCGGGCCGCTCATCGCGGTGGCCCGAAGATAGCGCATCATCTTGCTGAAATAGGCGTCGTTCGAGACCTTGAAATTGGCTATCGCCTGGTCCTCGTAGTTGAAGGCTTTCACCACGGTGATGCCCTGCAGGCTCTCCTGGAATTTATGCGAGATCTCGCCCACGATCACATTGCTTTCCGCCGAGGCTTTGCGCATCTTCTTGCCCAGCACGCCCAGGAGCGCGGCTATCAGCGGCAGCACCACCACGGCCATCAGAGCAAGGCGCCAGTTGATGTAAAAGAGCAGGCCGACGCAGGTCACCACGGTCACTACGTCGCGGATGCCGTAAAGGGGGATGAACTGCACCGTGTTCTGCACATTGTTCAGGTCATTGATGACGCGGCTCATCACGTCCGAGGAGCGCTTGCGCCAGTAGAATTCGAGCGAGAGCCGGTGGATGTGTTCGAACAGGTCCTCGCGGATCTTCTGCACCACGCGCTGGCCCAGCCAGCTCATCAGGTAGCCGTTGGTGTATTCCACCGCCATGCGCAGGACGAACAGGAAAGGCAGGGAGATGACGATCAGCTGCAGCATCTCCATGTTCTTGTCCATGAACACGCCCTTCACGACCGGGCCGGAGATGTAGATCACCGCGTTCTTGATCGCGGCGAGGATGATCATCGAGACGGCCGCCTGGGCCAGGCGGACCTTGTGCGGCTTAAGATAGGCTATCAGCTCCCTGGCCAGG
>CAZUQT010000177.1:0-6555 GCA_964622585.1 uncultured Elusimicrobiaceae bacterium | reverse complement strand
TTAGGCGGGCAGAAAATAAAATTAAAATTTAATTTTCCGTCGGAGAAACTGCGGGAGTTGCGGGCTCGGGCGGATTTTTTTGCCCCTGATTTTCACAACTCCATAAATTGGCGCCCCCTACGGGATTCGAACCCGTGATCTCTGCCTTGAAAGGGCAGCGTCCTAACCGCTAGACGAAGGGGGCGCATGGCTGAATTACTTGTAAAAAGCGGGCTAAAAAGCCTGCTTTTATTTTGTAGAATAACAGTTTACCAATTGCGGCCGTCGGATGTAAAGATAAATTTGCCAGCGGGGAGATCATGACCGAAACAAATAACGCTCCTGTACCGCCCGAGAAAGCCCCCGAGCCCGACCCTCAGGAAGTCGAGCTCCGCGCCGAGCTTGCGCGCGTGCGCGGCAGGAACAAGACGCTAAAGATCGTGGCCGCGGTCCTGGTCTCGATGTTCCTGATCATCGCCGGCGGCGGCTTCTATATTTACCACAAGATCTCCAACGCGAAGGACGCCCTGGAGGACGTCTTCCAGAACTTCCCTCCGCCCGCCTCCGGCTACCAGTCCGAGAACAGGACCATACCGATGGGCCAGCGCGTCTTCGCTTCGACTTCCGCTTCCGGCTCCGGGCTGGGCCTTTTCGCGGGGGGGCTGCCGGGCGAGCGATCGGTCGGCATCATGAATCCGGACGAGAGCGGGCAGGTCCTGAAAGCGATGAACAAGTACGCCGACAGGCCCATAGTCAAAGCTTTTCTCGCCGATATGAAGAAAAACCCGGACATGGCCGCCGCTTTTGCCGCTTCGAAGGGCGATAATCCCCTTAAAGTGATAAGCCTGATGCAGAACGCCAAGGGCATGGACAAGATCATGATGAAATATGCAGCCCGCCCGGAATTCCTGAGCCTGATGATGGAATTCATGAACGACCCGGAGATGCGGCCGCTGATGCGGAACATGCCGGGAGGCATGCCTATGCTCCCGGGTATGCCCGGGGGCGCGCCGCAGGGTGGGGCGGTCTCCGTCCCTATGGGGCAGCCTTCCGTAGATTCCCAGCCCTCTGATGAGGACGGGGACGGCGAAATGACCTTCGACCCTTCCGTCATAAGCGGGACGCCCAAAGCGGCCCCTGCCGCCGCCAAAAAGGCCCCGCCCCGGGTTGACAGCGGACAATAATATAGTTATCATATGTAAATGTGGTTGAAAGCCATCCTGCGCTTCCTTAAAAACGTTGCCAAGCCGGTCAGCGTCTTCATCATTCCCCATAACGGCATGCCTTCCCTGCGGTTCAACCTGCCGGTGTCCCTTTTGCTCGTTTTCGGCCTCGCCTGGACCAGCATGACCATCTGGGCCGGCTATATAGCGGGCCGCCACTTCGATTATTACGTCACCAAGGCAGACAATAAGATCCTCCGCACCAAGATGGCCTATGTTTCCGAGCAGGTGGACCAGGGCATGGCCTACCTTGAGATGACCAAGCGCACCGACAACCAGCTGCGCAAGGTCCTGGGCATGGATCCCGGCTTCCTCGACCGCGAGCAGGGGCTCGGCGGCCCGCAGGAATCCGACCTGAAGGATTTCCGCAAGCTGCTCAGCGCCAAGGCCTCCGAGATAAAAGAGACCACGCTCAATAATTCCATCCAGAAGATGCAGGAAGAGTCCCGCAAGCGCCTCTCCAGCTATACCGAGATCACCCTTTACCTTACCGACCGCCATAACGGCGCCCGCGCCACCCCGTCCATCTGGCCGCCCGAGGGCCGCGTCACCTCGCCTTTCGGCTACCGGATAGCCCCGATGCGCCTCGCTAGCGAGTACCACAGCGGCATCGACATCGCCAATGAGGCCGGCACGCCAATTTACGCTTCCGCCGACGGCGTTATCAGGCATTCTGGCTGGGCCCAGGGCTACGGGATGTGCGCTGTGGTGGACCACGGCTTCGGCTTCTCGACACTTTACGGGCATATGAGCGAAGTCCTGGCCAAGGAAGGCACGGTGGTCAAGCGCGGCCAGATCATCGGCCGGATGGGCTCCACCGGGACCTCCACCGGCAACCACCTCCATTACGAGGTCTGGACCGGCGGCCTGCCGCGCGACCCGATGAAATTCCTGCAGGTGGGCGGCAAGCACGCCGGAAATGTAGCCGGGCTGTTCGACGGACTTTTCGGGGGACTGTAAGAGGGGGATACTATGGCGCTTTTCAAGAACACAAATATAAGCTTCGAGAGCAAGAACGGCGATACCGTTATCGGCTCCGAGGCTTATTTCCAGGGCACGCTGACGGCCAAGGGTTCGCTGCGCATCGACGGGCGGGTGGACGGCTCCATCGTGGACGCCAAGATCGTCACCGTCGGCAAGTCGGGCAAGGTGAAGGGCGATATCTCCTGCGAGATCTGTTATGTCAGCGGCGAAGTGAAGGGGAACATCACGGCGCTCGACCATATCGAGGTGCTCTCCGGCTCGCACCTCGACGGCGACATGCGCTCGCCGCGCATCATGCTCGAGGAAGGCGCGCACTTCAACGGCAACTGTTCCATGGACGTAAATACGGCTAAAAGCGCGGAGCGGCAGCAGCCCCAGCAGCAGGCTAAAATCAACAAGACCGAGGCTAAACAACAATGATCTCTTTTTTCTCCCATCACAAACGGCTGATCTTCACGATAGTGGTGGTCGTCTTCGTCGGCTCCATCTTCTTCGTGAGCGGGCAGGTGTTCACCAGCTCCAGCATGGACGCGGTGGCCGAAGTCGGCGGCGAAAAGATCCCGTACCAGCGCTTCCTCACCCAGGTCAACCGGGTGATGGCCAGCGTGAAGGACTCGGGCACCGAGGTCAACGAGATCCTTTCCAAGAGCGTCAAGCAGGAAGTCTTCCGCGAGATGGTCATAGAGGAGCTGCTCAGCCAGCAGGGCGCGAAGATGGGCATGCTCGTGCCCGACTTCGAAGTGGCGGTGGAAGTGCAGAACACCCCGCAGTTCCACGAGAACGGCGCTTTCAGCCCGCGCGCTTATTACCAGACCATCTATAAAGAGTTCGCGATGTCGCCCGCCGACTACGAAGCGTGGCGCAAGAAAGCCCGCCTCGCCACCAAGTTCAAGCAGTTCCTCTACACCGCCGTAAAGGTCACGCCCGAAGAGACGAAGGCCTTTTACCTGAGCAAGAACAAAGACCTGAAGAATTTCGAGAAAGACCGCGCCAAGTACGCCTCCGACCTCGCCCAGGACAAGTTCGCCAATGTGGCCAACTACCTCCTGCGCCAGCTCACCAACCAGCAGGAAGTGAAGAACTACCTGGAACTGCGCGAACAGGGCCGCTGAAGCCCTCAGCCGTTTCGACGCGCCGACCAGGCAAAGCCGGTCGGCGCTTTTTTTACCGCGATGATAGAGATCAAGAACCTTACCAAAAATTTCGGGTCTTTCAGGGCCGTCGACGGGCTGAACCTGCGCGTCGAGCCGGGGGAGATCTTCGGCTTCCTCGGGCCCAACGGCGCGGGCAAGACCACCACCGTTAAGATCCTCTCCGGGATCATGCGCCCCACCTCGGGGAGCGTGAGCGTGGCCGGCTTCGACCTGGCCGTCGACCCGCTGGCCGCGAAGCGCGCGATGGCCTATATCCCCGACGAGCCTTTCGTCTATCCCAAGCTGACCGGCTGGGAGTTCATGCGCTTCATCGGCGACCTCTATTCCCTGCCCGCTTCCGACCAGAAAAAGCGCATCCCGGAGCTGCTCGAGACTTTCGAGCTGGGCGCCGCCTCGGGCGAGCTGCTCGAGAGCTATTCGCACGGGATGAAGCAGAAGCTGCTTATCGCGAGCGTCCTGCTCCGCCGCCCGAAGGCCGTTCTTTTCGACGAGCCCACCGTGGGCCTCGACCCGAAGAGCATCCGCCGCTTCAAGGGGCTCCTGGCCGACATCGCCCGCGAAGGCGCCGCCGTCTTCATGTGCACGCATATCCTGGACATGGCCGAGAAGCTCTGCCATACCGTCGGGATAATCTACCACGGCCGCCTGGTGGCCAGGGGCACCGTGGCGGAAGTGAAAAAGCTGGCTTCCGGCGCGCTCGGCCCGCGCTCCCTGGAAGATATTTTTCTGGAATTAACGGAGTAGCCCCCGGCGCGCCCCGCGGCCTCCTTCATCATGCTCAATATCCTCATACAAAGGAAAGCCACAACCTTCTTCAACACCCTGCGCGCCGTGCGGGGCTGGCACTTGGTGAAGAACCTTATGTTCGCCGCCGTCGGCCTGCTGATGCTCGCGGCGCTCTACAGCGGGTTCTGGCGCCTTCTCACCTATCTGGAGGGCGTGCAGCTCATCGGGCCGATGCTTTCCTGGAAGCTCACCTCCATGGTGCTGCTCATGACCTTCTCGATGGTCATCATCTCCTCCATCATCATCTCGATGAGCACGCTTTATTATTCCTTCGACCTCAAGTTCCTCTTCTCTACGCCGCTGGACCTGCGCTTCATCTTCCTGGATAAAGCCCTGGAGACGGTGTTCTACTCGTCGTGGACGCTGGTCCTGGCCATTCTGCCCTATATCATAGCCCTGGGCCGCGTTAAAGCGCTGGGCGCCGGCTTTTACATGGCCTACCTCTTCCTCATGGTCCCTTTCGTCATGCTGGCCGGGGCGGTCGGGATCTTTTTCAGCATGCTCGTGATGTACGCCTTCCCTTCTTCGAAGACGCGGGATATCACCTGGCTGCTGGGGAGCGTCTCGGTCGCTTTCGTCTATGTCATCTTCCGCTTTTCCAAGCCCGAGCAGCTCCTGCGCCCGGACTCGCTGGAGGTCGTGGCGCAGTATATCCAGTATCTTCAGTCGCCGACGGCCCCGTATATGCCTTCCTGGTGGGTGACCAAGGCGATGGTGGCCTATTCCGCCGGGCACTGGGCCGCTTTCGCCGTGAGCGCCGGCGTGCTGACCGCGGCGGCCGCCGCCCTGTACGGGCTTATCTATTACCTGTCGGGGCTGGTCTATATGCGCGGCTTCAGCGGCGCCCAGAGCTCGCCCAGGTTCAAGGGGAGCAGGACCCCGCTGCCGGAGCAGCGCCTTGCGTCGAGATTCCCCGGCATGCGCTCCTACCTGACGCTTTACTGGAAAGACCGCCTGATGCTCGCCCGCGACGCCCGCTACTGGTCGCAGATAATTTTGATAGGCGCGCTGATCGCCGTCTACCTTTTCAGCATCCGCCAGCTGCCGCTGGACACGCCGGACCTTAAGAGCATGGTCTCTTTCCTCAACGTCGGGGTGGCCGGCTTCGTGATGGCCGCGATCGGCCTGCGCTTCACCTTCCCGGCGGTCAGCCTGGAGGGGAACAGCTTCTGGCTGCTCAAGTCCTCGCCCGTGACCACGGCCGCCGTGATGCGGGAGAAGCTGACCGTCTCGCTCCTGCCGGCCGTGCTGATAGGCCTGATCCTGATCACCGTTTCGAACTATCTGCTCCACGCCGACCTGTTCATTTCCGTCCTGTCCACCTTCACCATAGGCGTGGCCGCGGTCGTGATCACGGTGATGGGCATCGGCTTCGGCGCTATCTTCCCCGATTTTAACGTCGAGAATATCCACCAGCTCGAATCCTCCTACGGCGGCTTCCTCTATATGGCCTGCGCAATGGGCTACCTCTCGCTGCTGGTGGGGGTGGAGGCCTGGCCGGTGCAGATGCACTTCGCGGAGCGCCTCGGCCGCGAGCATGCCTGGGACCTGCGCGCGGTGGCCCTCTGCGCCGCCGTGTTCCTCGTCCTGAATTTCGCGGCCCTGTATATCCCGTGGAAAGTGGGGCTCCGGAACCTCGAGAAGCACGAGATCTAGAATTTATGAAAAAAAACCTCATCATGTGCGCCGCAATTCTTTCGCTCGCGTCCGGGACCTGCCGGGCGGCCGGTTCTCCCGCGGGCAAATTCTACGCCGAGGGGGACCGGAAAAAAGCCGAGTTCGCCCTTACCTACGACGACGGGCCCGGTTATATCACCGAGGACCTGCTCAAGCTGCTCGAGAAGCACGGGGTCAAGGCTTCTTTCTTCATGGTAGGGACCTATGTCCGCCAGTACCCGGACAGGGTAAAAAAAGTGGCCGAGGCCGGGCATTTCGTGTGCAATCACACCGACACCCATATGTTCTGGCCCAAGACCGGGAAGGCCCCGGACCACGAGGCGATACTCAAGAGAGAGCTCGAAAGGGCCGAAGCGGCCATAGAAAAAGCCGCCGGAGTGCGTACGACGGTGCTGCGCATGCCGAACGGCTACGACAAGCCCTGGGTGCGCCAGGTCGCCGGCAGGCTGGGCTACGCTATCGTCAACTGGACCTACGGCAGCGACTGGACCAGGCTCTCCGAGGAGAAGATGACGGCGGAATACCTGAAGGCCGTAAAGCCCGGCGCGATAATCCTGATGCATGACGGCGGGGGGAAGGTCAAAGAGAAGAACCTCCGCATCACCGAGGCCATCCTCCAGGAAGCCAAAAAGAAAGGCCTCAGGCCGGTGCGCCTGGACGACCTGCTCGGGCTGCGGGCGGACACGGCCGCGAAGTAAAATTTTGTAGAATAGCGGTGCGGGCAAGTGGCGGAATTGGTAGACGCACAGGTC
>CAZUQT010000176.1:0-6608 GCA_964622585.1 uncultured Elusimicrobiaceae bacterium | reverse complement strand
GGGGCCAGAACGCAAAACCGGCGTCGCGCACACCGTGCGCGCGCCTGCCGCTCTCAGGCTCGGCGCTTACGCAAGCCTCGCCTTCCGAGGGGCTTTTGCTAACCTGGCCCCTGTGGTCTCCCCTCCAATCAATTTGCCGGCCGGCACATTTCCCGTTAAGGCGAGCAATCTGGGCGGAGACCGTGACGATCGGATAAGCAAAACCCTCTCGGAGGCCGACGCTTGCGTAAGCGCGGAGGCCGAGAGCGGGAGTTGCGAGCACGGTGTGCGAGACAACGTTTTTGCGTTCCGGTCGGCACGGTAGGCCGCCCAGCAGACTTATGCTTGCGGAGAGGGACGAGGGACTCGCTTTGCCTTTATATCACAGGCGCGCTGTAACAATTCGGACATTGAATTTAATTTACAGTAGTGTATACTATACTATCGGCGGAACGGGCTTTTACGGGCCCGGTCCGGCTGTTTAACCTATGAAAACGCGGGCCTATTTAAGTCTACTTGCCGCCGCGGCTTTGCTGGCCGCCTGGGCCTGTCCGTCCGCGCGCGCCGGCGGCGCCGGCACGACCTCAGCCAATTTCCTCAAGATCCCGGTCGCGGCCATCCCCACGGCCATGGGCGAAGCCTATACCGCCATGGTGGGCCCGGACTCCATACTTTACAACCCCGCCGGGCTGGGCCTCCTGAGCTACTCCGCCTTCTCGGGCGCGCATAACCAGTATATCGACGGTATAAAGCAGGAATATCTCGCGCTGGCCTGGCGCTTTCCTTTCGGCACCGTCGGGGCCGCCTTCACCACCCTCTCCAGCGGCGACATCGAGGCCTACGACGAGAACGATATGGCCATCGGCAAAGTCTCTACGGGCCATACGATGACTATGGTCTCCTACGCGCAGAGCTGGCCGCACTTTAAAAAAGACGCCGGCAAGCTGGACCCCATGCTGATAACGCCGCCCTGGACCCGCATAGAGCCCGTGGCCGATTACCGCCCGAAGGCCTACCGTTTTTCAGTCGGGGCCAGCGTCAAGAAGATCAGCGAGAAGCTGGACAAGGACTCCGCCTCCTCCTACGCTTTCGACTCCGGGATCGCCCTTATCCTCCCTCATCATTTTCATATCGGGGTTTCGGCGCTTAACTTCGGGGGGGAGGAGAAATTCGTGCAGGAGAGCTATAAGCTCCCTTCCTCGCTGCGCTTCGGCCTGGCCAAGGACTTCCATACCGTAAACGATATCATGGTGTTCACCGTCGCCTCCGACATGGTGAAGTATTCCGACCGCGAGTACCTGTCGGCCACCGGGCTGCAGGTGGACGTCATGAAGATGTTCCAGCTGCGGCTGGGCTACAAGACGCAGAAAGACACCGGCTCCCGCGTCTCCGGCGGCTTCGGCCTGAATTTCGACCGGATGGCCGACAAGAACAGCTTCCTCCACGGCGCGCGCGTAGATTATTCCTATATCGATTACGGCCCTCTGGGAAGCACCAACCGCCTGGGCGTCCAGTTCATCTGGTAGCCCCGCAAAAACCGCCGCCGCTTCAGACCCGGCCCGCCGAATGGCGGGCGCTTTTTTTGCCGTCTGAGGAGCATAGCTCTTGGCCGTCCGATGGGCGTAGCTCCTGATACGGCATGACCGGAGGTCTAATACTGCGCAAACATAGTTTTGTATAATTAACCTAATGGATATCGAAAGATACATGACGGAGAGGGCCGCCGCCGTAAACAAGGCCCTGCCGGTCTTCGTGGCCCGCCTTAAAGATTCACACCCCCGCCTTTCCGAAGCAATGCTTTATTCCCTGTCAGCGGGCGGCAAGCGGCTGCGCCCGGCCCTGATGGGAGCCGCCTACGAGATCTTCGGCGGCAAGGCCGCCGATATCCTTCCCGCGGCCTGCGCCCTTGAGATGGTCCACACCTATTCCCTCGTGCACGATGACCTGCCGGCCATGGATAACGACGACCTGCGCCGCGGCCGGCCCACCAGCCACAAGGTTTACGGCGAAGCGCTGGCCATTCTTGCCGGAGACGCGCTGCTCACCGACGCTTTTACCGTCCTGCTTTCCTCCAAATACCCGCGCCAGCCCGAGGCGGAAGCCCTGCTTTCAGCGGCGGCTATCCTGTCCAGGAGAGCAGGCGCCTGCGGTATGGCGTCCGGCCAGGCCGCCGACCTGGAGGCCGCGAGTTTCCTCCGCGGCAAGGGCAAGGTTTCCCCGGCGCGGACGAAATCCGGTTTGTCCCTGCTTTCCTACATACACCTCCATAAGACCGCCGACCTGATCACCGCCGCCGTGGAGATGGGCGCGGCCCTCGCCTGGGCGCCGAAAAAAGATTTCAACACCCTCTCGGCTTTCGGCCGCGATATAGGGCTCTGCTTCCAGATCGCGGACGACATCCTGGACGTGGAGGGCGACAAAAAAAAGCTGGGCAAGAGCGGCAGCGACGCCCGCAATAACAAGCTTACCTATGTGTCCCTGCTGGGCATAGACAAGGCGCGGCGCGCCGCCGAAGCCCTTCTTCGCAAGGCGCTTTCGCGGCTGGACAGCGTGGACGGGGAGCCGGCGGCCAAAGAAGCCCTGGAGGGGATCTCCCGGTTCATTTACGGGCGGGAAAACTGACATGGGACTGCTTTCAAAGATAAAAGGTTCGGAAGACGTGAAGAAGCTCGCTATCGGCGAGCTTCCCGCGCTGGCCGCGGAAGTGCGGAAGCTTCTCGTGGACGGCGTAAGCAGGACGGGGGGGCACCTGGCCTCCAGCCTGGGCGCCACGGACCTGATACTCGCGCTCCACTACGTTTTCGACACCCCGCGCGACCGCATCGTCTTCGACACCGGCCACCAGGCCTACGCGCACAAGATCCTCACCGGCCGCGCCGACAAGTTCCACACCATCCGCACGCACGGGGGGCTTTCCGGCTTCCTGAAGCGCTACGAGTCGGAATACGACGCCTTCGGGGCGGGCCACGCGTCCACCGCGCTTTCAGCGGCGGCCGGGATGGCGGCCGCGCGCGACCAGGCGGGAGCGCATAACCGGGTAGTCGCCGTAGTGGCGGACGGGGCGATGACCGGAGGAATGTCCTGGGAGGCCATGCAGAACGTAGGGCACCTGGGCACCGACCTGCTCGTGGTCCTCAACGACAACCAGATGTTCATCTCCGAGCGGGTGGGCCGCCTCGGCCATATCCTGACTAAAATGCTCACCATGGGTTCGGTGCAGAGAACGGTCAGGAAAACCGAGATCTTCCTCGGCCGGTTCCCGCACTGGGGCCGGAGGATACGCAGGATCATCAAGCGCGCGCGCGTGCTTTTCTTCCCGGGCATGGTTTTCGAAGAGATGGGCTTCTCCTACTTCGGACCCGTCGACGGACACAATTTGCGGGAGCTCGTGGACGTGATGGGCTATATCAAGGACGTAAAGGGCCCGGTCCTGCTTCACGCGGTAACTACCAAGGGCCGCGGTTATGAGCCGGCCGAAGACTCGCCTGTCCAGTTCCACGGCACGCCGAAGTTCGACATAGAGACCGGCGAACCCAGCGCCGGCGCGCAGTCCGGGAAACTGCCGCCCACCTTTACCGCCGTGTTCGGCAGGACGCTCGTAGAACTGGCGAAAAAGGACAAAAGGATCTGCGCTATAACCGCCGCAATGCCCGAGGGCACCGGCCTGGACCTCTTCCGGGACGCTTTCCCCGGGCGCTACTACGACGTCGGGATAGCCGAGGAGCACGCCGTCACCTTCGCGGCCGGCCTGGCCGCCGAAGGCATGAAGCCGGTCGTAGCGGTCTATTCCTCTTTCATGCAGCGCTCCTTCTACCAGGTCCAGCACGACGTCTCCCTGCAGAAGCTGCCGGTGGTCATCGCCATGGACCGCGCCGGCCTCGTGGGGGAGGACGGCCCGACCCACCACGGCGTCTTCGATATTTCCCTTTTCCGCATGATCCCCGACGTGACGGTGATGGCCCCCGCCGACGAGAACGAGCTGCAGCATATGCTCGCCACCGCTTTCGCCTGCGGCCTGCCGGCCCTGGTCCGCTACCCGCGGGGCAGAGGTTTCGGCGTTCCCATGGATCCCGAGCCGTTCCCACTCCCGATGGGCAAAGGCCGCCTGCTTTCCCGCGGCAGGGACGTTAATTTGCTGGCGATAGGCAACCGCGTGCACCCTGCGGTAAAAGCCGCGCAGCTGCTCAAGGACCTTGGCATAGACGCCGGCGTGGCCGATATGCGTTTCGTGAAGCCGCTGGATACGGAGCTGGTCAAGGAGCTTGCCCAGGCCGGCCCGCTTATTACCGTCGAGGACAATTCCCTGGCCGGCGGCTTCGGCTCCGCAGTGCTGGAATATCTTAACTCCTCGGGCATCGAAGCGAAAGTGCTGCGCCTCGGCATCCCCGACTCCTATGTGGAGCAGGGAAAGCCGGAGGAGCTTTATTCCGACGTCGGGCTTACCCCGGAGAAAATAGCCGCCTCGGCGGCGGATTGGCTGGCGAAGTTCGCGCAGGTAAAATAGATTTAAGGTTTGGTATACTGGTTAGGCAAATCAAGGAGCACTATCGTGAAAAAACAACCCAAGATCAGCAAAGAGGTTTTAGCGCTGCGCAGTTCCAAGGCTTACCGGAAAGCCTACCTCGACCCGGAATTTCTTACCAGCGACGAGCTTCGTCCGGTCCGCCTGCAGCTCGAGCTGCAGAAACCCGAAATGACCCTGGCCGCGTACGGCGTTAAATCCACCGTGGTCTGCTTCGGCAGCGCCCGCATTCTGGACAAGAAGCAATCCTCCGCCCGCGTGGCCGAGATGACCGCCCTCCAGAAGAAGCACCCCAATGATTCCGTGATAAAGAACAAGCTGGGCTCGGCGAAAAGGCTGGAGGCCTCCGCCAGGTATTACGAAGTGGCCCGCGACTTCGGCAAGCTGATCTCCAAGACCAAGATAAAGGACCGCAAGCTGGTGGTGGTGACCGGCGGCGGGCCCGGCATAATGGAGGCGGCCAACCGCGGCGCCCATGAGGCGGGGGAGAAGAGCATCGGCCTCAATATCACGCTCGAGATGGAGCAGGGGCCCAATCCCTACGTCTCCCCCGAGTTCTGCTTCCGCTTCCACTATTTCGCCATGCGCAAGATGCACTTCGTGATGCGGGCGCGCGCGCTGGTCGTGTTCCCCGGCGGCTTCGGGACCATGGACGAAATGTTCGAAGTGATGACGCTGGTGCAGACCGGCAAGAAGAGCCGGCTGCCCATAATCCTCGTCGGCGAGGACTACTGGACGGACGTGATGAACTTTCAGAACATGGCCAAGTGGGGTTATATCTCCACGGAAGACCTGAAGCTCTTCACCTTCGCCGAGACCGGCCGGCAGATAGTCGACCAGATAGCGGAGTTCTACAAGAAGAACCCGCTCAACGGGAACCATAAATAATGAGCCCTGAAGGGCGGGCTGCCGCGGCGATATTGTGGACGGCTTCGGCCGTCGCGCTGGCCGCCGCGGCAGCCGCCCTTATAGCTTTTTATCCTCCGCCCTCCACCTTCGCGACCCTTTATCCTCCACAAAGCCCGCATATCCGGGACGGCCGTTTCACCCGCTCTGTCTGCAATGGCGTGCAGTGCAGGCTTTGTCCTTACGACTGTTTTCTGCCGGAGGGCGCGCGCGGTATCTGCAAAGTGCGGGTCAACTACGGCGGCAAAGTAAAGACGCTGGTCTATTCGCAGGCCGCCGCGGTGCACGTCGACCCGATCGAGAAGAAGCCGGTCTACCATATGTACCCGGGCAGCCTGATCTACTCCGTGGCGGCGCCGGGCTGCAACCTCTCCTGCAAAGGCTGCCAGAACTGGGAGATCTCCCAGATGTATCCCGAGCAGGCGCCCCGCAGCCTGCCCGTGCCCTCGGGCCTGGAAGTAAAGCGGCTTCCGGACGGCCGGGTTTACGGCGAGCTCCGCACGACGGAAGCCTCGGGCCTGCCGCCGGAGGATATCGTAAAATACGCCCTGGCTACCCGCTCGAAAGCGGTAGCTTACACCTATTCCGAACCGTCCATTTTTTACGAATACATGTACGATACCGCCTGCCTGGCCAGGAAGGCCGGCCTTAAGAACGTGATGGTGAGCGCCGGCTATATAAACCCGGAGCCGCTGGCGGAATTGCTGCCGCTGATGGACGTGGTGAAGATAGACCTCAAGGGCTTCAATGAAAAATTCTACCGGGATTATACGGGCGGCAGCCTCGAGCCGGTCAAGCGCACCCTGCTGGAATTAAAAAAAAAAGGCGTCCTGACCGAGGTTGTTAACTTGGTAGTTCCCGGCCTGAACGATTCGGAAGCCGACCTCTCGGCCCTCTCCTCCTGGGTCAGGGAGAACCTCGGTGCCGAGACTCCGCTTTTTTTTTCGCGTTTCACGCCTAATTACCTCATAACCGACATCCCGCCTACGCCGGTCTCGACGCTGGAAAAAGCCAGGGCCATAGCCATGAAGAGCGGCCTTAAATTCGTCTACGCCGGGAACGTGCCCGGAAGCGCGGGAGAAAACACCTATTGTCCCAAGTGCGGGAAAGTTCTGATACGCCGCTACGGCTTCGCCGTGCTGGAAGACCACCTTACCTATACCAAGGGCCGCTGCCCCTGGGACGGGACGAAAATACCGGG
>CAZUQT010000175.1:0-6611 GCA_964622585.1 uncultured Elusimicrobiaceae bacterium | reverse complement strand
TTCTCGAGGTCCTTGAGGCCGGGATGGTCGTTCTTCTCGAGGAGCTGAGTGCGGCGCTCCATCACTTTGTAAGGCGCCCAGCTCTTGGGGTAAACGATATCCGCGTCCTTGAAAGCGCTTTCCATGCTGTTGAAGACCTTGAAGGAGCCGCCGGATCTTTTGGCATTGTCGCCGGCGACCTTGATGGTCTCGGGGAGCAGGTCGTAGCCCTCGGGGTGGGCGAGCTCGACGTTCATGCCGTAGCGGGTCATAAGGCAGATGACGCCCTGCGGGACGGAGAGGGGTTTGCCGTAGCTGGGGGAGTACGCCCAGGTCATGGCTATTTTCTTTCCCTTGAGTTTGTCGAAGCCGCCGAAATGGTTCTTGATGAAGAGCATGTCCGACATCGACTGGGTGGGGTGGTCGAGGTCGCACTGGAGGTTGACTACGGCGGGGCGCTGGTTGAGGACGCCGTTCTTGTAGCCGTCGTCGAGGGCTTCGGCGACTTCCTGCATGTAGGTGTGGCCTTTGCCGATGAACATGTCGTCGCGGATGCCGACGGCCTCGGTGAGGAAGGAGATCATATTGGCTGTTTCGCGGACGGTCTCGCCGTGGGCTATCTGGCTTTTGCCTTCGTCGAGGTCCTGGACGGCGAGGCCGAGCAGATTGCAGGCGCTGGCGAAGGAGAAGCGGGTGCGGGTGGAATTGTCGCGGAAGTTGGAGACGGCGAGGCCGGTTTTGAACATGTCGAGGGGGACATTCTTGGCGTGGAGCTCTTTGAGGAGCTCGGCGATGATGAAAACGGATTTGAGTTCTTTGTCGGATTTTTCCCAGGTGAGCAGGAAATCTTTGCCGTAAAGGTCGGCGCCGAGCTTCTCGAGTTCAGCTAAGGATTTTTCGATATTGATGGGCATTTTTTGTCTCCAGATGTTTTCAGTCGTATGCTTGGGGCAATATCCAATTAAATGTCTTTCCCCGTCCTATTGTCAAGAACAGAGGGTTCGGTCGCCTGGCTGACCGGGACGCAAAACGCGGGCTCTCGCACACCGTGCTCGGCCCTCCTCTCTCGGCCTCGTCGCTTACGCAAGCCTCGGGCGGGGAACTGTCGCTTCGCTCCATCCCGAGAGGGTTTTGCTTACCCGGTCAGCCAGGCAACCTCCAGGGTTTCGCGTTATTGGTGCGGTTCTCGCGGAGGTTCTATTTTTATATGATATGAGGACCCGAAATGAAAAAACAGCTCGATCTTCCGGCTTATTTTAACTGGCGCCGCCTTAAGGCGGGGGTGTTGGTTACTGGCGATCTTGGCGGGTGGGCGCTGCTTAAGCCGGCCGAGTTCAAGCTTTTCGCCGAGGGGAAGCTTAAGAGCGGAGCGGGTTTTGAGGCGCTGCAGAGGGCGGGGCTTTTGCGCTCGCGTCTTGATTTCGATTCTATTTTTACCGATTGGAGGGATTCGAACGAATACCTCCGCATGGGCCCGGGGCTGCATATAATGGTCCTGACCGAGAAATGCAATCATAGCTGCGTTTATTGCCAGGCGGGTTCGGGCTCGGGGAAGAATATGAGCCCGGCGACGGCCCGCCGCGCGGTGGACCTGGCTTTCAGCGCGCCGGTGAAAGGGCTGACGATAGAGTTCCAGGGCGGGGAGCCGCTGGTGAACTGGGCGGCGCTGAAGGAAACCGCGGTTTACGCGCGTAAAAAGGCGGAGAAGACGGGGAAGGACCTGGCCCTGGCGCTGGTTTCGAATTTCAGCCTGATGGATAAAGAGAAGGCCGATTTTATTATCGGGAACGATATTTCCCTCTGCACTTCTCTGGACGGGCCGGCGGACCTGCATAATGCCAACAGGAAATTTTCGGGCGGCGACTCTCACGCCGCCGCGGTGAAGTGGATAAAATATTTCCAGGAGCGGCGCGGGGTGGAGCCCCCGGGCGGGCCGAGCGCGCTGCTTACGGTCACGCGGGCCTCGCTCGGGCGCGCCCGGGAAATAGTGGACGAATACGCCCGCCTCAAGCTGCCTTATGTTTTTCTCAAGCCGCTTTCCCCTATCGGCGACGCCCTGAAACGCTGGGACGAGATAGGCTATACCCCTGAAGAGTTCCTGAAATTCTACAGGGAGGGTCTCGACCGGGTGCTGGAGCTGAACCGGCGCGGCGTGCCCATCAAAGAGAAAACAGCTTTCCTGGCGGTTAAAAAGATCATCGGCACGCAGGATAATAAATACGTGGACCTGCGCTGCCCCTGCGGCGCCGGCCTGGGCCAGCTTGCCTACGACTGCGACGGGGGGATCTATACCTGCGACGAAGGGCGGATGCTCGCCCGCGGCGGGGACTACTCTTTCCGGCTCGGCAGCGCGCTTAAAGACGACTATCCCGGTATTATCGGCTCCGAGCCGGTCAAAGCCTGCGCTATCTCCTCAAGCCTTGACCTTCAGCCTTTGTGCGCGCGCTGCGCCTACAAGCCCTTCTGCGGCGCCTGTCCGGCCTATAACCAGGCCGCGCAGGGCGGCTTCTGGGGTTCGATGCCTTCTAACGGGCGCTGCGGGGCGCTCATGGGAACCTTTGACTATATCTTCGAGAAATTATCAAAAAAACCCGCGTTTAATATATTTGAGAAGTGGATAGAGCGCCTTTAGCCGGTTTGCTGTCTATCCTGGCAGGGTCCCGGCCGGCCCGGAGAATATTCCGCCGGGCTTGAAAACTGTCCTTTTTTGTGGTACAACATAAGCTAAGGCCTCCGGCAATTAAGGGAGGGCCGGGGGATATCGTTTAAATATTATGAAAAAAACAATTACAGGCGTTGTTGTCCTATTAGCTGCGGCCTTGATAGGGCTGAAATATTTTGCAGCAAAAAACCAGGTCGGCATGCCCCAGCCCGCGCCCCAGCCCCAGACCGAGCAGCAGGGCGTGGCCCTGCCCCCCGGCTCTACCAGTTACCAGCCCATCAGTTCCATGCCTACCTTTACCCCTACGCAGGGTTCCGGGAACTATGAAATGATCGCGCTCCCGGCCGCGGCCCTGGACCTGAAAGGCGCCTGCGAGGGCGGCTCGCCCAAAGAGATAATTGAAAACCACGGAAAGACCTGGGGCTACTTTACCGGCCGCCGCAACGCTTTCGACCCGCCCAAGACCCAGGACTTGTACAATCATATCTGGGATTATTACGCCTGCACCGCCGCTTCGCGCCAGGACTCCACCATCTGCAGCGAACTGCCGGGCGAACCCGTAAAGGACGCCGTTAAATTCGGCGTCCCCAGGTACGAGAGCATCGAGGCCGGCTCCAAGAACGGCCAGCCTATGAGCCCGATGGACCAGTGCCGGAGCAAGACCGTGGTTTTCCTTTTCAAGGCCTACGCCGCGGGCAAAGCCAAGGACCAGCGCAACTGCCTGGACTATGTGAGCGACCTCGACCCGGAGGCCCAGTCGATGTTCACCAACCCCGCCGAGTTCTGCGCGGCGGTCGGCCAGGGCCCGGACAAAGGCGACGCCTATCTGAAGCAGAAAATGCCGAAGGCTTACCCCATAGCGGAAAAGATGATGGCTATGTCCGAGAAGGTCTGCGGCTCCGACGCCGCCTGCCTCGCGAACCACGCTTTGTGGGTCGGCATCACTTCCGGCAGCCCGGCCAAATGCCCGGACGCTTACAAGCCGAATTGCGCCGCCCTGGCGCAGAAGAGCCCCGGGCCCTGCGCGAGCATACTCGCGGACATGTCCAAAAAATATTGCGGCTATTACAAAGACCTGGTCAAGCACGGCGGCGGCTATGCCGGGGCCACCCCGGAAGAAGTGAAAGCCTCGCTCGAAGCGGCGGCCGCTAAAAAGAAGGAAGAGGAGCGGCTCCGCAAGCAGGAAGAAGCCGCGACCAAACAGATCAATGAGAAAGTGCGCAAGCTGATGGGCAAGAAGGGCGGAGAATAGGCAAGGTGGTAAACTTATGAAAAAGAAAACCTCGAAACTTAAAAAGAATATCCGCATGTTCCTCAGCAGCGAAGAAGGCAAGATGCTGGACTCGGATATCGTGAAAACCGGCCTTGCCCTCGGCATCCTGGGCACCGTGATGGTGGAGCAGGCGGCGGCGCAGGTCCACTCCAATTATTTCACCAGCACCGCCCACGTCAGCCACCAGAGCCACGGCAGCCACGGTTCGCACGGCAGCCACGGTTCGCACGCTTCCCACGGCAGCCACGGCAGCCACGGTTCGCACGGTTCGCACGGCAGCCACGGTTCGCACGGTTCGCACGGCAGCCATGGGTCGTATTGAACCGGTAGTGCCGGGAAGACTTGCTTTTTACCTTCATAGTCCCTCGGGGGATATCGGTCATGCGGTGCATTTGCTGCGGCTGTTGGCGGAGATCAAAAGATCCCGCGGCGGCCGCGGTTTAATTTTCCTGCGGGCTCCCTCCATCTATCCCTGCGGCCTTTTTAAAAAATACGGGCGGGTGATCCCGCTGCCTGCCGCGCCTTCCGCCGCTTCCGGCCGCCGCCTCGCCCTGGCGCTGCTGAAGTTCCGCCCTTCCGCGCTTGTCACGGAGTTCTTTCCTTTCGGCCGGGCCGAGTGCCTCCCGGAGATAAGCCCGCTGCTCGAGGCGGCCTCGGCCTGCGGCGCGAAGAAGTTCGCCAGCGTTCCAATGCCCTATTTTACCGCGTCGGAGCGCGGCCTTAAAGAGCTGCTGGGTCTCTGCTCCGGTTACGATAAGCTCCTCGTTCACAGCCCCGAAAGCGCGGACCTCCCTTACATGGCGAAAGCCGTAGGCCTGGAGCGGCGCATAAGCGCGGCCGCCTTCCTTTCCCTGTTCCGCGGACTGCGCGGCAAAATTGTTTTTACCGGCTATGTTCTTCCGGCGAAGCCGGCCGCCAGGCGGGCTGAAAAAAACAATTTCGTACTGGTCACCCGCGGCGGCGGCTCAACATCCGACAGTTTTTTTGAAGCCGCTATCGTGGCGGCTTCTATTTCCGATATTCCTTTCAGGCTTGTAGCGGGGCCGGCTACGCCGCCGCGGCGCCTGGCGCATTTCAGGCGCCTTGCGGCTTCAGGCGGCGGAAAGGCCGAGATAATAGGAAGCTCGGATCGGCTGCAGGACCTGATGGCCGGGGCCGCCGTTTGTCTTTCCACCGCCGGCGGCTCCGTCTACGAAATGCTGGCTTTGCGGAAAAAAATGGTGCTGGCCCCCTACTGCGGCTCAAAAATGCGCGAGCATTCCGACCAGCTTGCCCGCGCCTGGCTTATGAGGGACCTGGCGGGCGCGGCCCTGCTTTTGCCGGCGGACCTTACGCCGGAGAAAATAGCCGCCGTGGTAAGAACCCGGCTGGCGAAGCCGGCCAGGATCTCGGAACGCGTTAAACCCTCCTGGTTCCGCGGCGCTCAAAAGTCGGCGGGAATTATTTGCGGCCTATGAAAGAAACAGTGATGATGGAACTTACCTGGCGCTGCGGCGCGGCCTGCGCTTTCTGCTATTTGGGGGAGACGGGGCGCCTTAACAGCCGGCGGCCGGAGATGAAAGAGGCTGAGATCAAAGCCTTCATGCGCCGCTTTCCCGCCGGCACGAAGTTCTATTTCAGCGGAGGCGAGCCTTTCCTGAGAAAGGATGTTTTCGGGATACTTTCCTTCGCCGCTGAAAGAGGCTTCGTCTGGGGCGTCAATACCAACGGTTTGGCCCTGGATATCCCGGGGATAAAAAAGCTGATGGGCCTTAAGCCGGCTTATATTATTTTTTCGCTGCACGGCCCGGCCGCCGCGCACGACCGCCTGACAGGGATTAAGGGCGCGCATAAAAAAATACTGGAAAATATCAGGGCGGCCGCGGACTTCAAAAAAGACGGGACCGAAGTGATCACCAACTGCGTGATAAACCCCGCCAATGCCGCCCTCCTGCCGGCCGTTTACCTCGACGCGGCCCGCGCCGGGGCCGACCGGGCGGTGTTCGAACATCTTCAGTTCATCAGGAAGGGAGAGGCCGCCCGCGCCGGGCTTTCGCCGGTGGAAGTGATAACGCCGGAGCTCGACGGCCTGCGCCTTGATACGCGCTCTCTTTCGGCTTCGCTTAAAAAAATAAAGGCGCTCCGTGGGGCTTTTAAAACGCATTTCGAGCTGCGCCCGGATTTTACCGCCGCGCAGCTGGAGCGCTATTATAACGGGGCGATGAAGCCTTCCGGGAGCTGCCCCGGCCTGCTGTCCACCCTGAATGTGGAACCCGACGGGCGGATAAGGACCTGCGTGCTGTACAGCGCGCCCGCGGGCCGGGCAAAAAGCCTGGACCGGGCGGCCATAAGCAAGGTCAAGCGCCGGCTCGTCAAAGGCGGCCTGCCGCAGGCCTGCGCCCGCTGCTGCCAGCGCCTCGGGATCAAGCGGATCTTTTAATTGTTTCGGAAGCCAGGACGAAGCGGGCCAGCCCGCGGTTCTCCAGGTTTTTCAGGAAAGAGATATAGTCCGAGAAAATTTCAAAGTTCTTCCCTTTAATATCGTCGTGGTGGAAATAGATGCCGGCCGGCCCGCCGCCTTCCCTTATGGCCGCCAGCGTCCGCGATTTCAGCTGGCCCAAAGACAAAGGCCGGGGCTTAAGCTTAAGATCATATTCATTCACCGTCACCCGCGTTCCCAGGAAAGCCAGGCCGCGGGGCAGCGGTTCATTAAGCCGC
>CAZUQT010000174.1:0-6637 GCA_964622585.1 uncultured Elusimicrobiaceae bacterium | reverse complement strand
CCGTGCTCTTTCAGCGCTTTCTCGGTGGTATAGAGGACGGTGTCGGCCTCGTTCTTGGTCTCCACCTTTTCCTTGTATTTTTTATCGTCGTCGGCGAACTTTTCCGCCTGCTTGACGAATTTATCGATATCGTCCTTTGACAGCTTGTTCGGCGCGCTGATGGTGATATGCTGCGCCTTGCCGGTGCCCAGGTCCTTCGCGTGCACCTGCAGGATGCCGTTCGCGTCGATGTCGAAGGACACCTCGATCTGCGGCATGCCGCGCGGCGCGGGAGGGATGCCGTCCAGGTCGAACTTGCCCAGCGACACGTTGCCCTCGCCCATGGCCATGGCGCGCTCGCCCTGGATCACGTGGATGGTGACGGCGGGCTGGTTATCGGCCGCGGTCGAGAAGATCTGCGACTTCTTGGCCGGAATAGTGGTGTTCTTGTCGATGAGCGGGGTGCGCACGCCGCCCAGCGTCTCGATGCCGAGCGTAAGCGGGGTGACGTCGAGCAGGAGCACGTCCTTCACGTCGCCGGTCAGCACCGCGGCCTGCACGGCCGCGCCGGAAGCGACGCATTCCATCGGGTCCACGCCGTGCTCTATCTTCTTGCCCACGAAGTCCTCTATGAACTTCTGCACGATGGGCATGCGGGTGGGGCCGCCGACCAAAATGATGCGGCTGATGTCGGAAGTCTTGAGCTTCGCGTCGGTCAGGGCGGTGTCTATGGACTTCTGGCAGCGCTTGACGATGCCTTCCACAAGGCTTTCAAGGCGCGCGCGGGACAGTTTAAGCGCCATATGCTTGGGGCCCGTGGCGTCGGCCGAAATGAAGGGCAGGTTGATCTCGGTCTCCATCGTAGTGGAGAGCTCGATCTTGGCCTTTTCCGCGGCTTCTTTGATGCGCTGCGTCGAAGTGGCGTCCTTCATCAGGTCGATGCCGGTGTCCTTGCGGAACTCGCCGGCGATGAACTCCACCAGGGCCTTGTCCATGTCGGTGCCGCCCAGCTGGGTGTCGCCCGAGGTTGAAATAACGTCGAAGGTCCCTTCTTTGCCCATCTCCATGATGGTCACGTCGAGCGTGCCGCCGCCCAGGTCGAAGACCATGATCTTCTGGTCGCGGCCTTCTTTGTCGATACCGTAAGCGAGCGCCGCGGCGGTCGGCTCGTTGACCAGCCGGACCACTTCTAGGCCGGCGATGGTGCCGGCGTCCTTGGTGGCCTGGCGCTGGTTGTCGTTGAAGTAGGCGGGCACGGTGATGACGGCTTTCTCGACTTTCTCGCCCAGGAAAGCTTCGGCGTCGCGCTTCACTTTCTGAAGCAGGAAGGCCGCAAGCTGCTGGGGCGTGAATTCCTTGCCCGAGATGCTGTACTTGTGGTCGGTGCCCATCTTCCGCTTGAAAGCGGAAACGGTGCCTTCCGGGTTGGCCACGGCCTGCCTGCGGGCGGGCTCTCCCACCAGCATCTGGCCGTCTTTAGCGAAAGCCACGTAGGACGGGAAAGCCTTCCCGCCCAGGCTGGTGCCTTCGGCCGAGGGGATGATGGTGACTTTTCCGCCTTCCATCACCGCCGCCGCCGTATTAGAAGTTCCAAGGTCTATGCCTATTATCTTTGCCATTTTATTTTTCCTCCAGTCTGAAATTATCTCTGACTTACGCTACTGCAAATCCTTTATTCTTTTACCTCTTCCGCCGCGGGCGCTTCCTCCGCGGGCGGAAGCTCCTGCGCTTTCTTTTTCGCTATCTTCACGCGCGCCGGGCGCAGGATCTTGTCGCCGTAGAAGAAGCCTTTCTGCAGCTCTTCCACCACCAGCCCGTCGTTCTCGTCCGTCCCGTCGACTATGCCGAGGATCTCGGAAGCCATGGGGTCGTAGGGCTTGCCTACAGGGTCCATGGCGCGCAGGCCTTCCGCGTCGAAAACCTTGGAGAACTCCTTGAAGATCATGTCCAGGCCCTTCAGGGTTTCATCGCCGTTGCCGTTCTCTTTAGAGCTGTTAATATGGGCGTGCGCCGAAAGAAGCATATCGTAAAGCGGCAGGAGCCTGAGCAGGATGTCCGCCTTGCCCAGCTTAAGCCACTCCGGCTTTTCCTTGTCCTGGCGCTTGCGGTAATTCTCGAAGTCCGCCTGCAGCCGCAGAAGCTGGTTGTAATAGTCGTCGGACTGCTTCTTCTGCTTCTCCAGTTCCACGCCGGCGACATCAAGAGCCTGCTCTTCAGCCTCGCAGGAGGCTGCTTCCGCTTTATCCTTCGTCTTTTTCTCTTCGGCCTTATGGTTTTTCATATAGCTTATTCTTCGAAATCCACTTTTTCCCACTCGCCCAGCATGTCTTCCATCATCGAGCTGACCGTATCCACCAGGGAGATCATCCGCGGGTACTCCATGCGCTTATAGCCCAGTATGCCCACCAGCCCCACGGCCTTGTCGTTGATGCAGTAGGAGCTGGAGACCAGGCTGAAATTCTTGAATTCCTTCATGCTGTTCTCGGAGCCGATCGTCACGTCCACGATATGGCGCTTGCCGGGGGCGCAGATCGCTTTGGTCTTGGTCGCGCAGTCGCGCAGCCGCTCCCGCAGCATGCCCGAGAAGCGGTCCTTCTCTTCGAGGAGCCGGGCGATATTGCGCAGGTCCTCGACATTTCCGTCTTCCAGGTTCGAATAGATCCGGCTCAGCCCTTCAAGGTACAGGGACTCGTCGCTTTTCGCGAGCCCCTTGAAATAATCCACCAGCTTCTTAAGCAGCTCCTCCAGCCCCTTGTCCTTTTCTTTGACGAGGAATTCTTTGAAGATAAGCTGCGGCAGGTCCGAAATAGGGAGATCTTTAAGCCGGCGGTTAAGGCGCACCGAAAGGGCTTTGACCGCGCTCTTTTCAACGCCGCGCTCAAGCGTGAAGGCCGCGTGCTTGATAAGGCCTGAATGCGCGAAGATCACAGAGAGGACGCTCTTGGGGCCCATGCTCAACAGGTCCAGGCGCTTTACGCTGTCCAGGTCAGTGTCGGCGCTCATCACGAAGCCGGCCCACTTGGAAGTGTCGGCCAGCATCTTTGAAGTGTGCTTTAAAAAACCGTCCAGCTGCTCTATGCGGCGGTCGTACTCGTTCTCGAGCCGCTCTTTTTCATTTGCGGCAAGGCGCTGCATCCTGAAAACATTGTCCACGTAGTAGCGGTAGCCTTTGTCGGAAGGGATGCGTCCGCCGGAGGTATGCGGCTGGTAAAGGTAGCCGGTCTCTTCCAGCTCTTTTAAAATATTCCTGATGGTGGCGCTGGAGACGTTGAACTTGCCCTCTTCGGCTATCGCCTCGGAACTGACGGGGCGGCCGGTGCTGACATAGTTATACACCACCCAGTTAAGAATCTTCTCTTTCCTGTCCTGCGCCACTTCGGGTTTAAGAACTCTCATGTTCTCCGGCTCTCCGCTTTTTTAATTAGCACTCAGCGTGCTCGTTTGCCAGAAATATTATACACCTTGGGTTCATAATTGTCAATACCATGCCTTGAGTGCTAAAAATAAATTTTCTCTCCGTATGACCTTCGTCAAAGCGCTCCCCCCCGCATCTGTGATACACTATCTTCATTGGGGAAACAGAAATCTTGGGAGGACAAGTTTAGATGAAATTTTCAGCCGCCATTTTGGTCATAGCTATCTCAGCAGCCCCCGCCGCAGCGGCGAACTGGGCTCCCGCGGTAAACTCCGACGCTCTCGCAGCCATTGAAACGCCCGCCGCCGCCGCCCCCTCGAGGGCCAACCCCCGCGACGGGCAGAACTATTCCGGCGCCGAAGAGCTCCTCATAAAAGAATTCGCCATCACCGCGATCAGCCTGGACATCCCCGAGGCCGAAGTCATGCAGCAGAACAGCTTCGCCAACGCTTTCTGCTTCGAGCACGCCCTGCGCCAGGCCCTCAATGCCGTCCTCGAAGACTACAGCAATTCCACCAGCCCGCTGGCTAAAGCCCTCGGCGAGATCGGCGCGCTGACGAAGCCCACCAAGTCCGACCTGAAGAAAGCCCGCCAGAAAACGATGGACCGCCTCAACACCCCCGCCTCCCTCATCGCCATCGTGCGCCCCTACAAGCATAACCAGCCCCAGGCCGGCGAGACCGTAGAAAAGAACTGGATATTCTACCTGCGCCTGGAAGGCGCGTCCTATTGGGCCGTAGTGGACCGCTCCGGAGAGAAAGCCCCTTACGTCTACGGCGCCGAATAAGTTCGCTTCTCTTTAATAGATAAAAAACCCGGCTCAAACCGGGTTTTTTATTTCCCGCCTTATACATTAAAGGAAAAAGTCAGGCGGAAGCAGGCGGGCCAGGACCCGTCGACTTCGGCCCCTTGCGCACCGGACGGGCGTACATTATACTGTAAGTATGAGACACCGGGAACTGGCCTTCATCGTGATAACCACGGCGGCGGCGTTCGCAGCTTCATGCGCCTGCGCTTCCTCGCTGGGCGAGGCCGCGCTGTCCGCTGGCGAACTGCTGCAGAACAGGGAAAGCCCGTCTCCGGAGTTCAAAAAAGGAGTTGAAGCTTCGCCGGGGATATCCTACTCCGACATATGCGGCGCGGATCCCGCCGCGCTCAGCGGGGCCAGGGACAAACGCCGCAACGCGAACCTGAAAGCGCTTGAGCCCGAAATACGCCCGGGGTTCCGGGCGGTGGTGAAGAAATACGGCCTGCCTGAGCTGCAAAGCGGAGACTTTATAAACCCAGCGCTCAACAGCGTCTCCTATACTTTCCCCTACCAGTTAGAGAAGTCCAAGGGCGCGTTGGCCGAGTTCGCCGAGGTAATAGAGGCCGCCGTACTGAAGAAGATGCCCCTGCCGGATTACGGGAGGATAAGGGCGGCCATTATCGCGCGCATCAAAGCCTCCTCTCTGGAGATCCCGGTAAAAGCGGAGCTGGCGCACCGGGTGGAACTGACCTCGCTGATCCTTCCCTCGCAATACATAAGGAAATATCTCCAGTCCGGCGACGAGCTCTGGCCGGTGATACCGCAGCTCGTGGCCGACCAGGCCTGGAACGCGTCCTATGACGATCTTGGCGGGCAGGGTAACCCGGACCTTGAGCCGAACCAGAGCGTGATAATAGTGTACCCGGGCATCCTGCTGGCGGAGATGCGCGGCGACGGAGCGCCCGCGCGGCTGGACTACGTGCTGCTGCACGAGACAGCGCATTCCATAGACTCCGGCCGCTTCCCCGGGCTGTATTCGGGTTACGCCGCCTGCATGAAAACGGCCTACAAACAAGAGTTCAAGAACTGGGACGAGGTAATGGCTGATTACTGGGCTGTTTCAGCGCTGCCCTCGTTCCTGCCGCAGAGCGACAGGCTGGCTTACCTGGGCAAGTCCTATGAGCTGATCTGCAATACCGACGGCGAGGCCGGGACGCTGATGAGCATAATAAGCCAGGCCGACCACCCCTCGGCCGAATACCGCATAGAGACCATCCTGGGCCGGGACCCCGGCGTAATAAAAGCCCTTGGCGGGGACAAGACCGGGGCCTCCGCCTGCCGCCTCTGAATCTCTGCCGCCGGTCTTCACAAGATTGCGCCCCGTCTTCAAACAAAGCCTTTATACCTATCCCGCCCGAGTATCTGACCGCGTCCCTGGCGGCAGGGCCCGGAGGATGCTTCTATAATATAAGTAGAAATCCGCCGTTCCCTCTACGCCCCCAGCATCCGCCTTATCCCCCAATCCAGAACCCTGTCCGGCAGCAGCCATTTAAGGAATATAATAAAAGAGGCCTTGAAAGGCACAGGATAACGCGCCGCGGGGCACTTGGCCCGGAGCGCCTTAAGAATAACCTCAGCCACCACCTCCGGCCCCGGAGCACCGCTCCTGTAGCCGGCCCTGAACTTCTCCGTGATCCGTTTCACCATCGGCCCGTAAACCCCCGAGCCGGAATATTTTTCGAGGTTCACCAGCGCAGTATTATCCCACTCCGTCTTTATAGGTCCCGGCTCGATAAGAACGACCTTTATCCCGAACTGGGCCACTTCGAGCCGCAACGCGTCCGAATAAGCCTCCACCGCGTGCTTGCTCGCGTGGTACCAGCCGCCGGTCGGCATGGTTATTTTTCCCGCTATGGACGAAATATTGATTATAGTCCCGCTTCCCGCCGCGCGCATATGCGGCAGCGCCAGCTGCGTAAGCCGCGCCAGCCCGAAAACGTTCACCTCGAACTGCCGCCTGGCCTCGTCGAGAGGAACATCCTCGACCGCCCCGTGCGCTCCGTAGCCCGCATTATTGATAAGAATATCCAGCCGCCCCTCATTTTTAAGAACGGTATCCATGGCGCTTTTAAGAGAATCCTCGGAGGTGACATCCAGCGAAAAGACCTTAGCGCCCAGCCCCTCCAGGCCCTTCATTCTATCTGCGCGGCGCGCGCCCGCATAAACTTTATAGCCGTTCTTTAACAGAAGTTCGGCCGTAGCACGGCCTATCCCCGCCGAAGCCCCGGTGATCAAAGCGATTTTTGCCATACCTAATTTATAGGAAACTTCGCCGCCAAGCGCAACTTTTTGATAACATACAACCATGGACGACAAGGAATTTTTCCTCCCCCCCGGCTCCTTCGAAGAGAAGTTCGTAAGGAGCGGCGGTCACGGCGGACAGAACGTGAACAAGGTGGCCACCACCGTGCAGCTGCGCTTCTTCCCGCGCCTCT
>CAZUQT010000173.1:0-6685 GCA_964622585.1 uncultured Elusimicrobiaceae bacterium | reverse complement strand
AACTTTAAACTTTTCCTGACACAGTCCCCGGGACGTTCAGGTCAAAGTTGATTTTACAGTGATGTTATACCAGACAAAAGTTGACTTGTCAAGGGGCAGTTTTCCATACGAACTCGCCCGCCGTCACTGTTCCGTCAGGGTTCTTGGACACGGTGAAGGTATAACTAGCCGGAGGCTCTGTCGAACCCGGTTTAGGAGTTACCGCGCCCGTTATGTTGAAAGTGGCCCCGCCGTCAGGATTTCTGCTGACGACAACGGTTGAATTCGCGAACGTACTCCCGTCACTAAGGGACCGCGTGCCGGTCGTAAGGCTCTTCGCCAAGGCATTTTCTTCTTCGGTGATAGGCGCGCCCGGCGGAGTGGCTTTACCATCGCCTGTAGGGTCTTTGGGGGTGCTGCTATTCAGCCCTTTACCAAGCCCGTCAAGAGCAGCCTGGGCGGCGGCTTTTTTAGCCTCGTTCTCCATGTTCGCTTTGCTCTCCGCGTTTTTGGCCTGCAGATTCGCGTCCTTGCTCTCGGCGTTCTTGTCGCGCTCGAAAGCCCCCGCCTCGGGCGCGAGTCCGGCGCCTTTTTTATCCATCTTCAAACTGGCGATCTCGCCGCTCTTGATCTTATCCAGCCCGACCAGGCCGGATTTATTATAGGCGAGTTCTCCGGACTTTCCGCCGCTCCCTCCGACGCCGAAGCTCTGCCCCCACTTGCTGCGCGCCGTCATTGCGGAATCGGACCTGAGGCCCTCGCCGAGCATGGCGCGCGCGTTCTTAAGCGCGCCCAGCGTGCCCTTTCCGGCGGCGCCGGAACCCTCGGTCTTAGCTGAAGCCGAAACGGAGGTGGCGCGGGAATTGTCGCCGCCGCCGAACCTTGAGGAGGAGCCGGAGGATTGGGAGCTGCCCCCGCCGCCGCCCGGCTGGGACATTGAAGTCTTGGACATATTAGGCACCGCTGACGGCCTGGCCGCGGAACCGCCCGGCGCCTGGGGCGCGGTAGCCGCGCTATCTTTCGACATCCAATCGGATAAGTCGCCGGCAGTTTTACCGTCCGGCATAAATCCGTAGGCGGCCAATATGTCGTCTTTCCTGATCTCGCGGATGGCCTCTTCGTCCGGGACCACGCCTATGCTCTTGAAGAAAGAAGAGACCCCTTCCCTGGCGGCGGCGCCGTAGGTAAAGCTGCTCTTGCCCTTGCCTGTCAGGTCGTTAGAGCCCTGTATTATGAAGAAGAGAAAAACACCGCCGCCGATAAAAAGGAAAGCGAGCACTGAAACTACAAGGGTCTTTTTTTTATCTCTTGAATTGTCCTGCATAAACCGCCCCCTGTAACCAGAAAAGATGCATGCCCGTTTTTCACCCTTCCCCGTGCAGGGGAAACTGAAAAAGCAGGTTCCGTCTTTTAGAGTCTAGCAGACGAAACGGGAAATTTCAAGGCCCAGAGCAGCCTAGGCGCAGAGGGCCAGGCCGCTGTGCTTTTCGACTATCAGGGCCGCCAGCTCGTCCACCTGTTTAAGGTCCGCCTCGGTGGGCATCCCCTTGACTATAACAGGCTTCAGAACCTCGGCCTTTATATTAGGAATAAGGCCGGCTATGGTTTCCACGGCCCGGCCGCCCCAGCCGAAGGAACCGATGACGGAAACGAATTTGGCCTTGGGGCGCAGCAGGTTCGCCAGGTAAGCGGCGTAAACTGTCTTGGGGTGCGGGCCCGTAAGGACGGTCGGCGTTCCGATGACTATGGTGGCAGCGTCGACGAGCGCCATCGCAACGCGGCCTTCGTCGAACTGCTCCAGGTTCAATTTTTCCACGCAGATACCCGCCTCCTGCAGGCGGCTGACGAGGCGGTTCACCATAAGCAAAGTGCTGCCGTGCATCGAGATATAGGCCACCAGCACCTTGCTGCGCGGCTCGCTCAGGACCCAGTCCCTGTACATATCCATAACGAATTTGGAGTTATTGTGCACCTGCCCGTGGCTGGGGGCGATAAAAGAGATCTCGTATTTCGAAAGCCGCTCCAGGTGCGTCTTTATATTGGAGCGGAACGGCATCATGATCTCCGCGTAATAGCGCTTCATGGGCTCGTAAGAGCGGTGCTCCTCCGAAAACAGGGCGTTGCTTGCGATATGCGAACCGAGGAAGTCGCAGGAGAAAAGGCATTTATCCTCGCGCAGGTAAGTCCCCATCGTCTCGGGCCAGTGCACCCAAGGCATATAAACGAATTCCAGGGTCTTCCCCCCCAGCGAAAGCGTCTCCCCGTCCTTAACCTCGATGAATTTATCCGCCGGGATGTGCAGGTGCGTCATCAGCAGCTCTTTGCACTTCGGATTGGTGACCACTTTTGCTTCCGGGTGGCGCGCCAGCACCAGCGGGATGTTCCCGGAATGGTCCTGTTCGGCGTGCTGCGAGATCACATAGTCTATTTTCTTCTCGTCCTTTAGATAATCCAGGATCACTTCCGCCTTTTCAGGCTCGCCCGGGTCTATCAGCGCCGTTTTTTCGGACCCCCTGACCAGGTAGGCGTTATAGCTGGTTCCGTCCGGCAGCGGGATAAGAGAGTCGAATAAGTGCCGGTTGAAATGGTTCAGGCGCAGCGAGTATACTCCGTCGGTTATCTTGACTGGTTTCATAGTTCCTCCGTGATTAACCGCCGGATACCGGCGGGAAAACGTGCAGTATGTCCCCGTCCTTGACGGGCGCCGAAGCGGTTTACGGCAACTTTGGCCATATCAGGGCAGGGCCTCCAGAACCTGCGCGGCGAAAGCCGCGAGGGTGGCGTCGCGCGCGCCCATCACCGCCACTATATCTCCCGGCCTGGCCAGTTTAGAGACGGCGGCCGGAATGTCGGCGCGGTCCTCGTAATAGACCGCGCTGCGGCCGCCCGCGGCCACGGCGTCGGAGATATCTTTGGAGGAAATATTCTTGTTCGCGGTCCCGCCGGCGTAATAGATCTGGGGCATGATAAGGATATCCGCCTCGTTCAGGCCCGAGGCGAAACTTTCTATCAACTCGGCTTTAAGGTGGCGGGTGGGCGTAAAGCCGTGCGGCTGGTAAACGGCCAGCAGCCGCCGGCCGGGCGCCTGGTGCAGGGCCTTGAGCAGGGCGGAAATTTTTGCCGGGTTATGAGCGTAGTCGTCTATCACGGTCACGCCGTTCTTTTCGCCCACCAGGACGAAACGGCGCTCCACGCCGCGGAAATTTTTAAGCCCGGCGGCGGCGGCCTCCAGACTGACGCCGTAGACCGAGGCGGCGGCGCAGGCGGCCAGCGCGTTCTCTATATTGTAAAGCCCCGGCGCGGGCAGGCTGAACCCGACGCCGTTTATTTTGAATTCGGAGGAGAAAAGCCCGGCCCTGATCTCCGTGACCCGCCAGGCGCCGGAGCTGAAGCCGAATTTTTCCGCGGCGGGCAGCAGCGCGGCCGAGGGAGCGTCGTCGGCGTTCACCAGCAGGCGGCCGCAGTGGCCGGCGAACTCGCTGAAAATTTTATTGAGCTCTTCGAGGTCCTTGTGGTCTTTGCTGATATTCAGCAGCAGGCCGGTCTTCGGTTTGTAGCGCACTATGGTCCCGTCGGACTCGTCGGCTTCCACCACGAGGATATTGCCGGCGCCGCGGAAAGCGTTTCCGATAAGGCCGCGCTCCTTGAGCACGCCGAGCGCCCCGCCGGTTATTATGGAAGGCCCGAGCCCGCCGGCCTCGAGGACGGAGAAAAGCATGGCGGCCGCGGTTGATTTCCCGCTGGTCCCGGCTACTGCTATGGTCTCGAAACGGTTGACCTGGGCGGCGAGGAGCTCCGAGCGGTGGCTGATCTTCAGCCCCAGCTCTTTCGCTATGACGACCTCGGGGTTGGTCTCTTCGATGGCGGTGGAGAGGGCCAGTTCGCAAGTGGCGGCGTTTATGCCGGACCCGTCCTGCGGATAGATCTTTATACCCAGCTTCTCGAGCGCGGTTTTCACGCCGAGATTGCGCCCGCGGTCGAAATCCCTGTCGGAGCCGCTCACAGGGCGCCCTTCCATGGCCGCCACCTGCGCCAGCGCGCTCATGCCGACCCCGCCGATGCCTGAAAAATGTATAGTATCCCGCATTTATAAATTATTGATTATTATGCGCGCCCGGGCAAGGCTATGCCCGTGCCGCAACAAGAGCTATGCCCGCCAAACGGCCAGGCGGCGCGCCGGGCGGAAAAGGATATGAGGGGAAATACCGCGGCGCGGGGCTGCCGCTATTCCGCCAGGACTTCTTCGTCCACGAACTCTTCGTCGGCGGGCGGCTTCGCCGGCTTGGCCGAACCGGGCGGCGCTTTGAAGTCCATGGTATAGCGCCGCCACTTTTTATCGATGTACTTTACGCCCAGGTTGAGCTTCGCGCCTTTTTTCGTCGCCATGGTCATATAGCTTCCCGTCACTTCATGATCCTTGCAGATCTCGGGGGTCGTCGCGCAGGAGATGCGCTGCAGGTCGGTTATTACGCCGTATCTGTTCTCAACTTTTTTCATGAAGGTATGGATATCCTTCTTAAGTTCCGTTTTGCGCGCTTCCGATAAATTATTCAAATTCGCCGGATCCGGCGCCGCGGCTTCTTTGACGGCCGGGCTTTCGGCTACGGCGCGGGCTTTCAGCTGCGCCTCTTCAGGATCGTCCGCGGCCTCCTCGGACAGGATGAACTTGCCGTCGAGACCGTTCTGTTTTTCCGCGACCACGGAAGCGAAAAGGTCCTGGTCCTCCGCCTTTGGCCTGGTATAGCCTTCCTCATAAGGGTCCACGGCGGCTTCGGTCGCAGTGCCGGAGCTGGCTTTAGCCGCGGCGGCCGCGGAAACAGCGGCGGGCGTTGAAGCCGCGGGGGAGGCTTTCCCGGAAGGAGAGGAGCCGCCGCCCGAAGAAGACCCGCCCCCGGAAGCGGAGCCCCCCGCTGAGGCCGCATCCCCGGACATCTTTGAATTATAATTGCCTTGGGCCCCGGCCTTCATGCCCTCCGCGGCGCCGTCAAGCGAAGCGGCGGCCTTTTGGCCCGCCATCCCGGACAGGTTGCCGCCTTTATAGGCCTGCTTATCGGCTTTGGCCCCCTCTATAGCCGGCTGTTTGCCGAAATCCAGCCTGGAGTCGCCGGAAGTTTTTTTCCAGGGAAGGGAGGCCTGCAGCCCCGGAGCCGCGCCCGCTGAAGGCCCGCCTGCCGCGGCGCCGGGAGAAGAGCCCGGCTCGGAGGAAGCTGATTTATCCGCCTCCCCTTTCTTGGAAACTTTACGATAGCCCTCCTGCGCCGGAGCCTCGCCAAAGCCGCCGTCGGAGCCCCCGCCCGAAGCCGACCCTCCGCCGCCCATGCCCCCCCAGGAAGCCGGCCCGTCTTCCGCGGTCTTACCGCGCTGGGAGGAATAATTCTTTTTATAGTACTCCTCGAAAGCGTCGCTTTCGGAATTATCGGAGGCGTCCGCGGACTCCGCGGAGTCCGCTTTGCGGCCGTACTCCTGCCGCGCGGTCTCGCTCCGGCCCGAAGGGGAGGCGGCCTGATCCCCCCCGCCGAAAAAGCTGCTGTAAAGGTCTTCCCCTTTCTTCATTACCGCCGCCCCTCCCCGTTCGAGATCATTAACGACCGAGGATTCGGGCGCGGGAGTGCCGCGGAAATTGAAGCCGGAAAGAGTCTGGGAATTTTTCCTGGCGCTGGTCCCGATCTGCACCAGCAGAAGGAACCCCGCGGAGATAAAAGCGGTCAAAGCCACAGCAAGGACGATAATTGGTTTATTCGCTTTATTTTGCATAACTGACCCTCAAATCAGCGTTCGGGAACCGGCCGGACAGGCGCGGGACGGACAGGAGACAGGCCCCGGCTTAAATTTCCAATATAGTATACGTGGTTTTTTGTCCCGCCGCCAGCCCCAGATTAAACCTGAACAATAATCCCAAACTTTTGTAATATATAATATCGATAATTTCCGGCATATGAACTGCAAGAAAGAGACTAACGCTAAAAGCTGCTCCTGCACCTATGAACCCTGCTCCCGCAAGGGAATTTGCTGCGATTGCGTGACCTATCACCGCGAAAACGGCGAGCTCCCCGGCTGCTACTTTACCCCCGAGGCCGAACGGAGCTACGACCGATCCGTCGCCAACTTCATTGCTATGCAGGTGCCGTATCAGGGGCTATGCCCATCAGACGGCCATCCGCACGACTAAAAAACCATGAAAAAAATAATTTCCACCGACAAAGCCCCCGCCGCCATCGGCCCCTACTCGCAGGCCGTCGAAGCCGCCGGCCTCCTCTTCATCTCCGGCCAGCTCCCCGTCGACGCGGCCACAGGCGTCATGGCCCCGGCCGAAATAAAAGCCCAGACCGAAAGCGTAATAAAGAACCTGGAAAATATCCTCAAATCCCAGGGCCTCGCCCTAGAAAACATCTTAAAGACAACAGTCTACATGGCCGACCTCTCCCAGTTCGCCCAGATGAACGAAGTCTACGGAAAATTTTTCTCAAAAAATCCCCCCGCGCGCGCCACGGTAGAGGTGAAAGCCCTCCCCAAAGCCGCCCTGGTGGAGATCGAAGCGATCGCCGCGAGATAAATTGTTTTAAGGAAGGTTTGCGCTGCCGGAGGGGTGGCAGGGGTTTTGTTTCGCGAACCCTTTGGGGATGGGGGGCCCCGCCATAATTTCCCAAGGCGGGGGGAAACCGCGCAACGGTTTCCTCTTCCAGGGTTCGCGGGGCAAAACCCCTGA
>CAZUQT010000172.1:0-6688 GCA_964622585.1 uncultured Elusimicrobiaceae bacterium | reverse complement strand
GCTCACGGGCCAGCGGGAACTTGAACTCCACGTTGGCCACGTCGTAGACCCTGCCGCCGTTGGGCGGGCCTATCTGGCCGTTATTGGAATAGCCGCGCACCGTCTCGGCCCCGCCGATGAAATAGCGCTCGTAGACCGGGACTTTTTTCGTCTCGCCGAAGCGGCCGACGAAGCCGAACCTGTTCCCGATGGCCATGACGAAAGGGTAATCGTCTATGGAGAACAGCTTGAGGTTATAGCTGGAGGAGAAGGTCGGCTTGTAGTAGTTGACGTCCCCCTGCAGCGGTCCGCCGGCGTAATCCATGCCGAGGGAGATCTTGGTGCCGCGCGTCGGGTCCCAGACATTGTCGCGCGTGTCCCGCGCGAACTCCATGTAGATGGACGAGGTGACGCTGGTTCCGGCGGCCAGCTCGGACTTGTAAAGCGAGTCTATCTCCGAGATGCGGACCTTCTCGAAAGTGTAGGCCATGGTGAGGTGGTACTTGTCCTCTTCGAAGCGGGGGCCGAGGGTTATCTTGCCGCCGGTGCGGCGTTCGGTATAGGCCGAGAGGGTGCTCTGGAAAGGTTTGTAGTGGCGCGTATTGAAGATATCCACGCCCAGCGAGGTCGGGTGGGACCCTACCCAGGGAGTGGACCAGCTGAGGTAGTAGTCCTGCACCCGCTTGCCGAAGTTCCACGACAGCGAGGTCTTGTAGGCCCTGCCGAAAAGGTTCAGGTGGGAGAGCGAGAGCGTGCCGACCAGCCCGTCGTTGGAGGAGATGCCGGCGCCGGCGGTGAGCATGCCGGGCTTGCCTTCCACGATGTCGAACACCAGGTCCACCTTGTCCGGGTCGGCGGTGGGGTTTATCACCGGGCTGACGTCGTCGATGAAGCCAAGATTGAAGATCCTTTCCTGGCTGCGGCGGATCTTGGAGGAGCTGAACACCGTCCCTTCTTTCTGCGTGACTTCGCGCGTCAGCACGTAGGACTTGGTCGCCTTGTTGCCTTCAACGTCCACGTGGTCCACGAAGATCTGGTTGTTCTCGGTGATGTTGAACGTAACGTCGGTCTCGCCGGTCTTCTCGTTGTAGACCCGGTCGGGGACCAGCACGGCCTTCAGGTAGCCTTTGTCCGCGTACTTGTCCTGGATGCCCCGGACCGTGTCGTTGAAGCGCTCCTGGTTGAAAAGCTTTCCGCGGCGGTATTCCACGACCGGAAGCAGCTCGCTGGGCATATAAACCGTGTTGCCGGCGAAGAAAGTGGCGCCGAATTTCTGCTTGTTCCCCTCGGAGACCGTGATCCTGATGGTCACGCTCGAGCGCTCTTCGTTGAAGGTGGTGGAGGTATCCGTTATTTTGAAGTCGGCGTAGCCGTTGTTCTTGTAGAAGTCCGTCAGCGCCTTGTAGTCCTCGTCCAGGTCCTGCGGGGAATAGATCTTCTTCGGCTTGTTCTTCATCTTCTTCAACAGTTTTTTCTGCTTGAAGGCGGCCGCGCCCGTGAACTCCACCGCGGCCACCCGCGCTTTTTTGCCCTCCGTCACGGAGACGGTCAGGAAGGCCAGCGAGGCGGCGGTGTCGTAGCGCACCTCGTAGTCCGCCCTGGCGTCTATATAGCCTTTTTCGTGGTATTTGTCGGTTATTTTTATCAGGTCCTCGCGGATCTTAAGCTCGTCGAAGAAATCTTTTTCCTTAAGCGTCATCTCGTCCTTGACGGCCGATTTCGACAGGCCCTTGGCCCCGGTCACCGTTATGGTCCTGACCATGGGCTTTTCGGAGATGATGTAGGTGATGCGCACCGGGACGGAGGAGCCGGCGGCCTCGGCCAGTTTCGGGGACAGCGGGCGGCCGGGAAGCTCTTCGATATCCACCGAGATCTTGTCCACGCTGCCCAGCGCAAGTATCGCCTCTATATCCTGGCTGACGAAATCTTTGTGGTAGAGGCGGCCTTTTTTAGCCTTCCCGGCCTTCAGGATCGCTTTTTCCTTGAGGTTTACCTGGCCCTTCGCCGCCGTTTCAGCCACTTCCCAGGGGCCGCCGCCCTGTCCGTCCGCCGCGGGCAGGAGACCTTCCGCCGCCGACATCCCGGGCAGGGCCTTGGCCTCCGGCGCGGGCTGGGCGAGCCCGTGGCTCGCCATCCATTCTTTCAGCTGGTCGGGGGAGGGGGCTTCGCCGACCGAAGCCGCGGGCTGGGACTGGGGCGCAGGCTGCGCGGAAACAGGAGGTATCGCGACCGGGAGCAAAAGCAGCAGGAGTAAATTTATTTTCATCATATCCTTGAAAATCGGGAATACAGACCCGGCGGGTGTCCGGAGCGGGCCACAATATAGATATCTTACTATTTTTTAACCGGCCGAGATAAATTCGGCGTTTCCGTTTTTTATGCTAAAATTAGCGGAGCCCGGAAACTGCCGACAATAATGTTACGGGCCGGGGTTATAAACGGTTGCATCGGGCGGGCGGATCCGCGGGTTTCATTCGCCGCGCTGACGGCCGATTTAAGGGAGAAAAAATGAAAAAAGTCTATATACTCGACACCAACGTCCTTATACACGACCCTCTTTCCTTTACCAAATTTGAAGATAATACCGTGGTGATCCCGATCTCCGTCATAGAGGAGCTCGACAATTTCAAGCGCGCGGGCGACGAGCGCGGCAAAAGCGCGCGCATCGTGTCCCGCAAGCTGGACGAGTTCAGGGCCAAAGGCAAGCTGAACGCCGGCGTGAAGACCGAGGCCGGCGGCACGCTGATAGTCGACCTGGACCACGTGCAGGTCCTGCCCAAGGAATTCAAGCTGCTCGAGATGGATAACCGCATCCTCAACACCGCTTACTGGTACCAGCAGAAAAAGAACAATACCATTTTGGTCACCAAGGACATAAACCTGCGGCTCAAAGGCGAGGCGGTCGGCCTCGTCACCGAGGATTATGAAGCCGGCAAAGTTAACGTGGACGAGCTTTATCCGGGCCTGATCTCCCTCGAGGTTTCCGCCGCCGACGTGGATAAATTCTACAAGGACCATGTCATAAACAGCCCCGACAAGGAGCTGTCGCCCAACGAGTTCGTGGTGCTGCATGCCAAGGGCGACCCCAAGAAATCCGCCATCGGCCGCGTCGACCCTAACGATACCCTGAAGATAAGGGCGCTCAACCCCGAGCCGTCCCCCTGGGGCATCCGCCCGCTCAACAAGGAGCAGCGCTGCGCGATGGAGCTGCTGCTTGACGATTCCGTGAAACTGGTAACCCTGCTAGGCGCGGCGGGCACCGGCAAAACGCTGGTGACGCTGGTCTGCGGCCTGCAGAAGTCCGTCGAGGAAAGCGTCTACCGCAAGCTTATCATCTGCCGCCCGATAGTCCCGGTGGGCAAGGATATCGGCTTCATCCCGGGCACGAAAGAAGAGAAGCTCTCCACCTGGATGGGCGCGATCTACGATAATTTAGAGTTCGTGATGGACAAGCGCCACCAGGAGAGCGCCGTAGAGAAGTTCGAGTACCTGCTGCAGAACGAGAAGATCGAGATCGCCTCGGTGACCCATATCCGCGGCCGCTCGCTGCCGAAGCAGTACATGATCGTGGACGACGCGCAGAACCTGACGCCGCACGAGATCAAGACCATCCTTTCGCGCGCCGGCGAGGGCACCAAGGTCGTCGTGACCGGGGACCCTTACCAGATAGACAATCCCTACCTGGACATCGCGTCGAACGGCCTCACTTATATCGTCGACCGCATGCGCGGCCAGAAGATCTACGGCCACCTGACCTTCACCAAGACCGAGCGCAGCCCGCTGGCCGCGCTGGTGGCCGAGCTGCTGTAGCCGCACGGTTAAAGGTCAGGGATATAAAAGCCCCCGGGAACTCCCGGGGGCTTTTTTCAGGGGAAGGGGGCGTAGACCAGGCGGTCGACGTTCATTCTTGCGAGGCTTTTTTCCGAAGCGTAGAACTTGTCCGGGAACTCGAGGAAGACGGTGTTGCCGCGGACCAGCAGCTTTTCCTTTATGGACGGGTGCGCCAGCTCGAAGGAGCTGATGAGGCATTCGCGCGAGCATTCGACGCCGCGCACCGATTCCTCGGTCGGCACGTCGCGCATCCCGACCAGGCAGGTGCGCGTGGTGGTGAGGTTGAGGTAGGGGTAATAAAGGGTCAGGCTGAAAGCCCGCCGGTCGAAACCGAAGAGCCCGCCCTTGGCGAAATTCACTTCGGGGCGGCGGCCCAGGGTGGAGAGCTCGAAGCGCTTGATGCCGAGCTCCCGGAAAAATTTCAGGGCCAGCCCGCTGTGGACCGTGATGGCCTTCCCGGTATCGTCGAAAACATTGTCGCGGAGGAGCCGTCCGGCGTTCAGCGTGAACGGGAGGCCGTTCCTTTTCGCCAGTTCCACGGTCCCGAAATCGTTCACCGTGATCTCCAGCCCCGCCGGGTCCAGCCTGCCGCTCTTCGCGAATTTCAATAGTTTTTTAAAGACTTTATCCAGGAGCCCGGCGCCTTTCTCGCTCAGCAGCGGCGTCAGGAGGCAGATCTTTTTACCCTTTCCCTGCAGCCAGGCGGCCTCCTCGCAGACGGAGCCGTCGATCAGGTTCTCGCAGAATTCCGGGCCCAGGTAAAAACGCTCGAAGCCCTTCAGCGCGGCGTCCAGCCCGCCGGATCTTTTCAGCGCGTCCAGCGTCATTATCCCCAGTCTTATGCCTTTTTCCAGAGCCATTTAAAAGCCGCCCCCGTTCCAGCGGGACAGTTCCCTGATGAAGTCCCGCCGGGCTTCCGCCGCGGGCAGCGAGGCCGAAAGCTTCTCCGCCAGGCCGAGCATTGCGCGGAGTTGGCCCACCTTTTTGACTTTCACCTCCGGGGCGTCGTGGCGCGTGCCGTACTTCAGGTAGTGCGCGCCCGAAGCGAAGAAATCGAAGAAAGCCGCGGCGTTGGAGAGCCTGGGGGCGCCGCCGCAGGTGAACCTGTCCTCGAGGCGCTTTACCAGCGCCGGGAGCTCTTTGGCGCGGCCGGGCAGGTCCAGGGTCCTGAGTTTCACCAGCCCGCCCGCTTTCGCGTTTATGCGGCAGAGATTCCCGCCGAGGAGGGCCGACTTCAAATTGTAGTGGCCGGGCTTATGCAGCTGGCAGCGGCCGTTGATATAGGCGCAGCCGAAAAAGCGGTAATCGAAGATCTCGGTCTCTATGCCGCGCTCGCGGCAGAAAGCGAGCGTCTTCAGCGCCTCTACCGGCGAGAGCTGGTTCGGGAGGATGAGGCGGGAGACGCCGAAGCGGGAGAAAAAAGCGGCGCTGAGGCTGTTGAAGACCGGCTGCACCGAGCTCAGGTGGAGCTCCGCCCGCAGGCGCTTTCCCCGGCCGGAGAACAGGCCGAGCAAATAGGGGTTCGAAATGATAAAAGCGTCCATCCCGAGCTTGTCCAGGGACCTGATCCGCTTCTCAATGGCGGCGAGCCTTTTATCGGTGGCCGCGGCGTGGATGGCGTTGACCGCGAGCGCTATTTTCTTCCCGAGCGCGTGGGCCTGCTTTATGGCCGGGGCCAGGTCGCGGCCCGGCAGGAAACCGACGCTGAAGGCCGGCAGCCCCTCGACGGCGGTATAGAACTCGTCGGCGCCGGCCCTGGCCAGCGGCTCCAGTTCCTTGAGGTCGGAGAAACATGAAACTATTTTCATTGGTTAAAACGCTTCGGGAGCGATGCTTTCGGGGTCTTTGTCCGAAGAGACCAGTTCCTTGTTCCCGTGTACCCGCAGGTAATCCTTCCTCGCCCCGCAGCAAGCCTGTTCCAGCGCGCAGCGTTTGCAGGCCGGGTTTCCCGCTTTTTCCGCTATGCCGGCTTCCAGGATCCGGTCGCCCCTGCGCCAGCGCTGGAATTCGAAAGAAAAGCCCTCGAAATTCCTAAGCCGGCAAAGCGGGACGTTCTGGACCACGGCTTTGATCTTTTTAAGCTTAAGCTTGGCGAGGGCAACTTTTAAGAAAGGTTCTACTTCGCTGTAGCTGGGAACTATCTCCGGGCTGTCCCCGACGCGCCCGGCATTGCGCACGAAGGTCAGGTTGACGAAAGCCAGGCCGGGGAATTTCCTGATGACCCAGTCGGCGAAGGCGGGGAGCCGGCGGTAATTGTCCTTGAAAATTATGTGGAAGAGGCGGATCTTTTTTTCTGCGCCCAGCGCTTTAAGGTTCTCGAGGCCTTTTACGGCCATGTCGAATTTTACGCTGCGGGTGGCTTTCCGGTAGGTTTCGGGATCGGAGGCGGGGAAGTTGACCGTGAAATAGTCCACGGCTTTTTCGGCCTTGCGGCAGAATTCCGGGTCCGAGAGCGCCACGGCATTGGTGGAGAGCATGAAATTTCTTACCCCTGCCGCTTTGAGGGTCTTGAGCCAGTCGAAGAAATCCGCGCCCGCCGTCGGTTCCCCGCCGCCTTCGAGGCTTACCGCTTTGATCCCGTTCTTTCTGATCAGCGCCGCGGTCTTTTCTTTCGGCGCGGAGACGCCGGTCGGCGGGTTCTGGCAATAAACGCAGTAGAGGTTGCAGGTGCGCGCCGTCTGCACGCAGAGCTGCTCGCTTATCCAGCCGGTTTTGGGCGCGTTCTTTTTCATTGCTGTATGTGCCGTATCGGGGGCCATGCCCGGCAGACGGCCACGCTTGTATTTTATCATTAAAGCATCCGCATTGCTGAATGGGTCCTTTGCAGGGCTGTCCCAGGAAAATCCGTAAAACAAAGGGAATCCTCCGTTAATGGTAA
>CAZUQT010000171.1:0-6694 GCA_964622585.1 uncultured Elusimicrobiaceae bacterium | reverse complement strand
GGTCAGGACTCCGACGACGGCGATATAGAGCACCGTGCAGATGACGAGGGAAGCTATTATTCCTAGCGGGATGTCCCTTTTGGGATTGATCGCGTCCTCGGCGTGGGGGGAGACCGAGTCTAAGCCGATGTAGGCGAAGAAGATTACAGCCGAGCCCGCTATCATCCCGATCGGGTCGCCGCCGGCGTTCATCTGGCCGAACATGTGTTTGCCGAAAAAGCCTATCCCGGTCCAGCCGAAAGGAGCGAACGGAGTGTAGTTCGCGGGGTGGATGTAGAAAGCCCCGACGCAGATGACGAAGAGCACGGCCGCCAGCTTGAGAAAGACCATCGCGGCGTTGAATTTGGCGCTTTCGCTGATGCCTTTTATCAGGATAAGGCTGACGCAGATGACGACGCAGATAGCCGGCAGGTTGACCCAGGAATTGGTGACTATGAAATGGCCGTTGTCGTAGGCGAAATGCGCTTTCTGCAGGTACTCCGGCAGGGCCAGGCCGAACTTGGCCATCACGCTCTGGAAATAGCCGGACCAGCCGTTGGCTACCGTCGCGGAACCTACGGCGTATTCGAGGACGAGGTCCCAGCCGATTATCCAGGCGAACAGCTCGCCCATGGTGGTGTAGGCGTAGGTATAGGCCGAGCCGGCCACCGGCGCCATCGACGCGAATTCAGCATAGCACAGCGCCGCGAAGATGCAGGTGATGCCGGCCAGCGCGTAGGAGACCATCAGGGCCGGGCCGGCGACGCCCTTCGCCGCCGCGCCGGTCGCCACGAAAATGCCGGCGCCGATTATCGCGCCTACGCCGAGAGAGGTCAGCGTGACGGGCCCGAGGACCCTTTTAAGGCGGTTGTCGTCCTTCATTTCGTCTAAAAGTTTTTTAAGGGATTTTCTTGCGAAGATATGTTTCATTTTTTGGCTCCCCTGCAATATGCAATTAAGGACTAATTATATCGTTTTATGCGCTGATTTTGACAGTAGAATCCGTACGGCCCGGGGCAGGCCGATAAAAGCGTCCGCGGCGTCACTGGCTGCCGGCCGATTTTTTGCTTTTGGAAAGCTCGTCCAGCAGTTTCCGCGAGGTGAGAGTGATAGCGACCTCTTCCGCGCCCCCCCTCTTTACCAGCGAGGTCTCTATATCCGTATCGGCGGCTTTCCATACGCAGGATAATTCGGCCTCGCCGTCGCTCGCGCAGCTCTCCGGCCAGGAATGGAACTCGCTTACCAGGAGCCGCAGCTGCTCTAATTCGGCCTGGGCGAGGCCCGGGGGCGGGAAGGATAATGACGCCGAAACAAGTTTGTCGTCGATGAAACGGAATTCCGACAGGGCCTGCACGCCGCTGATCTCGGCCGAACGCCAGTAGCGTCCCGGAGAGATCTCAGTAAGGGCCGCTGCGCTCTTTTTTAACTCCTCCGGCGACATGCCCCAGCTTAAGCTCTCGTAGGTCAGCGCGGCTTTAAGGAGGTCCTTCAGCGCCGCGAGGTCAGGTATCATCCGGTCAAGATTCCGGCGTAATTCGGCCTTGCCTTCCGGCGAGGTCTTGGCCGCGAGATGCGCGGGCCCGGTCATCGCTTTATAATAGGCGTCGATCAGGGCTTTTTGCTGCCCGCTGGAGGAGTAGACGAAGAATTCGCTGGTTTCCAGCTGCAGGGCGTTAAGGTTGGCTTTCTGCGGGTTCAGCTCGGCGGGCGCCGTTTTCCCGGCGGGGGCCGGGCTTCCGGAGATCTTCTGCTTAAAGAACCTGTCCACCCTGCTCATATTGTAGAACCAGGAGATCCCGTCGGAATACGGGGCTATTTCATCCGGGCTGCCGCAGTCGGTGTAGGCGACGAGGCCTGCCATCGAGTTCCTGTACCGTGTGACGCATCTCAGGTCCTGCGCGGAAAGCGCCCCGCACTGCGCCGGCAGATAAATCAGGCAAAAAAATAATGCTTTCATTCTTGGATCCCCCAGACCTTGACTGCTGCAAAGCTTTATGGCTCTTCCGGATCGGCCGGGCCTCGGTACAGGCGCAGCCCCTAATGAATTCTGCCCAGGAGGCGCAGGAGCCCGTCCAGGACCGTGACCGGGTGAGGCGGGCAGCCCGGGATGAAGAGATCTACGGGAACCACGGTGGAGGCGCCGCCGAGCTGGTCTTCCGAGCCCGAGAAGGGGCCGCCGCCGATGGCGCAGGCCCCGGAGGCGATAACGATGCGGGGAGCCGGGATGGCCGCATAGGCTATCCTGAGGGCCTCGCTCATATGGCGGGTGACGGGCCCGGTGATCAGCAGGCCGTCGGCATGGCGCGGAGAGGCTACGAACTGTATCCCGAAGCGGCCCAGGTCGAACACGACTGTGTTGAGCACGTTCAGGTCCGCCTCGCAGGCGCCGCAGCCGCCCGCGCTCACCTGCCGCAATTTGAGGGACCGCCCGAAGAGATTCCGCAGTTCGCCGCCAAGAGACTCCGCCAGTTTTACCTCGTTCGACGACAAATGAAGGTCCCCGCGCCGGCTGGCGGCCAGGCGGTGGTCCTTTGAAAATGTAATTGCGCCCGAGGGGCAGGCCGGGACGCATTCGGTGCAGAAGAGACATTTCCCCAGGTCGAGGGCCAAGGCATTCGCCTTCCCGCCGGCAGGGGCGGATGCGGGTGAGATGGCCTGTGTCGGACAGACCTTTGCGCAGGCCGCGCAGCCGGAGGCGCACAGCTCCGGTTTAAGGACCGGCCGGCCGCGGAAGCGTTCCGGAAGCCCGGGGTCTCCGTCGGGGAAACTCGAAGTGCGGTAGCCCTGTTCTATTCTGTTCTTTATGATCTCGATCATTTAGCGCATCCTGCCTTATAAGTCGTGCCCGCAATAGGAAAGGTTAAAACTTTTGTTGCACAGGGGGAAATCCGAGATCTCCCCCCCGCGCAGCGCCATCGCCAGGCCCATCCAGTTATGGAACGAGGGGTCGACGACTTTATACCACTCGAACTTCCGGTCGGCGCCCGTTTTGGCCACGTGGCAGACCTCGCCGCGCCAGCCTTCTATCAGCGTGACGGCAATATGGTTCGCCGCCGGCTCGCCGCAAGGCCCCGAGAAACTTCCCTCCGGGAGATGCCCGAGCAGGGCGCTCAGGAACTCGAGCGACCGCTGCGCCTCGAGGAACCTGACCATCGCGCGGGCGAAGACGTCGCCGGAGTCGAGCTTGATGGCGGGGATGTGGCGGAAGCGGTAGAACCCGAAGGGGTGGTCCTGGCGCACGTCCCGGTCGGCCCCCGTCGCGCGCGCGCAGACTCCGACCAGCCCGAGGTCGTCGCATATCTTCCTCGAAATTACTCCGGTCTCTTCCAGCCGCGAGATAACGGAAGGTTCTCCGAAGAACATTCCGCTGACCTGGTTCAGGTGCTTGAGGCCGAGGCGGACCGTTTCCGCCATGCGCGCGCAGATCTCGTCCGTCAGGTCGAAGGCGGTTCCCCCCGGCTTGAGCAGGCCTTTCCCGAAACGGTTCCCGGAGGCGAGCATAAGCAGGTTCAGGTAATCCCCGCGCATTCGGCCGAAATACGACATCGCCGGGAGATACCCGATATCGTTGCTGATGGCGCCGAGGTCGCCGATATGGTTGGCGAGCCGCTCGAGCTCCAGGACTATGGCCCTGAGCGCCTCGGCGCGCAGGCTGAGGGAAGCCCCGCCCAGCGCTTCATTGATCGCGCAGTAGGCCCAGCCGTGGGCGATAGCCGTGTCGCCGCAGAGGGCCTCGGCGACGGCCAGGGACCGGCGGTCCGGCCCACCCCGCATCAGCGCCTCGACACCCCGGTGCTGGTAGCCGAGCTGTATCTCGAGATGGTGCACCGTTTCCCCATGGCACTGGAACCGGAAATGCCCCGGCTCGATTATCCCGGCGTGGATGGGCCCGACGGCGACTTCGTGTATCTCTTCCCCGGTCTCCTGGAAGAAAGAAACCTTGTCCGCCGGGACGAGGCGCACGGGCTTGAGCCAGGGATGCCCCTCGGGCATAACGCCGGAACCCTCGTAGATCTCGCGCTCGAAAAGGTGGGCCTGCGGCAGTTCGGGCGTCAGCGACTTGTAGCTGGTCACCGGCTCGGAAGCCGCGAGATACAGCCTGCCGCCGATATCGTCCGCCAGCACGGCAAGGAGGCCGGCGGGCGGCCCGCCGACAGCGCCGCCGCACAGCAAAGCGCAGAGGCGGTGCTCCGCCGCGGCCATCTTGAGCACGGCCGAGCGGAACTCGTCTATCGGCACGACCGGGACCCTGGAAAAATCCAGGGCTTCCCCGTTGGCGACGGAGGCGAAACGCGAAGCGGGGCTCATGACACACCTCCGGCGAGCAGTTTGGCCGCGTCGCGCAGGACGGCGGTCAGCCAGTCCGGCAGCCACAGGCCCAGGAAGACTACGGCGGCCATGAAGACTATAGGGGCCGCGAGCATGAAAGGATAATCGCCCTTTACGCTTTTCTTCGATTCGGCGTTAGGCACCCCGTAGACTACCGAGAGGACCGTCGTGGCCATGCCGATGAAGATCACTGCAAGCAGCGCTACGAAGCCGAAGGCCACGCCGTAGCGCCCCCCGTTCACCGCGGCGCGGAGGATGGCGAACTCGCTGACGAAAGGGCCGAACGGGGGCGAGCCCGTGATGGCCACGAAGCCCAGCAGGAACAGCGCGGCGGAGATAGGCACGCGCTGAAGCGCTCCATGCGCGTGGTCCATGGTCTTCCCCCCGAAAGCGCGGTGGATGTTCCCGGCGGAGAGGAACAGGACGCCCTTGGTCATACCGTTGTTGATCATATGGAGCAGGGCGGCGAAGCCGCCAGCCGGGCCCAGGCCCACGCCCAGCGCGAGGATCCCCATATGCTCCACGCTGGAATAGGCCAGCATCCGCTTGAAATCCCGCTGGCCGATTATGAACACGGCGGCGGTCCCGATGGAGAGCAGGCCCATCATTACCAGGAGGCTCTGCGCAAAAGCGGAGAGCCCGGCGGCATTGCAGATCTGAAAGACGCGCAGGATGCCCAGGAAAGGGCAGCTCGTTATAACCCCCGCCAGTATAGCGCCGGCCACGCCGGGGGCTTCCCCGTAGGTGTCCGGCTTCCAGGAATGCAGCGGGGCGAGACCCATCTTGGTCCCGTAGCCGACCAGCAGGAAAATGAAAGCGCCCTTCAGCCAGGGAACGGACAGCGCCCCGGCATGGGCCAGAAGGGTGTCGATCACCAGGGGGTCCGCGTAATGCCTGGAGGGAAGTTCGGAGAGCGCGAGGAAGAAAGTCCCGAGCAGGGCGAGACCTATGCCCAGCGAGCCCATCATCAGGTACTTCCACGTGGCCTCCAGCGACCTTTCGCTGTGGTTGAAATGAACAAGGGGCGCCGCCGCGAGCGTCGCGGCCTCCATCCCGATCCACAGAATGCCCATATGGCGCGTTACGCAGACGAGGCTCACGGCGCCGAGGACGAAGGAGAGGCAGGCCGTAAAAAGCCTGTTAGACTGCTCGCGCCGCAGGCGGAGGTACTCCAGGCAGTAGACCGAGCAGAGCAGGAAGATAGCGCTCGAGAGGCTCAGCACCAGCAGGCTGAGGCTGTCTATGAAGAACCAGCCGCCGGCGGAGGCTTCAGGCAAATGCCTCCAGCACGCGGCGACGATGGAGGCATGGATAGCGCAGCCCAAAGGAAGAAGCCAGGGCCTTAGGTTCTCGCTTTTAACGGCGAGGGCGAGCAGACCGATAATAAAAGGAATGACGGTAAGATAGAAGTAGATCATGTTAGTCGCTCAAATGAGTCAGATTCTCCGTACTTATAGAGTCGAAAGCCCGGGCGATGTGGTTGATCACTATCCCCATAACGAAGACGGCGACGAACACGTCCAGCAGCACGCCCATCTCGATGAGCCAGGGGACCTCGTAGGCGCTGGCCAGGCCGAAGAGGTAGATGCCGTTCTCGAAGACGAGGTACCCGATCACCTGCGTCACGGCCTTGATCCGGCTGATCATCATCAGCATCCCCATCATCACCGTGGCCAGCGACACCGGGATCAGCAGGCTGGTGCGCAGGCCCTCCAGCACCGGCAGGCGCTCGGCGAGAACGAAAGAGAGGCCGATAAGCACCGCCCCGATCATCAGCGACAGGGTGTAGCCTATCATCGGCTCCATCTCGCGCCGGATCTTCACTTCCCGTATGGCGTAGAGCAGGATGCGCGGGATCACGAAGCCTTTCAGGGCGAACATTCCGAGCGCCAGGAGGAGGGTGCGGGGATGGAAACCGTGTTCGCTGATGGTCAGGGGCAGGAGACCCAGGCACATCCCCTGGAGCGCCAGTATCTTTATGCAGCCCGTCAGGGAGGAGGAGCCGAGCAGGTAAAGGCTCAGGAAGACGACCAGGGCCAGGAGCAGTTGGGAGAGTTGTTCCATAATATTATCTCAGGGTCAGCATAAGTCCGAAAGTGGCGGCGCAGATGGCGGCGACGAGAAGCTGCGGGACCCGCACCAGCCGCAGGCGCGCCATGAAAGACTCGACGAGGCCGATGGCCGCGGCCATTACGCCGAGCCCGAGGAGGAGGCAGCCGAACGCGGCGGCCGGAGACATCTCCGGCAGGACGAGCCGCACCAGCAGGGCGGACATCAGGACAAGCTTGAGGCCCGCCCCGTGGAGGATGAAAGCCAGGTCCGGGCCGCCGTGGTCCAGGACCATGACCTCGTGGATCATCGTAAGCTCGAGGTGGGTGAAAAGGAT
>CAZUQT010000170.1:0-6763 GCA_964622585.1 uncultured Elusimicrobiaceae bacterium | reverse complement strand
TACGGGAATATCTACGTGGCCCAGATAGCAATGGGGGCGAATTATCTGCAGTCCGTGAAGGCGCTGGCGGAAGCCGAGGCTTTCGACGGGCCTTCCATAATAATAGCCTACAGCCACTGCATAGCGCACGGCATCGACATGGGCGCGGGCATGAACGAGCAGAAGAAGGCCGTGGCCTCGGGCCGCTGGCCGCTCTACAGGTTCAACCCGGCGCTGAGAGCGCAGGGGAAGAACCCGCTGACCCTGGACAGCACCGGCCCCAGCATACCGGTCTCGGAATTCATGATGGGCGAGAACCGGTTCCGCTCACTCCACAAGACCAACCCGGAAGTGGCCGCCAGGCTCATGAAGCTGGCCGAAGAGGAATACAAGTGGCGCCTGAGCGTCTACAAGCAGCTGGCCGCCATGAACTGCGATGTCCCCAAGGCTGAAGAGAAAGTAGCGGTCTGATAAACAGCGCGTAAAAGAAGAGGGCGGGCTCCGAAAGGGCCCGCCTTTTCTTTGCCCCGGCCGGCGCCGGCCGCAGCCTTGGCCGTCTGGTGCGCATAGCGCTTGTTACGGCACAGGCATAGCCTTGACAAGCTCTTTACATGTCAACCTCGATATAGGTCTAAAGGCCCAGCAGCGGCTAGGCCTTAATAGTTTTATTTCCTGGGCCCTTTGGCGCTGATAGAAAATTGCGCGCTGGGCTATACTTTAGATGTAGCCGATGTATTAAGGAGTAAACAACAAATGAAATTATACCTCTCCTCCTTGTCAGCGCTGTTCTCTGTTTTGTTCTCGGTAGCCGCCCCGGCCTTATGCGCCGAGGTCCCTTACCGCTCCGACGATAAACAGGCCATCGAAGCAGTCCCCGTATTCACAAAATATGAAGCCGACCTGGCGAAGCAGGATCCCGGCTACTTCACCATCAATCCAAAATCTATCAGGCTGCAGCTCATCGAAACCAAAGAAGAACCGGACATGTCCTACGTGAAGCTGCAGGAAACTCCTCCGAAGGACCTGAACGCGGTCCTCGTCACCATAGACCAGATAGTCAATATCGCTTCCAAGGTCTGGAATATCATCCAGGCCAATGCCCCTGTGGTCAACATCGACACCAAGTACGCCACCGCCTATCCCCAGGGGATAACCTCCGCCTCGCAGCTCGCGCAGTGGTCCAGGCCCAAATCCTACGTTTACGGCTTCTACGCGGAAAACCTTTACGGCGGGGTAATGATAGACTGCAAATATAAGATGTCTTATACCTACAACGGCAACTATAAAGGGAAAGGGAAGTTCCTTACGGGGGTCGCCGTGATCCCCGCTTCCGTAAGCGTGGGCTGGGGCTATAAGTTCTACATGTCGGCCGCCGTGCCCGATTCCACGATAGCCAATGTCGGCACGCACCTCGATCCGGTCGCCGCGATGCAGATGAAGCTCAACTGGAAAATGGCCACGGTCCTGAAAGAAGTTGACGGGACCAGCGTGTACTACGTCCAGGGCGACGGCTATTATGAAGAGATCGCCAATCCCTGGAAGTACGAGCCCGCGATGGAGTACGTCAAAGCGGCGGCCCCGCTGCTGGAAGCCGGTAAAGTTTTTTAGCAGGCAGTTCAGCACCCGCAGGCGAAAGCTTGCGGCGATAGAAAAGGAGGAAGTAACAAATGAAGAGACTACTCGCACTAACCGCAGCCGCAGCGACGCTGTTCGCGGGCCGGGTATCGGCAGCCGATATCACCCAGGACCCCCGGTACTTCGCCGTCGATGAAAGCTCCATAATGATAGAGGATATAACGGACAAGGGCGGCACGATCCCCGGCCCCCAGGAACTGCCCAAGCCGCCCTCCGGCCCGCAGATCAACCCGCCTCTCGTTACGCCCGGAACCACCCCCGGAACTACGCCCGGAGCCGTGGACCCGCTGGCAGGCTTCAATAACGGCGTCGCCGTAGTGAACGGCACCGTAGCCGCCATCGACAATATAGTCAACCTGATGGAAAAGATCTGGAACATCATAGAGAAGAACCAGCCCGTGGTCAACGTGACGACCAACTACGCCAACGCCGTGCCCTTCGGCACCAGCCACTGGAGCCAGCTGCAGGGCTGGAGCAAACCGGCCACCAAGAAGTACAGCTTCTCGATGAAGAACGGCTTCGGCTCCGAAGTGGTGAAAGTGACCTACCAGGTGCACCGCACCCACAGCGGCAACTTCCAGGGGAAAGGCAAGTTCCTCACCGGCGTCACCATCGAGCCGCTCAATATAGTGACCGCCTGGGGCTATAAAGTGACCCTGGTCTCCGAAGTTCCGGATTCCACCATCGCCAATGTCGGAACGCACGAGGATCCCGTCGCTTCGATGCAGGTCCAGCTTAAATGGATCGTCCACACCGCCCTGAAGGATATCACCTCCAAGGCTATCTACTACGTGCAGGGAGACGGGATGCTGGAAGAGATAGGCACCCCCTTCAAGAACGCGCAGGAGATGAAGACCAAGAACAAGGTTGAAGCCGCGGCCGTGCAGATAGCCCCGGCCTTTAACTAAGCCAGGAAGCAGCAGCCTCCTTTTCGCCCCAGCGTCCGCGGCAAGCGGACGCTGGGGTTTCGTCATATTATGGCGCCACGGAAAGCGGCGCGGCAGGATAAAACCGCGGCGCTTCGGGTTTCGTCCGGCGCGCTATTCTGTTTCTTTAAGTTTGCGGAATAATTCAAGCTGCTGGGGGGAAAGTTTCGGGGGGAGCGCCAGCGAGATCACGGCGTAGAGGTCCCCGTGCGTTCCGTCTTTGCGCGGCAGGCCGCGGCCGGCGAGCCTGAGCTGGCGGCCGGCTGAGGTTCCGGGGGCCAGTTTTATAGTCACCGCCCCGGAGGGGGAAGGGACCGGGATCTCGCCGCCCAGGGCGGCGTCCCACGGCAGAACCTGCACTTTTACGCGCAAGTCGTCGCCGTCTATTTCAAAGCGGGGGTCGGGCATAAGGCGGATCTTAAGGTAGAGGTCTCCGGCGCGCCCGCCGGCTTCTTTGCCCTGGCCGCGCAGCCTGATGGTCGCCCCGTCCCGCAGGCCCTTGGGCAATTTGACATTTATCTCTTTTGTTTCTGTCCTGCGGCCGGCCCTGTAGCTGAAAGAAAGCTGCTTATGGCCGCCGCGGATAAGGTCCTCCACGGAAAGCTGGAGCTCGGCTTCCATGTCGAGCTGAGAGCGCCCGCCGGAGCCTTCCTCCTGGCCGGGAAACCCCTCGAAGCCCTGGGACCCGCCGAACATTGATTTGAAAAAATCGCTGAACTCGCCGAATTGTTCGTAGCCGGCGCCCTGCCCGCCCTGGTGCTGGAAGCCGCCCGGCTGCCGGTACTGCTGGTGCCCGCCGCCCGGCGGGGGGCGGTAGCCCTGGCCGCCCTCCCAGTCTTTCCCGTACTGGTCGTACATTTTCCGCTTCTTCGGATCGGAGAGAACTTCATAAGCCTCGTTGATCTCCTTGAACTTTGATTCGGAGGCTTGTTTATTGCCCTGGTTCCGGTCCGGGTGGTGCTTCATGGCCAGCTTGCGGTAAGCTGACTTGATCTCGGCCTCGCCGGCGGTCTTAGGCAGACCGAGGACGGTGTAATAGTCTATAAATTCTGCCATGGATTTACTTCAGCGTATAGAGGAAAGCGGCTACAAAGACGCCGAAAGCGAGCATGACCCAGCGCTCTATCTGGCCCTCGGGGATCCCGGGGAGCATATGGTCAAGCACCCTGGCGATTATTACCGCGAGAGCGACGCCGGTCCAGAAAACCCAGATCCTGGCGGTAGAGACCGGCTCCGGTGGCGGGAGCTGCCGGGGCTGGGAAGGGGCGGGAGTTTCCGGAGTTTCCTGGCGGTTCTCGGTATTTTTGGCCATATTATTTTTTCTCTACGAAAGAGATGTCCTGGAAGATCACGGTGACGCCGAGCTCCAGGCCTTCGTGGTTCTTTACCAGCATGGTGCTGTAGCCGATGATGAGGGGGGTATTGGCGTGCATGATGGCTATCTCCGCCCTGCGCACGCATTTGCCGGTCTCCATGGTTTCCTTTATTACGCTCCTGAGGGCGGGAAAGTCGGAGAAGACTTCATCATACTGCATATCGCGGCAGCAGGTTGCCGGATCCATGCGCAATATCTTGCCGGCCATAGGGTTGAGGTAGACCACCTTGCCCTTCAGGTCCACGCTTATCAGGCCGCCGGTCAGGTTATCCAGTATGCACTGGTAATATTCCTGGATATTTTTGATCATGTTGATATTCTACAAAAAAAACGCAACCCTGTAGCCGGGCGTGGCCGCCCGCGTTCTTGTATAATAATCATAGTGCGGCAAGCGGGGGATATACTCTGCTTATTACAGGCAAGATGAAGAATTGAGTATAGTGGGAGAGATTGGCGACGTTCTTGCTTAATTTACTAACTTTGGGCAAGGACTGCCGACCCGCTAATTTTTTTGAGGAAAAGATTTTTTTTGCTATACTTTAGCTAGTTCTTTATATTCGCCGGTAGCTCAATGGTGGAGCATTCGGCTGTAAAAAGCATGAAAGCCCGGAAAGACAATAGGCGCTATGCCGATCGCAGAGAGTACCTTATAGAGGCTGTCCGTAAGCGAAGGAAAAAGTTACGGCAGCTGGCTGTGGAGTACAAAGGCGGGAAATGCCGGCTCTGCGGTTATCAGAAGTGCATTGAAGCGATGGAGTTTCACCATCGCGACTCTTCCGTGAAAGACTTCGGGATATCCCAAAAAGGATATACACGAAGTTGGACAAAAGTTAAGGAGGAATTGGATAAGTGCACGGTGTTATGCGCCAACTGTCACAGGGAAGTTCATGTAAAGTTGCAGCTTCCGCGGGAAACCGCGGTTGAAAAATCAGGTGAATTCAGGGGAACCCGGCGTAGCAAATCCGGGCAATCCTGAGCCAAGCTCTGGGGCTTGTAAAGTTCAGAGAAGGTGCAGAGACTATCCCGCAAGGGAGTACTTCCCCCGATGTCGGGGGTGGGAAGCGCCTGAGTCCGTAATCCGCACAAGCGGGTCGGATATGATATAGTCCAAGCCTTGAAGCAATTCGAGGGCCCTTGTAACCGAAGGGTTGCTGGTTCGAGTCCAGCCCGGCGAGCATAAAGATAAAAAAGCCCCTTCCCGGGGCTTTTTTATCTTTATAACCGTGGTTGTTAGACTCAAATCACCTTCCCTGGTTCGCGTGGAATCCGCGCCAGCGGGTTCCACTTTCTTGTCCAGCCCATAAGCTCCCCGCTCCTTAACATAACTCTTCCCGAACGGCCCTTGACCATACAGGAAGATTCCTTTATAATCTAAACGTGAGACCTTCATCAACGCTGCTCTCCCTCTTCCTGGCCTGCGCCTTGTCGCCTCTTTCCGCGCAGCCCCCGGCCGCTTCCGGTCCCTCTTACCTGCTCCTTTCCCAGGACCCCGCCTTCCTTGAGGCGATCTCGGGCCTCTCCTCCACGGTTTATTCGGCAGGCCGGACGCGGCTGGTCAAGCTTTCGGTCCCTTTAGCCGAACTCTCCCCGGAACTCTCCGCAAAGCTCCGCCCGGTTTCAGCCGGCGAGGTCTACAACGGCCCTGCGGCCAAGGGGGAGGAGAAAGCCGCCGACCCGGACGTGCTCGCTATTACAGCAAAAGTGGACAGCCGCCGCCTTATGGGCTACGCTGAAGCTATAACACTGACCGGTAAGCGCAGCGCCGGACAGCTGGACGTGTCGCCGGCTTCCGGCAACCGCCTGGCTATGGATTTTATCGCCGGGGCCTTCAAGGAAATGGGCTATGCCGTAGAACGCCAATGCTATAAGGACCGGAAGGCCGATAAGGAATGCAATATAGTGGCCCGCCGCTCCGCCCAGCCCGGGGCGAAGGCGATACTCGTCATCGGCCATATGGATTCGGTGGGCTTCGAGAACGCCGGCGCCGACGACAATGCCTCGGGTTCGGCCGGCGTCCTGGAGATGGCCAAGGTGCTTTCCGGGTATAAAGCCGACCACGACCTTATTTTCGTGACCGCCAACGGCGAAGAGAACGGGATCACCGGCGGCTATGCCTGCGTCAAGAAACTGAAAACCACGGGCGAACTCGCCCGCGTAGCCTGGGCCATAAACATGGACATGATAGCCTGGAACCGCGACGGGATAATCGAGATAGAGACCAACAAGGAATTCTCCGCTCACGCCGACTGGGTGGGCGCCCAGGCCAGGCTGTACACCAAGCTCCAGCCCCATATCGCCATGCCGGCCTGGGGCAGCGACCATGTGCCTTTCCTCGAAGCCGGCATCCCGACCTATCTCTCGATAGAGCACTGGGACGACCACACACCCTGCTATCATCAGGCCTGCGACAAGCTTGAATCCCTTTCCTGGAATTACGCCTCCGACATAGTGCGCCTGAACCTGGCCGTGATAGCCGGGAAAACCCGACTTACCCCGCTGAAGCCTTAACAGCAAAGCGGTCATAAAGCGAAAAGCCCCGGATACCGGGGCTTTTCGCTTTTAATGGGGGGGAAGTCAGTGCGACTGGAATACTTTGAGGCCCACCCGGGCGGCCCGGGGGGTGTCTTGTTCAGCTCGGGGGGCTGGTTGACGTGGCCGGCGATCGGCTGGTCCCAGACGTCCGCGACGCGGTCGACGCTCTCGGTGTCGATGAAGCCCTTGTCGAAGTCGGCCCAGGTGTCCGCCGAGTCGCAGACGCCGGTGGCGGTGACCGGGCCGAACGCGTAGTTGATGTGGGTGAGGCGGGCCGCGGTGCCGGAGGTCTCGAGGTGCTGGACCCGGAAGGCGC
>CAZUQT010000169.1:0-6825 GCA_964622585.1 uncultured Elusimicrobiaceae bacterium | reverse complement strand
GGCGCGGCCACGGTGTGGCCGACGCCGTGAGCGACGAGCCCATACCCTTGCCACCTCCGCAACAAAAAACCGCCGGCAGCCCCTTAAGGGAACTGCCGGCGGCTTTTTATAGAGAATATATGTTTTAAGGCAGCGGCTGCGTCCAGACCGCGTAGCGCTCGCCGCTTGTCGCCAGGGTCCAGCCGGCTCCGGGGTTCCAGCCCCAGTTCTTGCCCAGCTTCACGACCACCCGGTTCGTATCGCCGTCTATCACGGCGGCGTACAGCTCATTGGTGGCGGCCAGGATCCCCATGCGGCTGGTAGAGGTGATCCCCGCGGCTTTCCTTATATTAATGAGCGCCTGCAGGCGGCTGCGGTAATCCGTGCCCCAGTCGAAGAAATGCGGCCAGAACACGCAGGGTATACCGGGATGTGTGAGTATATAGGCATAGCCCATCAGGCGCTGGGTTTTATATTCAGCCGAGGCGTTCTGCAGGAAGTTAGGGTCGCGGGGAGAGGTATCGTGGCTTTCCACATAAGTAACGGACTTCGCCGGCCACCAGCCTATAAGCCCTGAAGGGCGGCCATTGTCGTTCAGCAGCTCGTAGCGCTCGTTCTCCACAGCTGAAATAATATTGTAGCGGGTGGTAAAGTCGAAAGCCGTGGACGCGTTTATCTTCCCGGATGTATTGTCGGTGGCGCTTACCCAATCGGCCAATTGCTGGCGGTTCGTATCGTAATATTCCCCTACCGAGAAAACCGGGCTGGAGGCCTCGTTGTAAAGCTGCACGTAATAGGCCGGGTAACCCTTGACCATGTCGTAGCGCCAGCCGTCGAAGCCGACGGTGTTCTTCATCCAGCGCATGAAGATCTTGGTTTCATCCTGCACCACCTGCTGGCTGTGGTCCAGGTCGCGGCAGCCGGAATCGCCCTGGCCCTGGTCGTAATTTGGGCTTTTGGGTCCGCCCGGCCATTCGTCGTCCTTCACAATTACCGTAGTAGGCCAGTCGGGATTGGTGAAGTCGGCCCAGTCCTTGGTCCCGTTGCGGTGGTTCACCACTATATCCGCGATAACTTTAACCCCGGAGGAATGCATGTTCTTTACCGCTCTGAAAAGATCGTCTTTCTTCCCCCACTGCGAGTCCACGTTGTACCATTGGTTCGGATAGTAGCTGCCGTTCGAAGCCGGCGGGAACCAGACCAGGTCGAAACCGGCCTTTCCCACCTCGCCGGCCTTGTCGGCCAGCACGCCCCACCAGCCCTTCGCCGGGTGGTACCAGTAATCGTCCGCGTACCAGTGGAAACCCTGCAGCATCACCAGCTTGCTGCCGTTAGTGTCCAGGCGCTGCTGCTTGGCGGGTTTGAAAACTTTATCGGAATAAAGACCGGTCGCGCGGAACCATTCGGCGCGGACCGTGTTTAAAGGGGAATTCTCGAGACGGCCCTGGGAAGGCCGGGGCAGGGTAAATTCGAAAGGCCCCGCCTCGGACTTAAGCAGTTCAGCGACGGGGCCAGCGCAAAAAGCGGACAGACCCGGAAGGGTAAGGATAGAAATTGCGAAAAACAGCCGGAAAAACCTTGAAGTTGGCGACATTCAGTTTTCTCCCCCGGAATATACTTTCAGTATATTATATTAGGCGGCTAAAAAATCGCCAGTGCCTTAAGGCCTACCTTCCCGGTAGGCCTTAACAAGAGATCAGGTCCACGCTGAAGGCCGTTTCATTGACGACCAGATTGAGGGATTGGCCGGAAGCCTCGCCGTAAAGATAATTGCTCTCTTTAAGGGCGGCTTTCCAGCGGGTGAAATCCGCCCTGTTCCAGGCCCAGACCTCTACGCGCTCGCCTTTATTAATTTCCTTCTTTATGACTTCGCGCAGCCTTAACCCGCCCGGCAAGTCTTCTTTAAGGATCACCAGCCGCCCGTCTTTTATGCGCCTGGCCACCTTGGTGAGCTTATTGACGGCCACGTTGCCGCACTCTATCCAGACCTTTATGCCGCCGACGCCGTCCGGAACCATAAGGTCCGGCACAAAGCCGATGTCGGCCAGCACGTGGTCGCTCGGCCCGGGCTCGACGGGTTCTCCGTCGAAAAAAAGAGCCGCCGCGGCCAGCCGCAGCGCCAGGTGGTCAGGCGTTTCCTCGTCATTCCCGAAGATAATGACCCTGCGGGAACCGCCGTTGATGTTAAGCTCCGCTCTAAGTGTCATCTTAATTTTTCTATCAGCCTCAGCGCGGCCTCGGCCCGCGGACCGGCGCGGCCTTTCATCGGCTCGGTAACGATCTCTCCGGCCGGGCCGGTCACGGTTATCCTGTACGGCTGGCCGAGTTTGCGGACTATCAGAGAATAAGCCGTAAGCTCGGCGAAATCCTCGGCCATAGATTTCGAGCCGTACAGCGATACGAAAGGGCTTCCCAGGAGGCCTTCGTAAAGCGCCGGCGCCGCGGCGAGGGGGATCTTGGGAGCGCCGCCCAGGCCATAAAAAGTCAGCATGGTCCGCCCGGAGTAGTCTTTGCCGGGGGAAGGCGAGGCATAAGCGGCCCAGGCCGCCGTAAAAAGACCCGTGTAGAAATGCGGGGCCGGCCGGTATTCCGCCGGCAGGGACGGGTCCACCATCGGCGTAATGCCCTCGATATAATCGACCGCGTGCGTTCCCTCGTGGAAAATAGCGTAGGCCAGGCCCTTGTACTTTGAGCCGGCGTCGACGGAGAGTTTCCAGCCTTTGGCCGGGATGAAGCAGCTGGTTTCCCGCTCGGTCAGGGTTTCGGACAGGGTCTGTCTGAAAGCCGCCGGGTTAAGCGCCATGTGGAAATAAACTTTGCCGCGGGTGTCCGTCACCCAGCTGGTCATGCCGTTCCCCATGAAGCCCTGTACGAAATAGAGCCCTACGCATTTTTCCCTGAAGATCCGCTCTACCGCGGGGGGCATCAGCCGCAGGTATTCCATGAACATCGCTTTTTCGGAGGCTGAGGGCGCGTAAGACTTGTAATCCTGCCGCCCGTCCATGATGCGGTACTGCTCAAGCAGCTTTTCCGGCATCGGCCCTATGCGGTCTTCGAAACTGCCGGAGGGGTTATAGGAGTAAAACTCCAGCTTCGCGGTGACCGGCAGCTCGGGCGGCCGTTTCTTAGCGCAAGCCGCCGCTCCGCACAGCAGCAGGGCCAGGCAGAGGAAGCGCGAAAAAGAGCTATTCTTCAGTATCATCTTCCTGGGGCTTTGTGGTATCAAAATAAAGTTTCATGACGCAGCGGGCGCAGTCGAATTCAAGGCGGAAGCGGTGGCCTTCCGAGTCTTCGAGGCGGAGGGGCTCGACCTCTTTGCCTTTTTTGCAGAGCCCGAGGCGGCGGCGCAGGCAATATTTCATTACCATCAGCGGCTTGTCGGTAAGGTCGGCGCCGGCCTCGGCCGCCAGGCCGATCTCTTTGACGCCGTGCCGCTTATAAAAGGCGGCCGCCCTGGAATTAAGAACGTTCCCGGTATGGTCAAGTATTTCTTCCGGGTAGGGATGTTCGGTGGGCAGGATCTTCGCCTCTTCGCGCTCCGGGACCAGGCCCGAGGCCTGCTCAAGTGCGGCCAGGGCCTCCCGGCGCAGATCGTTAAGCGCCGAGACCGGGACGAAGAAAGGCTTGGAAAGCTTAAGCTCGAGCGCCTCCAGGTAGAAGTCCGTCTCGCCCAGCTTTGAGAGCTGTTTTTTTATGGTTTCAAGCGCCGCCTCGGGCTTCTCCGCCGGAGTTTTAACCCCGCGTAGCTTCACCGAGGCCGAAGCCCCTCGCTCGTCGGAGGCCTTCAGCTCCAGGCCGCCCTCGTAGTCGGAGAATTCCAGCCGGAGCGCGAACTTGCGCTTTGCGCCGTCCCGCTCCACGGAGCGGAGGAATTCTTTGTCCAGGTTGCGGTACACGTCGGTTCCGTTCTCCATCCCTTTCAGGTTGTCGGCGCGCACGCGCCCGTCCTTCACGCCGTTCACCAGCGAGCCGGACAGAGTTCCGTCCTTGTCGAAGAAGGTGATGCCGTCGCCGGGATGCAGCCTTTCGGAGTTATGCAGCCTGAAAGAGCCGCTCTTGATGTCGGAGACGCGCCCGAGCGGCTCACCAACGAATTTAGGGGTGTCCGGGGAAGCGACGTCCACGGGGTTGCCGTCCAGGAAGAAATCCGTATAGCCGCGGTTGAAGGTCTTGGCGGGATTTGGCTCGAAAGCGGCGAAGCTTTTGCCCAGCGAAGGGCGCGAATAGCCCTTCTTGGCCATGACTTTGTCCAGTTCGCGGCGGTAGAAAGCGGTTATGTTGCGCACGTAGTCCCTGTCCTTCAGGCGGCCCTCGATCTTGAAAGAAGTTATCCCGGCGTCCACCAAATTCCCAAGCCTGCGGGAGAGATTCAGGTCCTTGAGGGAAAGGAGATGCTTGTTCACGGCAAGAACCTCGCCGGAGTCGTCCTTTAGGGAATAGAGCTTGCGGCAGGGCTGGGCGCATTCGCCGCGGTTGCCGCTGCGCCCGCCCTGGGCGCAGCTGAGATAGCACTGGCCGCTATAGGAAACGCACAGGGCGCCGTGCACGAAAAATTCCAGCTCGACGCTGGTCTTTGCCCTTATGGCCTTTATCTCCTCAAGCGTAAGCTCGCGGGCGAGGATGACGCGCTTGAAGCCGGCTTTCTCCAGGAACAAAACTTTCTCCGGAGTGGTATTGTGGGTCTGCGTACTGGCGATGAGCGGTATCGGCGGAAGGCCGCCTTCCAGCAGGCCCATGTCCTGTATGATCGCGGCGTCGGCCCCGGCTTTCCAAAGCCCGTGGAGCAGCTTCTGCGCGCGGGGCAGTTCCTCGTCGGTGAAGATAGTGTTCACCGCGGCGTAAACCTTCGCCCGGTATTTATGGGCGTAAACGGCCAGCTTTTCTATGTCCGCCAGCGTATTGCCGGCGGCGGAGCGGGCGCCGAAGTGCTCGGCGCCTATATAGACGGCGTCGGCGCCGCAGTTGACCGCGTCGATGCCGGTCGCCAGGTCTTTAGCCGGCGCGAGAAGTTCGAGGGTTTTTTTATTGTTCATAATACATCCTGTTGGCGAAAGCAAACCGCCGGCCGCGGGAACTGAACGGCTTTTAAAGGTTCCGGGAGGAGCTTGCTGCTCCCGGCTTACTGTCTATATCCCCTAGCCGGCGTCCTGGACTCCGGGCAAAGCGGCGAAATCGGCGTCTATCTTGTAATACTTGTAGGTCAGCTTGGCCACTTTCGAGATGAAGTTCTTGGCTTCGGTGTAATTCGGGGCCTCGCTGGTAAGCACCGCTATCACGTAGTCGCCGCGCGGCGAGAACACTATCCCGACGTCGTGGCAGTTCTTGCGCAGCAGCCCGGTCTTATGCCCTATCTCCCAGCCCAGCGGCAGCCCCTTGCGCAGCCGGCTGCGGCTCTTATTGTGCTTCAACACGTCGAGCATGAACTCGCTGGATTCCTTGCTGACCAGCTGCCCCGCGTAAATGCGCTCCATCAGGGAAGCCATCTCGCGAGCGGTGGTGAAATTCTCGCGCTGCACCCGGCCGGAGGACAGGCTCATCCCCTCGGGCGTGATATTGGTATGCACCAGCCCGAAGTTCTTAAAAGCCCCGTCGAGGTAGGGCATGCTTACATAATCTATCAGCATCTTGGTGGCGGTATTGTCGCTCTCGGTGATCATCTTGTAGATGATCTCCATAACGCTCAATGAAGTTCCGTCCCTCACCCATTTCAGGGAACCGGAGCCGCCGACGCGCTCGTGCCTGGTCAGCTTTATCTGTGTGTCGAGGGTAATATCCCCCAGCCTTATTTTTTCGCAGACAGCGGCCATGATAGGCACTTTTATCAGGCTGGCCGAGGGGAACAGCCTGTCGGCATTATAGTCCCAGGTCTTGCCGGTTTCCAGGTCTTTAATGTATATGCCGACCCGCCCCCGGTATGAGCGCGAAAGTTTATCCAGTCCCTCGACCATAGCCTGCCACTCCGCGTCCTTAAGCGGAACCTCCACTATTTTCTTAGGCTCCGGCTGCGGCTCAAAACTTTTAAGCATCCTGGCCCCGGTATAATACACGAAAGATACGCCGGCGGCGGCCAGCGCCAGGGAAAGAAGCAGTTTCGCGGTCAGACGGTAAAAGCCGCCGCCCCCCGCCTGCGCCTGGGCAGCCCCGTCCGTTTTTACCGGCGGAGGCACGGCGCCGTGCCGCCTTGGATGGCCGTGATGTTTTTGCAAGTTGAACTCCGGGGCTGGCCCGAAAAAACCGCCCGCCGGACGGGCAAGGCCCGCTGAAACAGCGGGCACAGGTCTCCGGGCTCGGGCTAGATCTTCAGGTCCAGGGCGTCGCCTTCGCCTTTATAGTCCACTTTAAGGACGTCGCCGCCCTTCATGGTGCTGTTCAGGAGGAACTCGGACATCGGGTCCTCGAGGTATTTCTGCACGGTGCGGATCAGGGGGCGGGCGCCGTAGTTGGGGTCGAAGCCTTTCTTGACGAGGAAGGTCTTGGCCGCCTGGGTGATGTTGAACTTGATCCCCTTGTCGCCGAGCTTCTTCGTCACCTTGGTCAGGCTGAGCTCCAGGATCTTCTCCGTATCCACCTCGGTGAGCGGGCGGAAGACGATGACCTCGTCGATGCGGTTGATGAACTCCGGGTTGAATACGCGCTTCACCTCGTCCATCACGGTGTCTTTCATCTCTTTGTAATCTTTTTCCTTGTCGTCGGCGGGCATGAAGCCCAGCGTCTTGCCCTTGGAGATAAGGCGCGCGCCGACGTTGGAGGTCATGATCAGAATGGTGTTCTTGAAGCTGACCTTGTGGCCGAGGCTGTCGGTGAGCGTGCCCTCGTCCATGATCTGGAGGAGGATATTGAACACGT
>CAZUQT010000168.1:0-6843 GCA_964622585.1 uncultured Elusimicrobiaceae bacterium | reverse complement strand
TCCGCCGTGGCGCAGCGCTATCTGCTCGCAGACGAAAAGCCCCAGGCCGGTGCCGCCCTTCTCCTTCCGCGTTGTCGAGAAGGCCTTTATTCCGCCTTTCAGCATCTTCTCCGGGAAGCCGGGGCCGTTATCGGAAATTTCCAGCACTATCCATTTTCCCTCGTGTCTGGCGGAGACCCGCACCTTCCCACCCTCCGGAACGAAGGACAGGGAATTGGAAAGCGCGTTCATGAAAACTCTTTCTATATGAGCCCTGCTGATGACCGGCGCGGGCAGCCCCTCGGGAAAATCAAGTTCCACGACGGCGCTCTTCTTCTTCGCCGTAAAATCCACGAGCAGGGCCGCGCTTTCAGCGGGCTCTTTCAGCTGCACCGCCTCGAACGTGTATTCCTGGCCGCGCACGATGCTTAGCGCGGCGGAGAGCAGCCCCCTGGCGTACCTGGCGCCTTTAAGGATCCTTTCAAGGTCCTTCTGGTCCGGCTTTTCCTCGCCCACGGCCAGCTCCGCGCTCAGCATGATCACCGAAACGGCATTGCCGAGGTCGTGCAGGACCCCGCTCACCAGGGTCCCGACCTCTCCGGCGGAGGCCGTCTTTACTATCTCGCTTTCCGTTTCGGTGACTTTCTTCTCGAGAACTTCCACCTGCCCGCGCTTGAAGGCCAGCCCGGCTTCCGCCCTTTTGCGGGATTGCGCCGTGCTGTAAACGACGCCGGCGGAGAAAACCAGGACCGATATTTTAACGGCCAGGGACAGCGCCCCGGCCAGGTCCCCGCCCGCTACCGGCCAGGACATGACCACTATCGACAGCACGCACAGGAAAACCATGCCCGCCGCGTCCTTGAAGCTGGCCATCAGCGAAGCCGCGAAGACCGGCAGGAGGTAAAGGACCCAGAAATAAGAACCGCCCCGGCCGGAATAATAAAGCACGCCGGTTATCAGCCAGAAGTTTATCAGCAGGATAAGGTCTATCAGCCAGACATTTACGGCCGAGCGGCGCCTGAGCAGGTAATTGAACAGGAAGTTAGAGCCCAGCAGCAGGAGGAAGAAGTAAAGGATACGGGGATAGACTATCTGGGGGTTGTCGCGGTAAAAATACGCCAGCGCGATCATGAAGATGGCGAAGATCACCTCGTAGGAATTACGGGAAAAATTAGTGACCTCTCCGCGGTCCAGCGCTTTAAAATAACTCGTCATGCTTATTCAATTAAAACAACTTATGCGGCATAAGGCAAGGGAACAAAAAGACCCGCCGCCGGGCGGCACGCCGCGGTCCGTCATCTTATAGTATAATTGTCCTCTATGAACGGAACCCCCCCGCTCCCCAAGCTGCTGCGGTTCGACAAAGCGCAGCTCTTCAATTTTTTCTTTTTCGGCATACTCTTTTTCCTTCTCTACCAGCTCCTGCGCATCCTTTCCCCCTTCACCGGGGCGATACTCGTGTCCGCCACGCTCGCGCTGATCTTCTACCCCCTCAACCTCTGGATCCGCCGCCGCATAATGGAGAACAGGTCCTTCGCGGCCGCCGTCACCACTCTTACCGCCGTGCTTACGGTGGTCCTCCCCCTGCTTGTTTTCGGCTGGCTGCTTTTGCGCGAGTCGAGGGACCTGTACCCCAGGACCAACCAGTGGCTCACCACTTTCTCCGAGCGCGACCTCCAGATCCAGCTCCCGGAAACGCTGAAAGCCTATTGGGACCTCGACCTCGGCGATATGGTGGCCGGCAACCTGAAAACCATCCAGGAAACCATCACCCGCTCCGGCACGGTGCTGCTGAAGAATATTTTTTTCTTCCTCGTGAGCTTCATGGTGATGATCATAACCCTCTTCGTCTTTTTCCGCGACGGTGAGCGCTTCCTTCACTGGCTGATAGACATCCTCCCGATGGACCAGGAATACAAGAACCGCATAGCGGGCCAGCTCTACATGACCACGATGGCCGTGGTCCGCGGCCTGCTCCTTACGGCGGTATTCCAGGGCCTGATGGGCGCGATCGGCTACTGGCTGGCCGGGGTCCCCGCGCCGGCGCTTTTCGGCGTGATGACTTCTTTCGCGGCGCTAGTGCCCTTCGTGGGCACCAGCCTGATCTGGCTTCCCCTTTCGGCCGCCATGTACTTCTGGAAAGGCGCCAAGATCGGGCTGATCGTGCTCCTCTGGGGCGCGATAGTCGTCGGGCTGCTGGATAATATCCTGCGCCCGATCCTGATAGGCAAAGGCGCCAAGCTGCCGATCTTCCTTCTTTTCCTCGGCATTTTCGGCGGGATGAAAGTCTACGGCCCGGTCGGCCTTTTGATGGGCCCGCTTCTCATCTCCTGCGTCACGGTCTTCCTGCAGATCTACCGCGAGACCAAGAACCTGCCCCATGTCGGAGAGCAGGGAAACCCCTAGAACCCGCGCCCGGGCGCAAGAAAAGAACCACGGGAAAGACCCGTGGTTCTTTTTATTTAGCCGGGGGCCCGCCGGGACTAGCCGCCGCCCGCCTCGAACTCGGCGCACAGCTTCCTTATAGGACAGCGGTCGCACTTCCCTTTGCGGGAAAGGTCCAGCGCAAGCATCTTTTCGCCGGTCTCGCGGATGAGGGCGAGGATAGCCTCCTCGCCGGAGGGGTCGTAAGGCACGGAAACTTTTTTAGGTCCGGTCAGCACGAAATAGGCCATCGCCCCGACTTTCAGCTTCAGGGCGCGGGAGAGGCCTATCGCGTAGATCGCTAGCTGAAGGCTTCCGGCCACGTCTTCGCCGGTCTTGCCCTCGAATCCCATTTTATAGTCTATAAGCTCCACCACCCCGCCCGGCATCCGGTCCACCCGGTCGATGGTCCCCTTAACGCGCCACTTCTCGAAAGGGAACTCGAAGCTCTTTTCCGAATAGATCACCTGTGCCGGGTTCTCCTGGAAATGAAGCCACCAGTTCTCCAGCACCAGCGCGCCCTTGTTGTAGAACTCCATGCTCTCCTGCGGGGTGGCGTAGCCCTGGTGGAGCCAGACGTTCTCGTAATGCCCCAGCAGGTCGGTCAGGTCCCCCCCCGGCGAGGCGTGGAAGCGGGCCAGGGCCTTATGCACCGAGAGCCCCAGGGAGGAAAAAGAGGTGGGCGGAGTGAAGCGCCTTTCCACGTAAATATAGCGGTAAAGGAACGGGCAGTCCAGGTAGGCTCGTATCTTGCTGTAGTTCAGTTCGAAGGGATCGAAGATCATTGTGTAATCGGCCGCCGGGGGCTATTCCGGCTCCGGTCCGCCCTTGACCGGCTCGGCCGCGGCCCCGGGCTTCTTCGCGGGCCGGAAAAAGTCCACGTCGGTATCTCCGTATTTCTCGCGCCGGACATGCTCCAGGCCGGGGACGTCGGTCACTTCCTCTTTCCTGTGGTGCTGCACGACGATAAGCGCCGTCGGGCTGGTAATGCCCGCCTCGGCCAGGAGCTTAAGCGTCTCCATGCTGTAGTACAGGGGGAGGTTCTCCTCCGTGCGGTACGGGGGCCCCATGAAAACTATGTCGTAGCCTTTGTAGTCGGAAAAGTGTTCCAGCCATTTCACGCCGGTAAGGACGTCGGCCTTCAGCGCCTTGGCCTGTTCGGCGAACTCCAGGTGGACGATGTTCTTCTCGATGGTCTTCATGCAGAGGCCGTCCTTCTCCACGAAAACGGCCTTCGACGCGCCGCGCGAGAGCGCTTCCAGCCCCACGGCCCCGGTCCCGGCGTACAGGTCCAGGAAGATAGCGCCGGTGACATAAGGGCGCAGGATGTCGAAGAGGGACTGCCGGATGCGGCCGGAGATGGGCTTTACGAACTTGTCTTTGGGGATGGAGAAGATGCTCCTGCCCCGTTTTGTACCGGCTATAATTCTCATCATAATTAATTTAATCCCGCCGAAACATTTCCTTAACGAGCTAAAATGTATAATATATTATAGTAAATACCGAATGTGGACGCCTTGAAGCATTGCAGTCTTCAGCCGGAAAAAAAATGGCAAACCCCGACATAGTTATAGTTGACGACGACCCCATGGTGGGCGAGCTTTCGCGCGACCTCCTTACCGACGCGGGCTATACCGTCACGCTGGTCCAGGACTCGCTCGAGGCCATTCCCACGATAAAAGCCCAGATGCCCCGCCTGATAGTCACCGACATCATGATGCCCGGCATCACCGGCATGGATATCTGCAAGTCCGTAAAGAACGACCCCGCTTTGAAGCATATAAAGATCATCGTCGTCTCCGGCAAGTCCTATGACGTGGAAAAACAGCGCGCTTTCCAGTTCGGGGCCGACTTTTTCCTGCAGAAGCCGTATAACGTCGAGACTTTCTCCGCCACCGTAAAGACCATTTTGGAGGGCTCCTCCGGTCCGCAGTCGCCGGCCCCCCCCGCCCCTTCCGCCCCCGAGATCATCCGCGAGGACGAGTTCGTCCAGGCGAGCGACCTCGGCGCCGGCCAGATCCGGGTGACCGTGTGGGGCTCCCGCGGCCTCCCGCACGTGATGCCCAATACGACGTCCCGCTACGGGCGCCAGACCTCCTGCGTTTCAGTGGAAACCAGGGACCATCTCTTCATCTTCGACGCCGGCACCGGCATCGTCGAGCTCGGCAGGGAAATAATCGAGAAGAAGCGCTATTACAAGGACATCTGGATCTGCCTCACCCATTTCCACCTAGACCATATCCTCGGGCTGGGGCGCTTCGCCCCCATCTACGACCCCGCCTATTCCATCCATGTCATCGGCGCGAACGACCCGGAAAAAAGCCTGAAGGAAGTGGCGCAGGCTACCTTCTACAGCTCTTTCTCGCTGACCAAGCAGCCGCCCAAGGCGAAGATCGATATTTACGAGATCCTCGAGGACAACTACGAGCTGTTCCCCGGCGTCAAGCTCTCCTCGATGTATTCCAACCACCCGACCAACACCCTTGTCTACGTGCTGGACATGTTCGGCAAGAGGATCACTTTCTCCCCCGACAGCGAGATCTGGGGCGACGCGACGGCTTTCCAGGACTACGACGAGAAGCTTGGCGGCTTCGTGAAGAACTCCGATATCCTGATCCACGACGCGGTCTACACCGACGCGGACTACGAGACGGGCAAGCACCAGGGGCACTCCGGCCTTTCGATCGTGGTGGATTTCGCCTTCGAGAAAGCCCAGGCCCGCGACCTGGTGCTTTTCCACGCCAGCCCGGACTATTCCGACGAGAAACTGGACCAGATGCTGGCCGACGCCAAGGCCAGGATCCTCGAGAAGGGCTATGCCCTGAACTGCCACCTGCCGGTCGAGAAGCAGACTTTCATGCTCCTTGGAAATCAATAGCGCGTCTCCCCATAAAAGAAAAACCCGGGTCTCCCCGGGTTTTCTTTTTTAGGGCCTCAGGCGGACCTTGTCCTAGCTGTGTCCCTGCGTCAGGTTTACCGCGCGCTCGGGGATGACCCCGAACCGCTCTTCATACCGTTTGATATTCTCGAGCAGGGCCGCAAGGAAGCGCTTGGTATGGACCGGGCTTGAAATAATGCGGGAGCGCAGCTTGGCCTTGGGCTGGTTGGGCTGGAGAAAGAGGAAATCGAAAATAAATTCCGTCTCGCTGTGGGTAACCCCGGCCAGGTTGGCGTAATTGCCCTGCGCCGTCACCTCGTCCATCTGCACCTCGAGCTGCATGGGCTTGTTCGCGTCCTGCTTGGCGTCTGACATAGAGTTCTCCTTAAATCGTTTCAATTCCCGGCAGCTAAAAGTATAATATATTTGATAGAGTTCTGCACCAGCCCGCGGCCACGCGGCGGGCGACCACGGAGACTGACAAATGAGACACGCAGCCATACTTACGCTTTTCCTGTGCCTGCCCGCGGCGGCCCAGACCGACCTGAAGTGCCCCGAGCTAACGCCCAAAACGCGCTTCCTGAAGATCTCGCGCATGCAGCCGCAGCGCCGCGCCAAGGAGTGGCTGGAGGGTACCCCTAAAAGCGTGAATTCCGTATCCTGCGACCTGTACGGGATGAAGACCGAGGAAGCCGAGTACGACTTAAAGAACCTGGTGCTCAAAAACTCCTATATTTACAAGGAAAAAGCCGAAGCGCGGGCGCTCTGCGAAAAGATCAAATCCGAGGAAAAGCCGGTCAACACCTTCAGCGACGAGGACCGCTCCACCCTCGACGATTACTGCCGCAAGTACCTCAAGAAAGATTTCGGCGTGGTCCAGGTTTACGACGCCTCCCCCTCCCAGGGCGGCGAGTCCTCCCGCAAGCCCGTAAGGCAGATCTTCAGGCTTTACAACAAGAGCGGCTTCCCGGTGGAGGAGCGGGCTTTCGACCCTTTCCTGAAGCTGGAGAACGTCATCCTCTACACCTACGACAAGGCGAACAATTTGACCGAGCTGGCCGCCAACGACTTCGACGACCGCCAGCTGCGGCGCGAGACCTGGTCCTGGAACAGGGCGACGAGCTCGAAGACTCATTCGGTTTACGGCGAGACCAACGAGCTGCGCAAGAAGACCGTCCTCGAGCTTCGGGAGGACGGCACGCTGCGGCGCGAGGTGCGCTCGGCTTACGACTCGGGCGAGCAGCCCGTCACCCGCAGCGAGATCTACTGCGACGCCAAGGGCCACCCGGAAAAGGAGCTGGTCTACGACGCGGACGCGACCGACCCCAAGTACGAATACACTTACAGCTACAAATACGACGCTAAGGGCAACTGGACCGAGGAGCGCAAGAGCCGCGTGATCATGTACAACGGCAAGCGCATGCAGGACTCGCAGTACGCCCCCGAGATCACCAAGCGCGAGATGCAATACTATTAAAGAGACTGGTGGTGACGGGCGGACCGGATAAGCAAAACCCTCTCGGAGCCCGACGCTTGCGTAAGCGCGGAGGGCGAGAGCGGGA
>CAZUQT010000167.1:0-6899 GCA_964622585.1 uncultured Elusimicrobiaceae bacterium | reverse complement strand
GAATTTCAGGGCTGCGTCGTGCTGGCGCTCGGCTTGCGGGGTTTGGCCCATTAGGTAGTAGAGCGCTGAGAGGGATAGCAGGGTGAGGGCTTCGCCGCGGGGCTCGGAGCGGCCTTTGAAGAGGGAGGCGGCTTTGCGGTAGTGGGCGAGGGCGGAGGAGAAATCCCCGTTCTTCTTTTTGATCTCGCCCATCCCCCACTCTACGAAACCGAGGTCGGCCCAGTCGGACAGGCCGGAGTAAAGCTTGTGCGCGCGCGTATAGCCGGCGTAGGCGTCCTCGAGGCGGCCCAGCTGGCGCAGGACGTTCGCCGTGCCGCACTCGGCATAAGCCTTGGCGAAAGCGTCGTCGGTACCAGCGAAGAGTTTGCGGGCCCGCACATAGCAGTCCAGGGCGCGGCCCATGAAGCCGGCCACGCGCAGGATGCCGCCCAGGCCGAACAGGGCGTAGCCGGAGGCGGCCTCGTCCTTGTCCTTATTGGCGAATTTAAGCGACTCTTCGAAGGCGTTTATACCCTCGGCGTAGCGGCCCTGCAGGCGGTAAAGCCCGCCCAGGGCCCAGAGGGTGAAGGCCGCGCCTGCCCAGTCGCGGGCTTTCCTGTAGCCCCTCAGGAGCTTTTCGAGCAGCCGGGCGGCCTCAGGCAGCCTGCCCACCAGCCGCAGCGCCAGCGCCCATTCCAGTTCCGCGTCTTCCACGGCTACTTCAAGCCTCTTCGAAAGAACCAAAGCTTTTTTAGCGGACTCTACCGCCGCCTTCTCGTTGCCCAGCGCCCGGCTGCAGCGCGCTTCGCCGAGGAGCGCCTCTAGCTCCAGCTCCCGGTCGCCTTTAGAGGCCTTCCGGGCCGAGGCGTATTCCCTGACCGCCTCCGCAAAAAGCCCCAGGCCGCGCAGCGCCTCGCCTTTCAGGAAAAACGTGCGGGCTTTCCCTCCCCCGCAGGTCGTTTTACCGAGGCAGGCCAGCGCCTTGGCGAATTCGCCGTCGTCGAGATGTTTTTCTATCCTTTCCGGGTTTTGCATATATATTTTCTCAACTTTGCGGAAGCAGCCGCTTGATCTCTCGGAGCAGGTCTTCCAGGTTATAGGGTTTCTTCATGAAATTCCTGGCGCCGCAGCTCTTCGCCTTTTCTATGCTTTCCGGCGTGTCGAGCGTCGAGATTATAAGGATCGGGGTATGCCGGGTAAGATTATCGCGCATCAGCGCGTTGCACACGTCGTAGCCGTTCAGCTTCGGCAGCAGCAGGTCCAGCAGGACAAGGTCGGGCTTCTCCCGGCGCGCCAGCGCCAGGCCCGCGACCCCGTCGGCCGCGTGGAAGACCGTATGCCCTTCGGCTTCGAGCACCTCTTTAAGCACCGTCGAGGCGGCCTTGCTGTCCTCTATCATCACTATCCTGCGGCCGGTCATCGGGCCGCCCCGCGTTTATACTCTCCGGACAGCGCTATATACGTTTTTTCCGACTTGACCAGCCCGGCGCATTCCTCGTCGGTAAGCGGCCTCTTTACCTTGCCCGGCGCCCCCATCACCATGCTCCGGGCAGGGATAACGGAGCCCGGGGTAACGACCGCTCCGGCGGCGATCACGCAATATTCCCCGATCTCGCAATCCATCACGACCGCGCCCATGCCGACCAGCGAGTGCGCGCCTATCACGGAACCGTGGATAATGGCCGAATGCCCTACGGTCACTCCTTCGCCGATAAGCACCGGCCTGCCGGTGTTAGGATGCAGGACGGCCAGGTCCTGTATGTTCGAGCCCCTCCCCACTTCTATGCGGTCCACATCGCCCCTGATCACCGAGCCCGGCCAGACGGAGACTTCGTCGGCTATCCTGACCCTGCCTATCAGGCAGGCGGACGGGTGAACCCAGGCTCCGGGCGATACCTCAGGGGAATAATCCAGGAATTTCTCGGTCATTGCGCACCTCTCCCGTGGCGGCTATGCTCCGGGCCGGAAACCGGTTCGGAAGCATGCAGCGCCCAATAGATAAAAACGCTGGCGAAAGCCGGCAGCAGATAATAGAAGAAACGGAAAAGCAGGCTGGCCGTGAGCGCCTGCGCCACCGGGATGCCCATCCCGGAGAAAGCGGCAGTCATCGCGGCCTCCATAGCCCCCAGCCCCCCGGGGAGGATGGGGATCACGGTCATCAGCATGCCGAAGGCGAAGCCCGCCACCAGGGTGGTCGCTCCGAGCGAAATGCCGACGGCCTTGAAGGCGAAGTAGAGTATCAGCATATTGCTCACCCAGTCGCAGAAAACATAGCCCACCACCTTCGGAAGCTCGTATTTGCGCCCGTGTATCGTGCGTATGCCCTCGTCGAGCTGGCGCTCGAACTTGTCGAAGTTCTCCCTCGGGATCTCCTTCCTCGAAAAAATAAAGATCACCCGGTTCACGGCCAGGAAAAGCTTCCGGGCCCAGGCGGCGCGGAGCTCGTGATGGAAGAACAGCAGAGTGAGCGTAAAAGCGAAACCGAGGACCGCCAGCACCCCTATCAGCGACTGCGCCATGCCCCGGTTAAAATCGGGGGTCTGGATGAACTGAAGCACCGCGCCCTCAACTACGATAAGCGCCAGCGCAAGATAGATAAGGACGGTTATAACCACGGAGGAAGTAACGCTCGCCCCGTAAGGGACTCTGCGCTTCCCCAGCAGGTGCGCCCGGGTGGCAAAACCGCTGATCCCGGCCGAAGAAACAAAATAGTTTACGGTAGTAGAAACAAAAGCTATCCCGGCTACCTCGAAGAAAGGGAGGCGTATGCCGAGTATCCTCAGCACTTCCCAGAGCGTAAAGCCCATAAAGGTATAGCTGGATACGGCGAAAAAGAAGGAGATCAGCAGCCATTTGGGGTGGGAATTGAGCAGCGTGCCGGCGATATCGCCCAGGTTCGGATAGATCAGCCAGACAAGAATGCCCAGCGACAGCAGCAAAGGGGCATAAAGGGCCAGCTTTTTCCGGACGGAGACCTGTTTCATAATTTGTTAAAATTAGTTTATATTATTATCGGCGGTGATGAAAGCCCGGGGGAACCCGGCGCCGCCCTTCAGGAGCGTTCGGCTGCCGTCGGAAATAGCCATGGCCACATATAAGTTCGATTTTATAGTGGTGGGCAGCGGGGCCGCCGGCCTGCTGGCCGCGCATAAGCTGGCCGGATCCGGCCGCGTGGCCATCATAACCAAGCGCTCGCCCGAAATCTCCAACAGCAACCTCGCCCAGGGCGGCATAGCCGCCGTAACCGCCCAGAACGATAATTTCTCCCTCCACATAGCCGACACCCTGCGCACAGGCGCCGGCCTTTCCGACCCGCGCGTGGTAAAGCTGGTCATAAGCGAGGCCCCCGCCCGTATACAGGAGCTGGTCGAGGCCGGAACCCGCTTCACCCTTAAGAACGGGACTTTCGAGCTGGGCCTCGAGGGCGGACATTCCCGCCGCCGCATCCTGCATGCCGCCGACGCCACCGGCCGCGAAATAGAGCGCGCCCTGCTCGAGACCTGCAGGAAGGATAAGAACATTACTTTCTTCCCGTATTTTTCTGCCGTAGACCTTATCCTTAAAAGCCGCCCGGCCCGGGTGCGCCCGAAGAAGAACTCCTGCCTGGGCGTTTACGCGCTCGAGGAAGCGACCGGCCGCGTCCACAGTTTCCTCGCCCCGGCCGTCCTGCTGGCCTCGGGCGGCGCCGGCAAAGTTTACCGCTACACCTCGAACCCCGACGTGACCACCGGGGACGGCATGGCCATGGCCTACCGGGCCGGGCTCAAGCTGGTCAACATGGAATTCGTGCAGTTCCATCCCACCTGCCTTTACCACCCGCAGGCCAAGTCTTTCCTGATCTCGGAGGCCCTCCGCGGCGAGGGCGGGATCCTGCGCGGCGGCGACGGGAAAGCCTTCATGAAGAACTACTCCCGCTACCTCGAACTGGCCCCCAGGGACATCGTGGCGCGCGCGATAGACTCCGAGCTCAAGCGCACCGGGGCCGACTGCGTCTATCTGGACATGACGCATTTAAATCCGGGTTTCCTTAAAAAGCGCTTCCCCACCATTTACGACAAGTGCCTCGAGCTGGGGATAGACATAACAAAAGACCCCATCCCGGTAGTCCCTGCCGCGCACTTCTTCTGCGGCGGCGTGAGCTCGGACGAGCACGGAAGGACCGGCATGCCCGGTCTCTACGCCATCGGCGAAGTGGCTCACAGCGGCCTCCACGGCGCCAACCGGCTCGCTTCGAATTCCCTGCTCGAAGCCTGCGTCTTCGCCCATCGCGCGGCAGAAGCCATAAAGAGCGGCTACAAGCGCCGCCCCGCCGGAGAAAAGCCGGCGCGCTGGACTACCGGCAATGCCCGGCCGTCCGACGAGGCCGTCATCATAACGCATAACTGGGACGAGATCCGCACGCTGATGTGGAACTACGTCGGCATAGTGCGCAGCGACAAGCGCCTGGCGCGGGCCAGCGCCCGGGTAAAGGTGATCTCGGAAGAGATAATAAAGTATTACTGGGACTTCCTGCTTACCCGCGACCTGCTCGAACTCAGGAACATCGCCTGCCTGGCAGACGTCATCATACGATCCGCGCGCAGCCGGAAGGAAAGCCGCGGCCTGCACTACACCGTGGATTATCCGGAGCAGTCCGCTAAATTCAGCAGGCCCACGTCGGTGGACAGGTACCAGGGGCAGAAAAACCATGGATAAACTCATTATCAGCGGCGCACGCTCCCACAACCTCAAGAACCTCAGCCTGGAAATACCCAAGCTGAAGCTCGTGGTCATTACCGGCCTCTCCGGCTCGGGCAAGTCCACCCTCGCTTTCGACACCATTTACGCCGAGGGGCAGCGCCGCTACGTCGAGTCCCTCTCCGCCTACGCCCGCCAGTTCCTGGAGCAGATGGACAAGCCCGACGTGGATTCCATAGAAGGCCTTTCCCCGGCCATAGCCATACAGCAGCACAGCCCGTCCAAGAACCCCCGGTCCACCGTCGGAACGGTTACCGAGGTTTACGACTACCTGCGCCTGCTTTACGCGAAGGCCGGCCGCCCCTACTGCCCCTCCTGCCACAAGCCTATCAAGGCGTGGTCGGCGCAGGGCATAACGGCCGAACTGCTCGCAAGATACGGCGGCAAAAAAACGCGCATACTCGCGCCCCTGGTCCGCGGGCGCAGCGGGACCTATGAAGAGCTCTTCGCCCGCCTGCGCAAAGCCGGCTTCACGAAAGCGCGGGTCGACGGCAAGCTCTTCCCGCTGGAGACGCCGCCCGGCCTTAAGCGCTATATCAAGCACGACATAGACCTTTTCGTCGACGAATTCACCGTCTCCAAAGACGACCGCGAGCGCCTCAGCGAGGCCGTAGCCCTGGCCCTGGCCCAGTCGAAGGGTCTGCTTATCGCCGGAGAGGCCGCCGCGAAAGCCGCCGAAAGCCTCTACAGCGAAAAGAACGCCTGCCCCTCCTGCGGCATCAGCTTTCCCGAGCTTGAGCCGCGCCTTTTCTCCTTCAACTCCCCCCACGGCGCCTGCCCCGAATGCGACGGTCTCGGGATAAAGATAGAGATCGACCCAGACCTGGTCGTGCCCGACAAATCAAAATCCGTCAACGCCGGCGCGCTTGAGGCCTGGGCCAACCCGGTAACCACGCGCACGCACCGGTGGAAAGGCTCCTGGTCCGGCTACTACGCGGACATGCTCAATACCGCGGCCGAACAGAACGGCATAGACCTGGACAAGCCCTGGAAGGACATGCCGAAGGCGCACAGGGAGATGCTCCTTAACGGGGCCGGGGATTTCGAAGGCGTGATGACCAATTTGAAGCGCCGCCATACCGAGAGCGAATCGGATTTCGTCAAGGAAGAGATCTACACGAAGTTCATGCGCGAGACGGTCTGCCCGAAATGCAAAGGCCTGCGGCTCAAACCCGAAGGCTTAAGCGTTCTCGTCGGGGAAAAGAACATCGCGCAGGTCACCGCCCTCCCCATCGCGCAGGCGAAGAGCTTCATGGCCGCGCTCAACCTCAGCGAAAAAGAGAAGGCCATCGCCCGCCTGATACTTAAGGAGATAAACTCGCGGCTCTCCTTCCTGAACGACGTCGGGCTGAGCTACATCTCGCTGGACCGCCGCTCGGAAACCCTTTCGGGCGGAGAGGCCCAGCGCATACAGCTGGCCACGCAGATAGGCTCCGGCCTTACCGGCGTGCTCTACGTGCTGGACGAGCCGACCATAGGCCTGCACCAGCGCGACAATGCCCAGCTCATAAACACCCTGAAAGCCCTGCGCGACATCGGCAATACCCTGCTCGTAGTGGAGCACGACGAGGCCGTGATAAGGGCGGCCGACCATATCATCGACCTCGGACCAGGCGCGGGCGTGGCCGGCGGCTATATAGTGGCGCAGGGCTCCCTCTCCGAGATAATCAGGAACAAAAGGTCCGTGACGGGGCCCTACCTCACCGGAGAGCGCTCCTCTACCCTGGAGCGGGCGCCCCGAGGGCACACCGGCAAGTTCCTGGAATTTACCGGGGCCAGCCAGTTCAACCTGAAGAACGTAGACGTGAAAATACCGCTCGGCCTGTTCGTCAGCATCTGCGGCGTCTCCGGTTCCGGCAAATCGACCCTGCTTTACGAGATAGTCTATAAGGCGCTGGCCAAAGAACTTTACAAATCGAAAGAAGTGCCTGGCGCTTTCCGCTCCATGAAAGGCGCCGGCCAGATAGACAAAGTTATAATAGTCGACCAGTCCCCCATAGGCCGCACGCCCCGCTCCAACCCGTCCACCTACAGCGGCGTCTTCAACCATATCAGGGACCTGTTCGCCGCCCTCCCCGAGGCCAAGCGGCGCGGCTATGAGCCCGGCCGCTTCTCCTTCAACGTGAAAGGCGGGCGCTGCGAGGCGTGCCAGGGCGACGGCCTCGTAAAGATCGAGATGCACT
>CAZUQT010000166.1:0-6928 GCA_964622585.1 uncultured Elusimicrobiaceae bacterium | reverse complement strand
TGATACGCAGCCTGGACCGCGTGCCCAAGCAGGTGATGATAGAGGTGAAGCTGGTTGAGGTCTCTCTCGACAATTCTTTCGACCTCGGCGTGAACTGGACCTTTAATCAGAACTTCGGCGCTAAAACCGAGATCGGCAAGACCAATCTGCCCGGGCCCACGCCCGGCGGAAGCACTTTCGGCGGCGCCCTTACTTTCTTCGGAAAGATAAACGACTTCACTTTTAACACGGTCATAGCCGCGGCGGTCAAAAAAGGGAAGCTTAAGGTGCTTTCCGACCCGAAGGTCGCGACCCTCAATAATAAAGAGGCCACGATCGACATCACGGACCAGGTTCCCTACACCACCACCGATTCAGCCGTCGGTTCCGGCGGCGCCACCGTCACCACGCAGAAAGTGACCTATGTGCCCTCCGGCATAACCCTGAAGGTGACGCCCACCATCAATTCCGACGGCCGCATCGCGATGCACCTCACGCCCTCGGTGAGCCAGGCTTCGGGCGGGAGCGCGACCACGCCCCCCAGCACCAATGTCAGGGGCACGGATACCAACGTCATTGTAAAGGACGGGGAGACCGTCGTGATAGGCGGCCTTATCCGCGACAGCCAGTCGGACGACGTTTACAAAGTGCCCATACTCGGGGACATCCCGCTGCTCGGCCTGCTTTTCAGGAAGAAGTCCGTGGCGAGAAAGCGCCTGGAGCTGCTGATCTTCGTGACCCCGAGGATAATAGCGGACTGACCGGGCCGCGGTTCGGTTACAATAAGGACCAGGGCCGCAGAGGACCTGGTCCTTGTTTTTTACGATAATGCTGTCATATATATTTATTTTCGTGCTGGGCCTTTCCCCGGCGCTGCAGGCGGTCTTCGACCTGCCGCTCCAGCTCGCCCTCCAGCGGGCCGTGCTGCTCGGCTGCCTGGCCTGGCTTTTTATCGGCGCTTACGGCGGCGGGCTCCCGCGCGGCCTGACTGAAAAAAGATTCTACCCTCTCTGGGCCGCCGCGGCTCTCTCTTTTATTTCGCTGCTGGCCAGCCCGTTCCGGGGGTATGTTTTCAACGAGTGGGGCAATTACGCCGCCGGCCTGCTTATTTATTTTTCCGCCTCTTTCCTTAATAAGGAAGAGCGCGGCCGGGCGGAGGCCGCCGTGGCCTGGGGCGCCTGGCTGGTTTTCGCGGTGTGCCTGCTACAGGCTTTCGCTTTCGGGAACTTTATCGAAAAGCCGCCGCTCACCAATTTGAACGCGCTCGCGCTTTACGCGGTCATGGTCATACCGCTCGCGCTGGACCGGAAGAGCTGGGCGCTGGCCGCGGCCATGGTGGTGCTGGTGGTCTGGACGCAGTCGCTGGGCGCCGTGCTGGCCGGCCTGGCCGCCGCCGGCTTTTACGCCGCTTCGCGCTTAAAGGGAAGGGAATTTAAAGAAAATATCTGGCTGCTGGCCGGCCTGGCCGTTGTGGCCGTGCCGGTGTTTTACCTGCTGCAGGCGGATTCCGTGGCGGGGCGGCTGGCCTGGTGGCGCAGCGCCTGGGAGATGTTCGCGCTCCGGCCGCTCGCCGGTTTCGGGCACGCTTCTTTCACCTGGGCGCAGGCGGCTTTCCAGCCGGAGGGCGCTTTCAGGGAGCACGCGATTTACGCGCACAATTATTACCTTGAATTTCTCGCCGAGAACGGCCTGCCCGCGGCGCTCGCCTGGTTCTGGCTGCTCTTCTCCGCCGCGCGGGCAAAAAAAGGGCTGTTGAAATACTCGGTCATAGCGGCCCTCGTCCACTCGACGGTGGATTTCGGCCTCTCCGTGCCGGCGAATTTCTGGGTCTTCTGCCTGCTGCTCGCCTCTCCGTCGGAAGAGGCCGGTTCCCGGCTCCCTTCCAGGCGCGCCGCCGGCGGCGCTCTCGCTCTCGCCTGCCTGCTCCTGGTCTCCCTGGCGGCGCTGGATCTCCGCAGCCTGGACTTCGAAAAAGCCCGGGTCCGGGCGGCGGCTTGCCGGGACCTCCCGGCCGCCGAAGCGGAACTGCGCCCGGCGCTTGAAACAAAGCTTTTCAGGGCTCCGGCGCTGGAGCTGCTTGCGCGCCTTGGTATCGCCGACACGGCCGGCGGCCCCGGTTTCCGCTCTTCGGTTTATCTTGAAATGGCCCTGCTTGAAAACCGGTACAGCGCTTCGGCCTGGGGCGCGCTTAAGCGAATTTATTCCCGGCCGGGCCTGGAAGCCCGGGCGGCCGGCCTGGAGAGGCGGCGGCTGGAGGTCTTTAAATGACCTTGCCGAGGCTTCGCCTCGCCATAGAAGCGGCGGGCCCATGGGCCCCGGCCTTCTTCCTTGTGCTGGCGGTGGCGGCGGGCGGTTTGCGCTCGCCCGAAGCCTGGCTGCTTTTCGGCGCTGTTTTCCTGCCGTGGGCGGCCCTGTCCATACGGGGCTTAGCCGGGGCCGGCCTGACGGCGCCGCTGCTGTTCTTTTTCTGGGTCGCCGCGGCGGCTTTGTTCTCCCCCGGGCCTCTCGTCTCTCTCGGCGCTTCTTCCAGGTATGCCGTTTTCGGGCTGCTCTTTTTCTACGCGGCCTCTTCCGAAGAGGGGGATAAGAGCTGGCTGGCCGCGGTATACGGCCTGGGCCTGGCCGCGGCCGCGGTCTTCATCCTGCAGCGGATCACGGGGCAGTACCTCACCGGGCTCATAGGCGCCAATCCTAATTACTCCACCGTTTTCTGCGCGGCCGGCTTTCCCGCCGCCGTCCTCGCCCTGTCCGGGACGGAAGAGAGAAAAGAAAAGTTCCTGTATTCCGCCCTCGCCCTGCTTCTTGCGGCCGGCATTGCCGCGGCCGCCTCGAGGGGCGCGGCGCTGGCGGCTTTCCTGAGCGCCGCCGCCGGCCTCGGCTTCGCGCGCCGCTGGAAATGGCTGGCCGGGCTTTTCGCGGCGGGGCTGGCCGCTGCGGCTTTCCTTCCGGCCTCGGGCCTGGAGATCCTGTTCAAGTTCCACGATCCGCGCGCTTTCGCGCGCCCCCGCCTGTGGGGCGCCGCGCTGGACGCCGCCGCCGCCAGCCCCCTGCTCGGCTGGGGGCCCGGCCGCTTCGGTGAAATTTTAGAAGCTTTCAAGTTCCCGTATTTCGACGGGCTCTCTTTTTACGGGCACGGCACTCTGCACGCGCACAGCGAGATCCTTAATCTCGCGGCCGAAGCCGGCTTCCCCGCGGCTGTCCTCTTCCTTCTTACGGCCGGCGCGGCGCTGTATCTCGGCGGCAGGGAAAAATTGCCGCTGAAGCTTTGCGCCCTCGCGGCTTTCATCCAGGGCGGCGCGGATATGATATTTTATTCAGGCGCCGCAGCGCTGCTCTTCTGGGGCTCGCTCGGCTTTTCTGCGGGCGGCGCGCCGGCCGGGGGCGAGGCGGCTCCCCGCGGCGGCGCGGCTGTTCCTGTCGGCGGAAAATTCATCGCGGCCCTGTGCGCTCTTTGCTTCTTCGGGCTGGCCCTCGGCCCGGCCGCCGGGCTTTTCAGCGCGCGCCAGAAATTCATCTCCCGCGCTTACAGGGAGGCCGCTCTGGCCCGGAACCCGGCGCTCGATCTGGCGCTCGCCCGCTCCGCCGCCCTGGAGAGCCCTAAGGACGTTTTCGCGGCCGCCGTTGAAGGCGGGGCTTTCGCCGCCGCCGGCGACGCCGCGGGGGCGGAGGCCGCTTTCGGACGCGCCCTCTCCCTCGAGCCCGGTTTCGCGGGAGCGCGGCTGGGCCTGGCCGTGGTTTACGCCGCTTCCGGGCGCGGCGGCGAGGCCTGCGCCGAACTGGCCATTCTCGGGAAAGCGCCGGCCGCCGCCCCTGCCGATCCCTATGGCCGCGGGCTTGCCCGCTTCGACCGCCCGGCGGCGGAAAAACTGGAAAAAGAACTATGCAGGAAAAAGAAAAATGGAGCCGCTACTGCGTCTCGACGAATGACGCGATAGCGGGGAACGAAGTCGCGCTGCTGAGGGACGGCGAGGAAGCTTTTCCCGCCCTGCTCTCCGCCATAGGCGGCGCGCGGGAATTCGTGCTGCTCGAATTTTACGCTTTCGCCGACGATTCGATAGGCAGGACCCTCGGCGACCTGCTGCGCGAGAAAGCGCGCCACGGGGTGGCGGTATACCTGATCTACGATTCGGTCGGTTCCATCCTCACGCACCGGGATTTTTTCGCCGGCCTGGCGGCGGCGGGGGTAAAGGTGGCGGAGTACCGCCCGGTCATTTACTGGAAGCCCTACTGGAACTGGATAAAGCGCGACCACAGGAAGACCGTCCGCGTCGACGGGCGCTGCGCTTTCGTGGGCGGCTTCAATATCACCGAGAGCGACGCGCCTAAGTCCATGGGCGGGCGCGGCTGGAAAGCGACGCTGACCTGCGCCAGCGGCCCGGTAGTCGCCGGCATAGAAAAGATCTTCTGGGAGGCCTGGGCCGCCTCCACGCCCTTGAGCGGGCCGGCCGAGCCCTGCCTGCCTCTCTCCGAGCCGAAGAAGGCGGGGGACAAGCGCGTCGCGGTGGTTTACGCCGGCGGCATCCGGAATGTGCGCTCCATCCGGCGCAGCTACCGCTGCGCAATAGACCGCGCGGTGGAATACATCTATATCACTAACGCCTATTTCCTGCCCGACCGCCTTGTTTACCGCCGGCTGGTAAAAGCCGCGCAGCGGGGCGTCGACGTCAGGATCATAGCCCCGAGGGATACCGATTATCCTTATGTGCGTCTGGCCTCCTGGGCCATGTACGCGCACCTTATAAAGAACGGGGTCAAGATCTACGAGTGGCAGGGGTCCATCCTGCATTCGAAGACGGCGGTGATAGACGGGATGTGGTCGTCGGTGGGGAGCCATAACCTGGACCACCGCAGCCTCCATTACAACCTGGAGCTGAACCTGAACGTTTACGACGGGGCTTTTGGGGGCGTTATGGCGCGCGCTTTCAGGGAAGACCTGAAAAGGTCCAGGTTGATAACTCTGGAAGAAGTCAGGAGCAGGCCGTTCATCTCCAAGGCGGTTTCCAAGTTCCTTTATCTTTTCCGCTCATGGCTGTAAAAAAAATATTGCTTTCCGCCTTGCTCCTCGCGCTGTGCGTCCAGGGGGCTGTCCTCCGCGCCGAGCCGGGGATCGATCCGCAGAACGCCCAGGCGGAGGAGCTTTCTTCGGTAAAGGACCGGCTGCTGACCAGCCTCTTTTTCCGCGGGGAGCTTGCGGACAAGATAATGGAGGCCGGCATGGCCGGGCGTTTCGTGAACCTGGACGGCGTGGAGACCAATGCCGGGGCGAGAAGCGCTCTCCTTGCCTGGATCCATAAAAATCCGGCCAAGGCCGCCGAGGTCTACCTGAACATGAAAGGCGCGGGAGGGCGGCTGCACGACAGGATCGAGACCCGGGAGATGGACTGGAAATTCAACGCTAAATTCCTGGAAGTGATAAAAGCGCTTAACTCCGCCGCCGGCAATTCTTCCGTGTCGCGGGAGGCGCTTGAGCTGTCGGCGCGCCGGCTTTACGAGGGGGAGCAGGCGGAAGCCGGGGGGGCGCCGGAAGTGAGGGCGGGAGGCGCGGGTCCCGCGGGCAATAATTTCTTTTCGATAAACTACGCGGCTTACCGGCTTAACAAGGCCGGGCTGCAGAGGGAAATACTGCTGGCCGGGGCGTATCTGGAGGCCGCCCGCGGCGTCGGGCCGCGGCTCGAGATCGAGGGGGCGTATTCCGCCGCTTTCTCCCTGTACAGCGACTTTATCGTCGCGGCTTCCGCCCTTAAAGGGAGGGACGCCGTAACGGAGCAGGAGTCGGCGCGGCTGGAGGCCCTGCGCGCGAAGCTGCGCTCGGCGCTGGCGGCGCTTGCCCTGCGCTCGCGCATCTCGGCCCTGGCCGCCGCGGCCGCCTCGCTGGAAAAACTCGGAGCGGAGCCCGGCGCCAAAGAGCTGCTGGCTTCCGTAGTCCGGCTGAAGGACGGGCTGGAGGTTTCGGCCGCCAGGATCGAGGGCGGCGCCGAGGGGCTGGGGGAACTGGGGCGGCTGGTGAACGCTTCGGAGAACGATTTCGCCGGGCTCTATCTGAGGTACTCCGCCTACGACGGGCTGCTCGGCCTTAAACGCAGGGCCGCGGGCTCCGGCTTTTCCTGCGTTTATGATTACGCCTTTTACAGCTACCTGGCTTCCTTTTTCCCCGATACGCCCTACCCCAGGGCGCGCGCGGAGCTGGCCGCCGCGGCCGTGGCGCTGGATGCCGCGCTCCTGAAAGCGGGATCGGGCGACCTTGCGGAGGCGCTGTCGGGGGTGGAGACGGCGCAGGTGGAGGCCGCCGCCGGAGCGGCGCGCTCCGCGTCCAGATTCAACCGCGGCGCGCAGTTCTTTTTGTGGGGCCTGGCTTTCAGGCCGGTCGAATATAAAATTTCGGTCAGGAACGGCCGCGCTTTTTTCTTCCCGGCCTTCACTTTTTACGAGGTAGCGGGGAGGAACTGAAGCAGTTCCCGCGCGGCTTTCTTTACAACTTCTTCAGCAGGTCTATCAGGTCCAGATCGCTTTTGTAGACGAGCTCGCTTTCGGCTTCCGCGAGCGGGAGCCATTTCATGTCCAGGATCTCGTCCGGGGTCCTGGGCAGGCCGTCGCCGCCGACGCGCTTGACCAGGAACCAGTGCACTTCCTTATCCACCAGCATCTCGCCGCGCATAAAAGAATATTCCGCCTTATAAAGTGGGGAAGTGATCTCGCACTCCCAGCCGGTTTCCTCGGCTACTTCGCGGAGGGCCGCCGCCTCGGGGGTTTCGCCCGGCTCCAGGTGGCCTTTGGGAAAGGTCCAGACCTGGTCGCCCTTGAGGTTCTTCACGAGTATCAGCAGCACGGTTCCGTCTTCCAGGATCACGCCGCCGGCGGAATGTTCTTTGTTAGACATGAGCTAAGCTCCTTTACATCGGCTGCAGCGGCGCGTACTTGAGCATGAAGGTCTGCCGCACGCCGCTGTCGA
>CAZUQT010000165.1:0-6944 GCA_964622585.1 uncultured Elusimicrobiaceae bacterium | reverse complement strand
ATACCTTCGCCTTCAACTACAGCACCACGACGCATACCTGGGACAAGAAGGTGATGCTTACCGGCCAGTACGACTTCTACCTGATGATGGGGGCGCGCTACAATCCTGAGGGCGGGAACGGCGAGCCGCCCAGCTACGACCAGTTCGGCAACTTCATCGGCAAGGTGAAGGGCGTGGCCGTGCAGCGCGTAGAGTCCACGCCCAATCTGGGCACGGACTTCCAGCCCATCCCGGTCAGCATACTGGGCTCGCTCGGGCAGGACTCGTTCGAGGGCACTATCCTCGGCCGGCGCATCTACACGGACGCCGACCTGGATAAGATCTTCTCCAACTTCAACGAGATCATGCAGCTCATCCCGGCCGTCATGGTCTACGACGCGGCCGGGGACCTGCGCGGCTATACCGCCGGCCTGCCTACCGAGGCGGACTTCCAGGGCTTCGAGGAAGCCCTGGAAACCAAGGATAAGGCCATCGTGAAGGCTTATTTCGCGGCGCACAGCGGCCGGTTCATGGTTTCGGGCCTGCCGCCCGGGCGCTATACGGTGGTCTTCTCCAACCCCAACTATCCCCCGATAGCCAAGGAACTGGACATACCGCTGGCGTCCTCCTATAACGGGAGCTACCCGTTCAGCTTCGACGAGCAGAGCGTGCGCACCGGGGATATCTACGGCACGGTCCGGAGCAGCTCCACGGGCGCCGGCCTGGCCGACGCGGTGGTCTACCTGAAGCACCGGACCGTGGAGAAGTTCACCAATACCCTGGCGGACGGCTCTTACTCCTTCGACAACCTGCCCCCCGGCATCTACCGCCTGGAGGTAACGCGCGAAGGGTTCGTGAAGACCGGCCAGAAGACCTCGCTTACGGGCTCGCTGACCGGGGACGACCAGTCGAACCTGGACTTCTACATGACTCCGTCGCAGTCCAATATGACGGGCAAGGTCTACCTGAGCAAGTTCCCGGCCCCGCTCACCAAGTCCGGCGTGAAGATCGTCGCTTACGACGAGACTTATAATACCGAGCACCCGTCCGAGTACCTGCCCAAGATGGAAGCCACCACCAACGACGCCGGCGAATACGAGCTGGCCGGGGTGGTTCCGGGACATAACTACAAAGTCTCGGCCTTCTACGGAAGCAAGCTGCCGGCCACGCTGGACGTCTCCAGCGAGACCGTGACGGAAGGCGTCACCTACCTGCCGGACATTGTCCTGCGCGAGGTCCCGCCGCAGATCAAGGTGAAGGTCCGCAAGTCGCCCGATTCCGTCAACAAGGTGGACGTCACCATCAAGTCGCCGAAGCAGCTGGTCTCCACGCCGGTCTGCAAGGTGAACCCGGGCTCGGAGTACGTCCCGGGGACGGCGGTCAGCCTTGCGCTGGTTCCGGGCCCCAATAACACCTACCTGGGCCAGTTCACCGTGTCCAACAGCCAGGCGTTCTACAATGTCTACGTCAAGGCCGGCGACGGCAGCAATAAGATGGAGAAATCCGTCACCTACAGCCCCAATAACCAGGCCAAGACCGAGCAGTACATCCAGGACGAGGCCATAAAGGGCGGCGAGGTGCAGATGGACAAGGAGTCGGAGGAATATTCCGGCATAGAGCTGGATGCCGGCGGCCTGTCCTATTCCACCTTCAGCGCTTCCGGGGTCTCGGCTTACAGGACCTCCGCCTCGGGCGACCTGGTCGGCGGCTTCTTCAGCGCGCTGCCCTCGGTGCGCACGATAAAGACCGCCAAGGGCGACCTGAGCATCACCCAGGCCCTGCAGGACCTGATGGCTTCAGAGGTCTACAACATGGAGCTGGAGAACGCCTCCGCCAACAAGCCTTTCACGCTGACGCTCAAGTACGATAAGGAGAAGGCGGCGGACAACAGCGACCTGCGCATCTACCAGTACGACGAAGCCACCAGCGGCTGGAAAGAGGTCCCCGGCGACTACACGATAGACCCGATGCTGGGCGTGCTGTCCGTGGGCGTGGCCGGCCTGAACGACGCCTCCGCCGGAACCAGCGGCGCAAACACGCCGCTGGGCCGCAAGCGCTTCGGGATGAGCGCCGTGGTCAACGGCCGCTACGTGCCGTCGGCCGCGGGTACTTCCCAGAGCGGGCGCTTCGCCGTCTTCACGGCCAACCCGCCCACCGGCACGGCCGCGTTCGCCTCCTCGCTGGAGGTTTACAACCTGCCTAACCCGTTCAACCTCAAGAGCAAGAGAGTCACGCTGAGCGCGGACGTGGGCACGTCGGGGGTGGCCAATCCGTATCCCACCAAAGGCACGGTCATAAAGTATAACCTGCCCGCGGGCAAGACGGGTATGCTGAAGTTAGTCATCTACAATATGGCCGGCGAGAAAGTGCGCACCATAGACGAAGGCTCGCGCACCGGCGGCTATGTCTACTACTCGGAATGGGACGGCAAGAACGACACCAACCAGGACTGCGCGTCCGGCGTGTACTTCATGCTGACCTATTTGGACGGGAAGAAATTGGGCACCAAGGCGCATAAGATGGCGATAATCAAATAGGATTTCCGCCGAAGGCGGACCCGCCGGGCGGCCGGCGGGCAGGGATTAGGATGAGGTAACTTATGAAGAAAACACTATTTTTTACGCTGGCGCTCTGCCTGCCGGCGGGGGCCTGGGCCTCCGGGGCGGGGACCACGGCGGCGCCTTTCCTTAAGGCGGCCATGAGCCCGCGCGCGGTGTCCATGGCCGGGGCCTTCAGTTCGCTGGCGGACGATTCCGGCGCGGTCTTCGTGAACCCGGCGGGCCTGGCGCAGTTCGACAAGCGGGAGGCGGCGCTGGACTTCAGCACCTATCTGCAGGACGCCAGGATGGGGAACCTCTCTTACGCCGGGATGGTGAACGACAACCGCTTCGGCTTCGGGGCCACTTTCATGACGGTTGGGGGCATCGGAAAAACCGGGCTTACCGACGCCGTGGGGGCCGTGCCGGAGATCGGGACCTTCGACGCCAGCGACCTGGCCATAACCCTGGCCTACGCCAAGAAGGAATTCGCCCCGGACCTGCTGCCGCGCCTCGACGGCGGCTTCGCCGTAAAATTCATACGCTCGGCCATAGACACCAAGACCGCCTTCGCGGTGGCGGTGGACGCGGGCGCTATCTACCGTGCTACCGAAAAGATCAACTTGTCCATGGCCGTCCAGAACCTGGGCACCAAAATGAAATTCGTGGACGAGTCGGACCCTCTTCCGCTTAACCTTCGCGCCGGGGCCCTGTATAAGGCTTCCTCGAAGCTTAACGTAGCGGTGGAGATAAACGAGTACCTGCAGGACGAGAAGTTCTACCCTTCCGTCGGCGCCGAGTACTGGTTCCGCGACTCCCTCGCGCTGCGCGGCGGCTATAAATTCGGCTATGATACCTCCAATTTGGGGTCGGAGGTGGGCCTCAGCCTGGGGTTCGGGATAAAGGTGCAGGGCCTCGGCGTCGATTACGCCTTCCTCCCCTTCGGGGACCTCGGAAGCATCCACCGCTTCGGGGTCTGGGTGCAGTTCTAGGTTGGACGCGGCCTGCATAAAGCCGGAACGGGATAAAGAAAAGAGCCGCTCTTCAGCGGCTCTTTTCTTTTTCGCCCTTTTCCGCTTCTAGAATCTTATGAAATCCTCGCCGGGCCAGTCGCCGGGGGCCCCTTCCACGGAAATAAGGCGCTGGTCCTCGTGGGAGGCCGCGGACATTTTCTTGAAGGATTCTTTGAGCTCGGTGAAAGAGACGTCGGATCTTTTTATCTTCATCAATACGATGTAGCCGATGGCGGTCGTGACCGCCGAGACCGGCAGAACGTAGATCCAGGCGCCCGAGTCCAGCCGGAAGATAAGGACCGCGCAAAGAAAGATCCAGAACGAAATGGCGGCGCTGGCCCCGGAAAGAACATAGGCCACTATTATATTGTACTCCTCGGTTTTTGAAAGGGACAGGATGATGGCGATGAGCGCTATGTTTATAAGCGTGAGGTAGAGAGCGCGCGTCACCCAGTTCCTCCACCGGTATTTAGAGAACATTACCGTGCCGTAGATGGGGTGGTTCACCATAACGGCGTCCTCGAAGGTGGTCTCGGCCGCGAACTGCTGTATCTTCGGGGTTTCCTTCCCGGCGCCGGGATCGTAATCGAAGGACTGCTCCTCGGGCCTGGCGCCGAGCTGGGCCGCCAGCGGCGCCGGGAGGAAGGCGGCCGCCAGGGACAGCGCGATAAAAAGGACTGCCGCGAGGGCTCTATTCGTCGTCATCTTCCCCCATCTTCGGCACGGACGGCTTTGAATAGTCGTCCAGCCGGTAATACTGCGTGGCTCCCGAGCGCAGCTTCGTCGGGGTGTACTGAACCTCTCTAAGCTTGGACTGCTGGGTCTTGGTTGGCGCGGTCTCCCTCAGCTTTATGTTCTGGCGCACCGTTATGCGGTCGGTGAAATGCCAGTACGACGATACGAAGCCGCCCACGCTGCAGGCGAGTATCACTCCGGTCAGGAAATAAGTTTCCCTGTCCCTTCGTATCCAGAACGCTCTGATGTTCACTTAAGCTCCTCGGGTATGCGGTCGGCTTTGAAATATTTACGCGGCCTTTCTTGCCTTGTCCGGTGGCTGCGGCGGGCAAACCGGGCTCAGACGAATTCGCGGAAAACTATATTGGAAACGTAAAGCCGGTCTTCTCTTATCTTTATGCGGCTGCCGCTCCTTTCAAGGAAGCCGGCTTTGGTCAGCCGGGTCAGTTCCTCATTGAATTCTATAAATATATGGTCCGGCAGTTCAATTCCGGCGGTCTTCCGGAGGCCCAGCATTATTCTTTCCGCGTCTTTCTTCCGCCCGGAGAGGGTTTCGCCGTATTGCCGGGGTATCTCTTCCCCGGCCAACGCGGCCCTGGCATAGGCCGCCGTGCCGGGGATATTCGCCCGGCGCTCCCCGTCGAGGTAAGAGGCGGCCGAGGGGCCGAGTCCCAGGTATTCGCCCTGCTCCCAATAATTCAGGTTGTGCACGGATTCCCTGCCCGGCCTGGCGAAATTCGAGATCTCGTAGCGGTTCAGGCCGGCCAGCAGGAGGGAGGCCGCGCCCTCTTCGTACATATCGGCCGACTCTTCGGGCTCCTCTTCGACCCCGTCCGCGGAAAAAGGCGTGCCGTCGTGCACCTCGAGGGCGTAAAAAGAAACGTGTTCCGGCTTCAGCTTCAGCAGCCACTCTATGGACTCCGCGAAGTCTTTCCGCGTCTGGCCGGGCAGGCCGCACATCAGATCCGCGTTGATATTGTCGAAGCCCGCGGCCCTCAGCAGGGCGAACGCTTTAAGGAAATCCCCCGACATGGCTACTCTGCCCAGGCGCTTCAGCAGTCTGTCCTGCGAGGCCTGGAGGCCCAGGCTTATGCGGTTTATACCGGCTTTCTTCAGGCACGCGGCTTTCTCCGCGTCAAGGCTCTCGGGGTTAACCTCGAAAGTGCTTTCGGCCAGCCTGTTAAGGGGCCCGGTCAGCCCCGAAATAACGGAGAAAAGCTTTTCAAGCTGGGGGGTGGAGAGCAGGCTGGGGGTTCCGCCGCCTGCATAAAGCGTGGCGAATGTCCCGGCCCGGCCCGCATAGGCGGAAGCTTCGCGGGCGAGCGCCTCCAGGAAAAGGTCTATCTCTCCCGCCGTGGCGGGGGCGGAGGCGAAGTCGCAATAGCCGCATTTTGCCCGGCAGAACGGGATATGGATGTAAAGGCCCGGCATATAAAGATTATAGCGAATAGGGAATAATGAAACAGGGGTAAATAGGAACGGGAGCGGCTTGAACCGCTCCCGTCGTCCATCCACGCCGCTCCGGCGGCTTACTTGGAGTCGTTCTTCTTCATGAACATGTTCAGCATGTCTATCGGCACCGGGAAGATGGTCGTGGAATTGTTGTCCGTGGCGATCTCGGTGAGGGTCTGCAGGTAGCGCAGCTGGATGGCCGCGGGGTTCACCGCCATAATGGCGGCGGCGTCGGAGAGCTTCTGGGCCGCCTGGAATTCGCCCTCGGCGTGGATGACCTTGGCGCGGCGCTCGCGCTCGGCTTCGGCCTGGCGGGCGATGGCGCGCTGCATTTCCTGCGGCAGGTCCACGTTCTTCACTTCCACGCTGGAGATCTTTATCCCCCAGGGCTCGGTGTGCAGGTCCAGGATCTCCTGGAGGTTCTTGTTGATCTTGTCGCGCTGGGCGAGCAGGTCGTCCAGCTCCTGCTGGCCGAGCACGCTGCGGAGCGTGGTCTGCGCCAGCTGGCTGGTGGCGTACATGTAATTTTCCACGTTAAGCACGGCGGCCTGCGGGTCCACTACCCTGAAGTAGATGACGGCGTTCACTTTGACGGAGATATTGTCGCGGGTGATCACGTCCTGCGGGGGGACGTCGAGCACCACCACGCGGGTGCTCATGCGGAACATCTGCTGGACGCCGGGGATAAGGAAGATCAGGCCGGGGCCTTTTACGCCCGTGAAGCGGCCCAGCGTAAGCGTGACGCCGCGTTCGTACTCGTTAAGTACTTTTATGCTGGCGAAAAGTATCACCACCGCGATTATTATAAAAGGAGCCATGGTCATTTTTAACCTCCGTACCCTGAAAGATGTCTTCTTCAGTTCAAGTCTATCAAAGAAGCCGGCGGAAAGCAAAGGCCGCTGGCCCGGGCGTACGGATATTTTGTATCATATAACAACAAGGTCTTTAATTTTATGAGCAAAAGAAGATTAGCAAGGGAAAACTGCCTGCAGTCGCTTTACAGCTCCGACGTCGCCCATCTGGAGCCCGCTTCCGTGCTCGCAAGTTTCCAGATGGAGGAGTTCGCCGAGGAGCCTAAGGTCTTCGAGTTCTATAAAAACCTTTATTCCACTACCGTTTCCAATATCCCCAAGATAGACGACATAATCAAGAAGACCAGCCTCAACTGGGAGATGGACCGCATGCCGGCCATAGACCGCTCCATCCTGCGCATGGCCGTCTGCGAGAT
>CAZUQT010000164.1:0-6952 GCA_964622585.1 uncultured Elusimicrobiaceae bacterium | reverse complement strand
GCTCAAGACCATGAACTTCGGCGACCGCCTCAATCTCTGCCCCGGCGAGAAGTTGCGCGAGCAGCCGATCGGCGCTTTCTGCTCCGGCTCCCTGGTGGGCCCTGACCTGGTTATGACCGCCGGGCACTGCATAAAGGACGCGGACGGCTGCGCCGCCGCCAGGATCGTATTCGGCTACTCCGTAAGGCAGGAAGGCGGAGAGGCGGTGACCACCATGGCCGCCTCGGAAGTATACAGCTGCTCCAAGATAATCAAGCGCTTCCTCGGAGGCGAGCCGGGCTCCACCAACCCCGCCGGCCAGGCTCTCGGCCCGGACTTCGCGCTGATCCAGCTTGACCGCAAGGTAACCGGCCACAAGCCCCTGGCTATCAACAGGTGGGCCAAACTCAAGAAAGGCGACGGGATCACCGTGATCGGCCACCCCGTCGGCCTGCCCCTCAAGGTAGCCGGCGGCGCCACCGTGCGCGACTTCTCCAAGATCGGCTACTTCGTGGCTGACCTAGACACTTTCGGCGGCAACTCCGGCTCGCCCGTGTTCAACACCAGGACCAGGAAGATCGAGGGCATTTTGGTCCGCGGCGACGAGGACTTCGCGGACAGCCCCGCGGGCTGCACCACGATGGCCACCTACGAGCAGACCGGCGGCCGCGGCGAGGACGTGACCAAGATCTCGGCCCTCTCGGCCTCCATCCCGAAGCTGCCCGGCGAAAAGACCAATAAAGACGCCGGCGAGGAAGGGGTAGAAGTCCGCCAGATGGATTCAAGCGCCATAGGCGCCGGCGAGATCGCCCCGTCGAGGGTAATAAGCTTCGACTGAACTATCCGGCTTAAGAAAACGCGCCCGGGACCTTCCCCGGGCGCGTTTTTTTACCTCTTGCGCGGACCGGCTTAAATAATTACAATAATTTGGTAGTCAGGCGCAGCGAACATAAACTCTGTGTAATCCGGGGGATCGGCCCCGGGGTGAAACGCGACCCCGCCTTAACGGGGTGTACCCACGGGAAAACGAAAAGGCATAGCCTTTCGCTTTCCCGTTTTTTGTTTTCCCGGCGCGCTAAAAGCACAAGGAGAATAAAAGGTATGAAAATAAGACTCATCGCGTTAACAGTACTTATGTGTCCCGCCGCGGCCGCCGCCGCGGAGGGCGGGTTCGCCACGGACCTGGGGTCGTTTAAAGAAAGCGCCGCCCGGGTAGAGGTCCCCGCCCCGTCCAGGACCCATAACGGGAACAAGTACTTCAGCCGCGACTGCGCCAGCCTGGAACTCGGCGCCGGCGAGGGAGCAGTAGAGTCGGAGAAGGCGGAATTATACAGCCAGGAGTTTATAGAAGAGTGCAAGCCTCTTCCGCCTAATGAGCTTGGCCTGATAATCGAGCACTGCTACAGCAGGCCACTGCGGGAATGGTGCAGGGGGGCGAAACTTCTTGTGAAGCCCCGCGAGATCCCGCCGGGGAAAAAGGAGGTTTTTGAGGTCTGCCTGGAGGGGGAGAAACTGGAACTTAAACCACTTTCCGTTTTTTATATTTATAAGGCGGTAAACGACGAAGAAGAGAACGCCACGTTCACACTGACGCCCTTAAGCGCCGCGCCAAAAGAATTGACTGCCGGCGGGCCGGTCAAACTATAAGTTCTCCGGACCCCCTATACGGGCTTGACCGCGGGCTTCTTCGCTGACAGTTTGTGACGGCATATACGCAAGTATTGTATCCTTATATCAGCTATGAAACGCCTCGCTATTTGCTCTATCTGCGCCGCGGCGCTGCTGCAGGCCGGCTGTTCCTCCGTCACCGGCCGCCTTCTGGCGGACGACCCGCTCGTAAGGTCGGAGGCGATAGAAGCCGTCGCTAAATCAAGCGAGAAATCAAAAAATAAAGCGGTCGCGCGCCTCAAAAAGATCCTGAAAAAGAAAGATTCTCCGGACAGGGCCCGCGCCGCCGCCGCGATCGAGGACCTCGGGCCCGCCGCGGCCGGCGCGATCCCGGAACTGATAGCGGCGCTCAACGACGCGGACACGGACGTAGCCGACTCCGCCGACAGGGCGCTAAAAAGACTGGACGCGGCCACGCCGGCGCTTGCAGCGGCCCTCATTACCACGGATCCCGCCCTCCGCTCGAAAGTAAGCCAGGCGCTTATCTACAAAGGGGCCGCGGCAGTGCCCGTGCTGATAAAAAATTTCGAAAAAGGAAAAAAAGAATTGGCCCTGTGGTCGGCGGCCGTACTTGGGCAGATGGGTCCGGCGGCTGAAAGCGCTATCCCGGCCCTGGCGCGCGCTGCAATAAGTAATGACCCGGCGGTGGCAGGGCAAGCCTCCGCGGCGCTGTCCGCGATCGGCAGCCCGGCGGGGCTCTGGCTGGCCGCGGCCTTAAGATCCGCCAATCCGTCTTCGCGCGCCGGGGCGTCGAAGGTCCTCTCTTCGATGACCCCTCCGCCGGCGGAGGCGGCTGAAGCTCTTATCGGCGCGCTTGAAGACGCCGACGAAAAAGTGCGCGGCCAGGCGGCCATGGCCCTCGCCTCCTATCCTGCCGCCTCCTATAGTTCCCTGCCAAAGAATCTTGCCGCCGCGCTCAAAAAAGCGGCCGGAGGGACCGACGCCGCCGCCGGCTGGGCAAAGACAGCCCTCGCTAAAGCGGCCCCCGCTGCCCCGGCTCCCAAGGCGAACGATACGGCCGCTCTGACGGCCGCGCTTAGAAGCCCGGACCTGGAAGCCAGGATCACGGCAGCCGCCGCGCTGGGCGCAATGGGGCCGGCAGCCTTCGAGGCCGTGCCGGAATTATGGATCGCTTTCAAGTCGAAGGACTGCCGCCAGCGCTTTGCCGCCGCCGGGGCCCTGATCCGGATAAATCCGCGCCTTAAAAAATACGGGGCTTTGTCCCGCGCGCTGGACAAGGTCTGTCCCGGGAAAAAGGCCAGGCGCCAGAACCTCCCCGGGCCGGCCGCGCCGGCGCCGGTCAAACCCGCCAAGGCACAGCCGCCTTCTCATCCATAAATCGCTCCGGGCCGGCAGTTTATATTTTTTGATATACTTGACTGCAGCGGGGCGACATAATATTTACGCGGTATTTTACAGGGACCTATTCCGGCACTGGAGGATCAATGAGCAGGAGCATGGAGCTAATAACCGTGGTGGTGCAGCGCAAGGACGGGCAGCGGGCCATAGACGCGGCGCTTAAATTTGGCGCGCCCGGCGTTACCAGCTTTTACGGCCGCGGCACCGGCGTGAGGCAGAAACTGAGCGTTTTCGGGATGTTCATCGAAGCCGAGAAACAGGTAATACTGATAGCCGCGACGAAGGAAACCGCGGACAAGATACTCGACGGGATAGTAAAGGAAGTCGAGCTGGATAAACCAGGCCGGGGTTTCGCCTATGTGCAGACCATCGGCAGGGTCGTGGGCTTCTACGAGGGGGAAGATGTTAAAGAACCTGCTTAAACTTCTTCTGCTGGGCGCCCTGTCGGCCGGCGCCTCCAACCTTCCTAATATGCTGGGGGGGATCTCCGGGCTGCCCGCGGCCGGAATACCGGGGCTGCCCGCGGCCGGGGCATCCGACGAAAGCTCGCGTGAGATGGGCCGCGAATTAGCCGACCTCCAGAACACCGTGGCCGAGCTTAAATCACTGGGCAACCCGCAGCCGAGGTCGGCGGCGGGTCTTTCCGACGAGGAGCGCGGGCTGATGAGGGACGCCGCCCCGAAACTGCAGTTCAAGTCCAACGAACTTACCAGGCAGCTGGGCCTGGCCGGCGGGAGCGGCGCCGCCTCTCCGCGCGGAATGGCGCTTCCGGGAGCGGCCGGTAAAATAATGAAGCGGCTCAAGACGCGGGAGCCCGCGAAATTCCAGAGTTTTTCATCCTTCCGGTCGGATCTGCTGACTTTCTACGGCCAGCACCAGGCGGCGATGGCCTACGCTCTCTGGTTCATCCCCTCGGCGCTGGTCGTGTTTTCTTTCCTCCTTTTTCTGTGGAAGAAGTACACGCTCAGCATGATGCTTACGGGCGTGATCTTCGCCCTGGCCAGCTTCCTGATCTGGGCGCTTTCGGCGGCGGTAGGACTTTCGACCCTGCTTACGAAGCAGAGCCTGCTGGCCGTCCTGCCCCGCGAACTCTGGCTGTCGCCCGTAGTTTTCCTCGTAGTCTCCGCCGGGCTTCTGCGCCTGGCGGACGAGAACTATCCCTTCTGGAACAGGACCATAAAGACGCTGTTCACCCCGATAGCGGTCTCCTGCATTTCCGCCGGCTGGCTGCGCGGCGCCGTTTTCCTGAAAGGGCTGGCCGGCTCCGCCGCCGCCCTCAGGACATAAAGGAAGAAAGCCGATGAACCTTAAGAACCGGCCGCTTACCGCTGAATTCCTCGCCGCTTTTTTCCTGGTGGGCGTGCCGCATTGGCTGACGCCTTACAATAAAACCAGCACGGCCGGCGTAATTATCGGCGGCGCGATCATCGCCGCCGTAGCCGCGGTCGCGCGCCTGCGCATTCCCGCCGCAAGGTTCTCCGGCATAACCAGGGCGGCCGCCCTGGCCATGCCGGCCGCCGCCCTGGCCCGCGTGATCGTAGAGACGACCATGGTCGACCCCACCTCCCACAACCTCTGGCCCTTCGAAATAGGCGCGGCCATGCTGCTCGGCTACGCAGGCGCCATCCCCGGCGCGCTGATAGGCGTCCTTATCTCCCGGTTTAAAGCCAAACAATGAGCGGAGGTCTGAAAATATGAAAAGATCATTTCCCCTGTCCAAGGTTTACAGCCTGCTAGAGTCCGGGCCGGTCGTCATGGTAAGCACCGCGCTGAAAGGGCGCAACAATATTATGACCATGTCCTGGCATACCATGATAGATTTCAACCCGCCCCTGGTCGGCTGCGTGATCAGCGACCGGAACTATACTTTCGGCATCGTTAAAAAGACCAGGGAATGCGTCATCAATATCCCGACGCTGGAAATAGCTGAGAAAGCCGTGGCCTGCGGGAATGCATCCGGGGCCAAGGTGGACAAGTTCAGGGAATTCGGCCTCACCCCGGTGAAAGCCTCCGCGGTCGAAGCCCCGCTGATAAAAGAATGCTACGCCAGCCTGGAATGCGAACTGGCCGACGCGCGGATGGCTGGGAAATATAACTTCTTCATCTTCAAGGTCCTGAAAGCCTGGGTCGACACTTCTAAAAAGAATCCCAAAACCATACACCACCGCGGCGGCGAAGACTTTATCGTGGCCGGCAAGACCGTAAAGTTCAAGTCACGGATGGCATAAAAAACAGGCCGCTCCTGGAGCGGCCTGTCCTTTTCCGGCTTATCGATCAGCCTTCCCGGCGCACGGTCTCATGAGAGAAAGCGGGCAGGCAGATGGCTATGTATTCGGCGCCCTCCGGCTCGGGGGTGGAATAGCGCACCCGCTCGCCCGGCTCCACTGTTATGGCCTGGCCGGCCCTGACCTCGTAAGTTTCCGACGGAGTCTCTACCCTGAGCATCCCTTTCAGGACCAGGGTGTATTCCGAGAAGCGGGGGGCCTGCGGCGGTTCCTCCCAGCCGGCGGGGCTCACCATGCGGGCAACGCTTATCGTCGTATTCGCGGTATTGACCCGTCCTATGAATTCTTCTATAACCTTCGGCTTATTACCGGCCGCTTTTACTATGCTAGGCTTTTCTATAAATACAGCCATGGTCCCTCCCGGGCGGATCTCTTACCGGTAATTTTACTAAAACCGGCGCCGCCCGCCATAGAAAAAATGGCCTTCCGGCTATTTACTATAATAGAAAGATGAAAACCGTGAACAACATGTCAGACACCTTCCAGTTCCGCCGCCCGGCAGGGGCGACAGTATGATGGCCAACGCTTTTACAAAGAACCTCTACACTACGCGCAGGACCAAGGTGGTCTGCACCATAGGCCCGGCCTCCGAGAGCGAGACCTGCATACGGGACCTCATAAAAGAGGGGATGAACGTCGCCAGGCTGAACTTTTCCCACTGCAGCTATGACGAAGCCCTCAACAGGATCCGCGTCCTGCGGGCCGTGCGCAAAGAAATGGATGTGCCGCTGGCCATCATGCTTGACACCAAAGGGCCGGAAGTCAGGCTGTTCGGCTACAATAAGCCCGTGGCAATATCCAAAGGGGAAACCCTTTATGTCGAGAGCACGGAGAAACAGCCGGAGGAGATCTCCTGCCTCCCGCCGGAGAAGCGCCATTTTTACACCAATCTGCCCCGGATAGACAAGCTCTGCCGGGTAGGGACCCGCGTCCTGCTGCAGGACGGCTTCATAGAGCTGGAAGTCTCCCAGCTTCACGGCGAATGGCCCGGGGCGGTCAGCCTGCGGGTACTTAACGAAGGGAAACTTAAGGACAAAGCGCACCTCGCCATCCCCGGGGTGCACTACCCCATCCCGTTCCTCTCGGAAAAAGATAAAAAAGATATAGCCTTCGCCGTTGATAACGGCTTTGAATACATAGCCCTGTCCTTCGTCCGGACCGCCAGCGACATCACGGACGTGCGCGCGATCGTCCGCGCCGCCAGGGCCGATTCGCCTATAAAGCTGATCGCCAAGATAGAGGATAAGCAGGCCCTGGCCAACCTCGACGAAATTATCCGGGATTCGGACGGCATCATGGTGGCGCGCGGCGACCTGGGCATAGAACTGCCTATTGAAGAGCTGCCCGGCATGCAGAAGACCATTATCAACCATTGCTACATGGCCGGCAAACCCGTGATAGTCGCGACGCAGATGCTCGAGTCCATGACGGAAATGCCCTACCCCACCCGCGCGGAGGTTACCGACATCGCCAACGCCGTGCTTGAGCTGACCTCCTCAGTGATGCTTTCAGGCGAGACCGCCAAGGGCGCTCACCCGAAACGCGTAGTTAATATGATTGGGCGGATAATAGACCGCACCGAATCGGGCATAGACCACCACCCGCCCGCGCGCATTACCCACGACTAACGCAACACCCGCGATAACCACCAAACCAAGACC
>CAZUQT010000163.1:0-6957 GCA_964622585.1 uncultured Elusimicrobiaceae bacterium | reverse complement strand
TAAACGGCATCAAGGGCTGGATACACGGCTGGAAGCGCAATGGCTGGCGGACGGCGGCCGGCAAGCCGGTGGTCAACCAGGACCTCTGGGAGCGCCTCGACTCCCTGGTCCAGGCGCGGAAGGGCCGGCTGACCTGGGGCCACGTAAAAGGCCATGCCGGGCACGAGCTCAACGAGCGCTGCGACGTGATAGCGGTGGCTTTCTCCAAGGGCGTAAAGATAAGTCTTTACGACGGACCGGCGGTCGGCTGCGGTTACTCCCTGCTTGAGCCGGAGGCCGGGCACCTGCGCGAACCGGCCCTGCGGCAAAAATCCTCTTCCCCGTCCAGATCAAGGTCCAAAGCCGGCGGCTACTATCTCAGCTTCGTAGGCGGGAACGTAGAGCGCCATATCACCTGGCCCCAATGCCAGGCCCGCGTGCACGGCGTATCCGGCGCGAAGTTCAAGAAGGTCTCTTCCACCGGCGAGGAGCAGGAAGTCCTGAAACAGTGGGGAGCCGTCTGAACCAGGAATGAGCAACAAACTTAAGCCCAGCCTCCCGCCCGGGGGGACTAAAGAGAAACTTGTTAAGCATGTCTCCGCGCTCCTGAAATGCCGCCGCTGCCCGGAGATGATGCCGCCGCCGGTGAGCGGCGGGCCGGTAGTGAGCCGGGTCATGTCCGTGGGCCAGGCCCCGGGCGATAAAGAGCCCAGGTTCGGGCGCCCTTTCGCCTGGACCGCCGGCAAGACGCTTTTCCGCTGGTTCAGGGAAGCCGCCGGCATCGACGAGGCTAAATTCCGTTCTTCGATCTATATGGCGGCCGTCTGCCGCTGCTTCCCCGGGAAAAAAGCTTCCGGCGGGGACAGGGTTCCCGCCCCCGAAGAGGTTAAAACCTGCTCCGCGTGGCTGGACCGCGAACTCGAAATACTCCGGCCCGCTTTGATCATCCCCATCGGCAAACTGGCCATCGCCCAGTTCATGGAAGTTGAAAAGCTCGACGAGGTCGTCGGAAAAGTTTTTCACCTTGACCGCGGCGGACTATCCTTCGACCTGATCCCGCTGCCGCATTCTTCGGGCGCCTCTCCCTGGCGCTACTCGGCCGCGGGCAAGCCGCTCCTCGCCAAAGCCATGTCGCTCATCGCGGACCATCCGGCGATAAAAGAGATCAAATAAAGAACATGTATTTATTTTTCGACACCGAAACGACCGGCCTGCCCCGGAACTGGAAAGCCCCCGTGACCGACCTTGCAAACTGGCCCCGGCTGGTCCAGCTCGCGTACGTTTTTTTCGACGCCGAATGGAACGAGATCTCCAACGTTAATTCAATAATCAAGCCGGCCGGCTTTACGATCCCCGCCGAGGCGGCGCGGATACACGGCATCTCCACCGAGCGGGCGGAAAAAGAGGGAAGCGACCTTAAGGCCGTTCTCGGCGGGTTCCAGGACGCTGTCAGCCGCGCCGACTACCTCATCGCGCACAATATCAGCTTTGACGAGAAGATCGTCGGCGCCGAATTCCTGCGCAGCCAGATGCCGGACACCCTCCCCGCCAAAACCAGGATCTGCACCATGCAGAGCTCCACCAATTTCTGCGCTATCCCGGGCCCCTACGGCTACAAGTGGCCGAAGCTCGCGGAGTTGTATTCCAGGCTGTTCCAGACAGGCTTCGAGGGCGAGCACGACGCGGCCGCCGACGTCAAGGCGACGATAAGATGCTTCAGGGAATTGAAGAACCTGGGCGTCATCAAATTCTGACGGTCGATTATTCCGGATCGCCGCTTCCGCGGCATCCCATACTTCAGGCAGGAGCTTCTATCGATGAGAATAATTTACTCCGGATCCAGGATATTATGTTTATGCGGGCTGATGTTCGGGGCCGTACTGTCCGGCGCCGCCGCCAGCTCCGAACCGCTGAAGGTGCTCTATGTTATCGACGGCGATACGATCAAAGTCCTCATGGCCGGCAATAAAGAGAGCATCCGGCTTATCGGCATAGACACGCCCGAGAGCAAGGCGAACAAAAAGGCGAAGAAGGACGCCGGGCGGTCAGGCAGCGACCTTAAAGCGATCGTCGGCCTCGGGAAGGCCGCGGCCGCTTTCACGAAGTCCCTCGTCAAGCCGGGGGATTTTATAACTATCGAGCAGGACGTCCAGCCGCGCGACCGTTATGGCAGGATACTGGCCTACGTATATTTGAAATCCGGGAAGATGCTGAACGAGGAGATCATCGCCGCCGGCTACGCCTCGGTCATGACCATCCCGCCCAATGTCCGGTACCAGGAGCGGTTCTTAACCGCCTATAGGGCGGCCCGGAAGCGCGCCGTGGGGCTATGGGCCGCTCCGCGCTGACCCCTGGCTCACACGTACGGTTTATTTGGGGTTTGTAAGTTCTCTATAATTTACTATTATATATACCGTCGTCACATGCCGAGGTAGCTCAATTGGTAGAGCATTCGCTTCGTAAGCGAAGGGTTGTGGGTTCAAGTCCCATCCTCGGCTGAATATTTTGCACATAGGGGTTTGGCGCAGTTCAGGCCGCTTTCCTGACCGCCTCCGGCAGCTTCCTCCAGCTATCATGGCAAAAAAAATAATCACTCCCGCTACGGAATATGAAGAAATAAATTTCGCGCCCGGCGTCAGCTTCGCCCGCAAGGCCATCTGGTGGTGGCTCCCGATACTTTACCTCCTCGTTTCCGACACCTTCTACCTGCGCACCTACGATTCCGCCCAGGTTAAAATAACCCTGCTGCAGATGGGGGGCATAGGCCTGCTCGGCATGTGGGTCTCCCTGCTCGTGCTCGAGGGCCGCCGCGCTTTCCGCCGCGAGGACTTCATCTTCCTGGCGCCGTTCTTCGCCTACCTGCTCTACGTCATAATTTCCTTTCTCAGCGCGCCGTACAGGGGCCCCAGCGTCGACGATTTCGTGCGCTACGTGCTCTACATGTCGGTCACGCTCATCATTATCAGGGAATTCACTTCGGAGGCCATCGACAAGCTGACCAAGATCCTGATCGTCACGGCTTATATCTCCATCCTTTACGGAGTGGTCCAGTTCCTCGATACGCGGTTCTTTCCGCCCAAGGACATCGGGCCGGGCATCGACCCGTTCATCTGGCGCTGGGCCTTCGGCCCGCGCGTTTTCTCCACCTACGGCAACCCCAATTTCTTCGGCAATTTCCTGGTGCTGATACTCCCGATAATAGTTACGCAGTGGCTGAAGCGTAAATCCGTTTTCCTGCTGCCGCTTATCTTCATGAACCTGCTCTGCCTCTACGCGACGCAGACGAAGGGCGCCTGGCTGGGCTTCGGCATTTCCTCCTTCATTTTCGCGGTTTTCTACGGCTACTTCTTCCTGCGCGACAGGCTGAAAATAAGCAGGACCGCGTTCTTAAGCCTGGCGTCGATATTGCCTATCATAGCCATAAGCGTCGTTTACCACCTGGGAAACCCGGTCTCCTACAGCTTCCGCATAAACACCTGGCTATCCACCTGGGAAATGGTGGAATCGCACCCTTTGACCGGGGTCGGCGTCGGCAGTTTCAAGGTGATCTACCCGGCCTACCGCCGCCCGGCAATTTTCCATATTGAGGGCAAGCACAATACCGAGACGGACCACGCCGAAGAGGAGCACCTCGAGCAGTGGATGGACAACGGCCTGATAGGGATGGGTCTCTACCTCTGGGTGATAATGTTCGTGACCGTCGTGGGCCTGAGAGGCCTCTCCACGCTTACGGAAAATCTCAAGGGCTCGCGCCCGCCGCCGCTGGCCTACGACCTGCTGGGCTATCTCACTTCGCTGCTGGGCATGCTGGCGCATAATTGCACCGACGTCAGCATGCGCTTCGTTTCGTCGGGCGTCTTTTTCGGCCTGCTGCCGGGGGTCATAATAAACCTGGCGCGCGGCCGCGCTTTGTGGGAGCTGCATTACAAGGAAGAGGTGCAGCCCGCCCGCACCGAGTCCGAAAAGAGCGCCGGCGCGGACGGGATCTTCGTCTGGGCCGTCTGGCTCGCCCGCGCGGCGGGCGTGACGGGCGTCCTCTATGCGGCCTACCTCGTAGTCAGCGAGTTCTCCGGCCTGCAGGGCCCCCTGCGCAACTACGTGGCCAGCGGAGAGATCCTGCAGTGGTATATCGCCTGGGCGGCCATGCTGCTCTGCGTCGGGTACGCGGTCTACGCTTTCTGCGGCACTATGCTCAAAGGCGTTTCCGCGGCCGTGCCGGTCGTGGTTCTGCTCACCCTTTTCCCGATGTATTATTTCTGGGGCTGGTTCAAGGGCGACGTCTACCATAACATGGCCATCTACTTCTCGAAGCAGGGAAAATGGGAAGACGCCATAAGCTACTACACCAAGGTCAACAAGCTCAACCGGTTCTTCATCATGCCCTACTATTTCACGGGCAATGTCTTTAACGACCGCTTCAACATGGAGAAATCCTACCGGCCGGAATGGGGGGACAGGAAAGACGAGCCGCGCAACGATTACGACCGCGCGATGGACTCCTACGAGGCCGTGCGCGCGATGGCTCCCAATTACGTGCAGATGCACCACCAGGTGGGCACTCTTTACATGAAGATGCACGACTACATGATGAAGCAGGGAAAGCCCAAGGAGGCGGAGGAGTTCCTGGACAAGGCGCTGGCCCGCTTCAATCTTTACGAGAACCTGGACCCGGTTTACCCGGTCAATTATTTCCGCAAAGCGCAGATCTACATAATGCGCAATGACCTGAAGTCGGCCGAGCGGGAGTACCTGCACAATATCGACGCCTGGAAGTGTTATGTTCCCGGGCACAATCACGGTTCGGCCGAGGCGTACACCACCCTGGCGAACGTGCAGTACGCCCTGGGGAGGTTCGCGGAGGCCGTCATGAACTACAGGAAGGCCCTCGAACTGGACCCGAACTTCGAACAGGCGCGCCGGAACCTGCCCATAGCGGCCGGCCGGGTGCCCGGCGGGATGCAGCAGCCGGCAAAGAACTAGTAGAGCGCTCAAGCCGGGCGGGTTTGTAAAGTGAGGCTGCGGGGTAGGGGACAGGTGCGGGACGGCGGCCTTCAGGCTTGCGGGCTGAACGACTTCGGCTTTTAACATATCTGCCTATAATGCCAGACCCAGAAAACAATATCCGCGTGCCGCGCGCCCCGCTGGTCTTCCTTCTTGCGACGGCGTTTTTTGTGGCGCCGCTGCTTTTTTTCACCGGGCTTACCCGCAACCCCTACTACCTGCAGATAACGATCCTTAACGTCGCCATACTGGCCGCGGCGGCCCTTTTCCTGCGCGCCTCCCTTAAGGCTGGGGCCTGGCTCATTCCGGTGACGCCGCTGACCAGGCCGCTGGCCGCGCTCGCGCTGATCTATCTCGCCTCTTTCGCCTGGTCCTATTTCGGCCACGCGCCTTTTTTCAGGCCGGCCATGGCGTCGGAGGGCCTGAAGGCGGGAATGTTCTTCCTTGTCAACTGCCTCGCGGTCTTCTACCTCGCGCTCAGCGTGCCCTACGCCGGAAGGGACGCGGAGGTCCCGGCGGGAAAGTGGCTGGTTTTTATCCTCGGCTGGGGCGCGCTCTGGTTCCTGTTCCAGTGGCTCAGAGTTCCGCTCTCCGGCGACGGCCTTTTCGAGCGGTCCTTCGATCCCGACGCGGCGCGGGTCTGGGTTTCCGCCTTCGCCGCCGTTTACCTGCTTATCCGCCGCTGCCGCCAGGAAGACATACTGCACCTCGCGCTTTCCGCCGGCGCGATAGCGTCGCTATACGGGATCCTCGAGTATTTCAGCATAGAGCTGGTCTGGGCCAAGCTGCTTACTCCCTACGGCAACCGCTCGGTTTCCACCTTCGGCAATCCCAACTTTATTTCCACCTACGTCGTTATCTTCCTTCCCCTGGCCGCCTCCCTGCTTATGAAGGCCGATACCCGCGTGAAGCGGTTTTACTACGGCCTGGTCTTCCTCTCTTTCGAATGCATGCTGATGTGCAGCATGACGCGCTCCTCGTGGCTGGGGGCGGCGGCGGCTTTCGCTTTCCTCTTCGCTTTCGCTTCGCACAGGGGGCAGCTGAAGGCCAATAAGAAATTTCTTTACCCGTTTTTTTCCGTCGCCCTGGTTCTGTGCTTTCTCTGGCCGGTGAACTCGAAGGACCTTTCCCGGTCCGGCCTGGTGGACCGCGTAGGAGAGGCCGTCACCGGCATCGGGTCCCCGTCCGCTTTCAGCCTTTCCGGCGATAACGGCAGGATCTATTCCTCTTTCCACCAGCGCCTGCTTATCTGGACCAGCGCCTGGCAGATGGGCCTTGAGAACCCGCTGCTCGGCAATGGCTGGGGGCAATTCGAGCTCTTCTACCCGTTTTTTCAGGGCCGCCTGATGGCCAGCTATCCCGTGATGCGGGGTCTGCGCACCCACGCCAATAACGCGCACAATGAAGTGCTGGAGCAGTGGTCCCAGGCCGGGCTCCTGGGTCTCGGCGCCTACCTGTGGTTCCTCACGGTGCTTTTTTACGGCTTCCGCCGCTTCTACCTTTCCACGCCCCCGGAAGCCCGCTACGAGGCCGTGCCGCTGGCCGCCGGGCTCGCCGGAGCGCTGGTCGACAACCTCCTTAACGTTTCCATCCACTTTGCCGTGCCCGCCCTGGCCTTCTGGTGGGTCGCCGGCGCCCTTGCCCTCAAAACCTGCGGCGCGGGAACCTGCCCGCCCTGGAAGCCCGCCCGCGCGGCTTTGGCATCCGCCTCGGCGTGGGTCCTCCTGCTGTGCTGCCTCGGAGGCGCCTGGCTCTGGGAGCGGCAGTTCACCCGGGAGTTCCACTATTTCAACGGTTTCAGGGCGATGCGCGCGAACAATTTCCAGGCGGCGGTATCTCAGCTTCGCGCGGCCTGGGAGGCGAACTCCCGCGAAGTTAACGGCAACTACGAGTTCGGCAACGCCTACGTGCGGGCGGGGGAACTGGAAAAAGGCGCCTGGGCTTACGCCGAAGCGCTTAAATCCAACTCCGGCTACG
>CAZUQT010000162.1:0-6969 GCA_964622585.1 uncultured Elusimicrobiaceae bacterium | reverse complement strand
TCAGAGGTGCTTCAATGAAAGTAAGAGCGAGCGTAAAGAAAATTTGTGTAAAGTGCGTGATAGTCAGGCGCAAGGGCGTGGTACGCGTGATCTGCGACGATCCGCGCCACAAGCAGCGCCAGGGCTGAACCAGTAAGCAGCGGCCGGCTTAACGCCGGGAAAATATCGATCAACAGCGGTTAAAGAGGAGAAAGTATGGCACGTATAGCAGGTGTGGATTTACCCAGAGAGAAGAAGGTCAGCATCGCCCTCGCCTATGTCTTCGGCATCGGGCGGCCCATGGCTAAAAAGATACTTGAGGGCCTGAAAGCCCAGATCGACCCTGAGATCAGGGTAAAAGATCTCACCGAGGACCAGGTGGGTCTGCTTAACGCCTACATCGCGAAAGAATACAAGGTAGAGGGCGAGCTCCGCAGGGAGATCTCCGCCAACCTTAAGCGCTTTGTCGAAATAAACAGCTACCGCGGCTACCGGCACAGAAGGAATCTTCCCGCCCGCGGCCAGCGCACCCGCACCAACGCCCGCACCCGCAGGGGCCGGAGACGCACGGTGGGTTCATCCGCCAAGGCGGCGGCAGCGACGGCGAAGGCTTAAGGCGGATCCCCCCGCCCTGCGGGGGGAAATACTACGGAGGATGATTTAAAACTATGGCAGACGAAAATAAAAACCAGGCCCAGGACGGGGCGAAGAAACCCGACCAGAAAGTTCAGGCCAAGCGCCGTTACCGCACCGTGGCGTTCGCCCGCGTGTACGTCAACTGCTCTTTCAACAACACCATCATAACCTTTACCGACGAGAAGGGCGGCGTCATCGCCTGGTCCACTTCCGGCGGCAACGGTTTCCGCGGCACCAAGAAGGGCACCCCCTTCGCGGCGCAGATCACCGCGGCAAAAGCCTCGGCCAAGGCCGCCGATTACGGCGTGAGGCAGGCCATGGTTTTCGTGAGCGGCCCCGGCCCCGGGCGCGAGACCGCCATCCGCGGCATCGCCCAGAGCGGCATACACGTGGTCTCCATCAAGGATATCACCCCGATCCCGCACAACGGCTGCAGGCCGCCCAAGGCGCGCAGAGTATAATAACGCCGTCAAGTACTGACCTGGCGAAACTAGCAAGGAGACTTTAATGTCGAGATATACCGGACCCAGCTGCAAGAAATGCGTAAAAGTAAGTCAGAAGATGTTCCTCAAGGGAACCAAGTGCCACACTAACTGCCTTGTGGACCGCGCCGCGAAAGCCGAGAAGGACAAGCGCTTCTCCGCCGGCAAGCGCCCGACCAAGATGTCGGATTACGGCAAACATCTCCGCGAGAAGCAGATAGCCCGCCTCTCCGCCCAGGTGACCGAAGCCCAGTTCAAGCGCTTCTTCAACAAGGCCTCCAAGGACAAGGGCCAGACCGGCGCGGCCCTGCTGCGCTTCCTGGAAGTCCGCCTCGACAATATAGTGCGGCGCCTCGGTTTCGCCGTGTCGCTCAAAGCGGCGCGCCAGCTCGTCAACCACGGGCATATCACGGTCAACGGCCGCTGCCTGGACATCCCTTCCGCCATCCTCAAGCCCGGCGACGAGGTGTCCATAAACGCGAAGACCGCGGAGACGGTCCTGGTCAAGCAGGGCCTGGAGCACGCCGAGAAGACCACCCAGCGCCCCAGCTTCCTGTCGTGGGACGCCGGTTCCAAGAAGGGCAAGCTCGTGCGCTGGCCCGACCGCGCGGAGTCAAGCATCTCCGTCGATGAGCAGCTCATCGTCGAGTTCTACTCCAAATAAGCGACGGTTTAATTCTATTCCAAGCAAGCGAGGTTACTAATGGCAACTTTCTCAAAGCAGCTGGTTATTCCCGAAGCCCTCAACATCGACGACAAGTCGAAGACCGAGAACTACTCCAGGTTCACCGCCGAGCCCTACGAAAAGGGCTACGGCCACACCGTGGGTAATTCCCTGCGCCGCATCCTGCTCTCGAGCCTCGAGGGCGCGGCCGTGGTGGCCGTGCGCATCAAGGGAGCCAGGCACGAATATTCCGCCGTCAACGGCGTGCAGGAAGACGTGGTGAATATCGTCCTGAACCTCAAGAAGCTCCGCGTGCGCCTCAAGGGCGAGGGCCCCGAGACCGTGCAAATCTCCGTAAAGGGGAAGAAGGAAGTTAAAGCTTCCGACATCCGCGAGAACTCCAACGTCGACATCATCAACAAGGACCTCGTGATAGCCCACGTGGAATCCGGCGCCGAGTTCGAAGCCGAGCTCGAGATCGCCCGCGGTTCCGGCTACCTCACTTCCGACGAGATCCGCGCCCGCATGAACCTCCCGATGGAGTTCATCCCCATGGACGCGATCTTCTCCCCGATCCAGAAAGTCCACTACACCGTGGAGAACGCCCGCGTGGGCCAGCGCACCGACTACGACAAGCTCGTGCTCGAGGTCTGGACCGACGGGACGCTGAGCCCCGCCGCCGCCGTCAGCAACACCGCCGCGCTGCTGCGCCGCTCCATAATGCCTTTCCTGCCGGCCGAAGAAGCCGCGAAGGAACCCGCCAAGGCCGAGGAAGCCAAGAAAGAAGCCGGCGGCGAGCTGTCCGGCAAGCTGGACCAGGGCGTGGAGATGATCGAACTCTCCTCCCGCGCGTCCAACTGCCTCAAGGTGGCCGGCATCCGCACGATCGGCGAACTGGTCCGCAAGTCCGAGGACGACCTGCTGGCCGTGAAGAATTTCGGGCAGAAATCGCTCGACGAGATCAAGGAAAAGCTCAAAGAGATGGGCCTTGACCTCGGCATGAAGATAGACTAAGATTATTTTTAAGGAACCCTTATGATAAACAACCTGGGCGCCAGAAAACTTTCAAGGACCGGCTCTCACCGCCGGGCGATGTTCTCCAACATGGCTACGAGCCTCCTGCTGCACGAGAAGGTGGAAACCACCCTCCCGAAGGCCAAGGAACTCCGCCGCGTGGTGGAGCGCGTGATCGCCGACGCGAAGAACAACCGCCGCGTCGAAGTCCGCCGCATCATCAAAGATAAAGTCGTGTACCACAAGGTGTTCGACGTGCTCGCTCCCCGCTACAAAGAGCGGCCCGGCGGCTTTACCCGCATCCTCAAGCTCGGCGCCCGCAGGGGCGACGCGGCCGAAGCGGCGCTGGTTAAACTGGTTTAATTCAGGAGCTTAATGGGACTGTTCGACTACTTTTTCAGCCTGTTCTCCAACGATATCGGGATCGATCTCGGCACCGCGAATACCCTTGTATACGTAAAAGGCAAGGGTATCGTGCTGCGTGAGCCTTCCGTCGTCGCGATAGACAAGAACAGGCGGAAAGTGCTGGCCGTGGGCGCGGAAGCCAAGCTGATGCTGGGCCGCACCCCGTCGAACATCGTCGCCGTGCGCCCGCTCAGGAACGGCGTGATCGCCGACTTCGAACTCACCCAGGAGCTCATAAAATATTTCATCCGCAAGGTGCATAACAGGCGCAGCCTGCTGCACCCCCGCATAGTGATAGGCATCCCGTCGGGCATAACCGAAGTGGAGAAGCGCGCCGTGCAGGAATCCGCCGAACAGGCGGGCGCCCGCGAGGTGCAGCTTATAGAGGAGCCGATGGCCGCCGCCATAGGTTCGGACCTCCCGGTCTCGGAGCCTCACGCCAGCATGATATGCGATATAGGCGGCGGCACCACCGAGGTGGCGGTCATCTCGCTGGGCGGCATGGTCGTAGCGAAGTCCATCGACGTGGCCGGGGACGAGATGGACGAGTGCATAGTGCAGTATTTCCGGCGCAAGCACAATTTAGTCATAGGCGAAACTACCGCGGAAGAGGTAAAGATACAGATCGGTTCGGTTTTCCCTTTAAAAGAAGAAAAAACTATCGAAGTTAAGGGCAGGGACCAGGCCAAGGGGCTGCCCAAGACGATTCTTGTGACTTCTGAAGAGATAAGGCAGGCCCTCATGGAGCCTGTCCAGCTGATAGTGGACGTGATCAAGCAGGTGCTGGAAGCTACTCCGCCCGAACTTTCCTCGGACCTCGTGGACCGCGGGATGGTGCTGGCCGGCGGCGGCTCGCTCCTGCGCGGTTTCCCGGAGCTGATCCGGCAGGAAACCGAACTGCCCGTCCACAGGGCTGCCGATCCTTTGAGTTGTGTCGCCTTGGGTTGCGGTAAGTATCTTGAAGAGCTGGATAAGATCCAGCGGCCCGAATTCCTGAATTCCTACCGCAGCTGACCCCTTCAGAGGGGCGGGCGGTTTTCAGGAGGGGTCCTCAAGGCGATAGGCGATGAGCAGAGAAAAGGACGCAGCTAACTACGCGGTAGTTTTTTTTGCCGTCCTGTCGGTCCTCCTCCTTATGTTCCCCGCATCAAAAATAGCGCATACGGCCCGGATCGTGGCCAGCTACAGCCTTTACCCCTCGCTGCATTACGGCGCCCGGTACGGGTATTTCGTGCGCAATGTCCCGGCTAATTTCGTCTCGCTGCTGAGCACGGACCAGGAGAACCGCGCCCTCAGGGAGAAGGTCAAGGAGCTAGAGGTGAAGCTCCTTAACGCTTCCGCTACGGTTTCCGAGAACGAGCGGCTCGCGCAGGAGCTGAGGCTTTCCCGTACCCTGCCCTGGGCCGGCTCCTGGGCCAGGGTGGTCAATAAGACGCCGTCCGACTGGTACGGCTCCTTCTTCATAAGCAAGGGCTCGGATGATGGGATAGAAGTGAACGACACCGTGCTCGGGATGCAGGAGGGCCGCGCCGGCCTGGCGGGCCGCGTGTTCGAGGTTTACCCGAAATTTTCGAAGGTCCTGCTGATCACCAACAGCGCCGCCTCCGCGGTCTGCTCGATCGCGCCGTCCGGGCTCGAGGCGCTGGTGGAGGGCAAGGGCACCTGGCTGCTGAAGGTGAACTATGTCCCGGAGCAGTCGGAGCTGGCGGAAGGCGCGGAGATCACTACCGCCTCCGGCGGCCTGCTTTTCCCGGCCGGCGTGCCGGTGGGCAAAGTGGCGAAAGTCTATCCCCGCGAATCTTTCATGAATTTCATAACCGCCGACGTCACCCCTGCGGTGGACCTGAACACGCTTAAAGAGGTCTTCGTCGTGAGGCGGCACCTGCAGCAGGAAAATATCCCGGCGGCCGGAGCGGAACGCTGATGGCTATAATCCTCGAGATCCTCCTGTACCTGGCCTCCGGCACTTTTTACTGGTGGTGGACGCAGAACCTGGCCTTTTTCGGCCTCGCGCCCAATTTTATCTTCGCGGCGGCCCTGAGCGCGGCCATCCTCGCCGGGCCGGTGAAGGCCGTGGCCTGGGGGTTTTTCCTGGGGCTTTACGCCGACATCCTGGGCGTCAGCGCTTTCGGCGGCTACGCGCTCACTTATTCGCTGATGGCTTACGCCGTCTACGTCGTGAAGCGCCACTTCGACATGGACAGCTTTTTCTCCCAGCTGGTCGCCGCTCTTTCCCTTTCCTGGATCAGCATGCTTTTCTACCAGGGGCTCAGTCTCGTCTTTTTCAGGATAAATCCCACCGGCCTTAAAATTTTCCTTACGGAGCCTTTCCTGAACGCGCTGGCGGTGCCGGTCGTGTTCCAGGTGTTCTACTGGCTCAAGCGGCGGACAGGGATACTATGATCGACCGCCAGATACCGCAGGAAAGGCTCGAGCTGCTCTGGATACTGGCCTACGCGGCCGCGCTCGTCTTCATCCTGCGGCTGGTGAACCTGCAGGTGCTGGGCGGGGCGCATTACAGGGAGATCGCGGAGAAGAACCGGACCCAGATCATAGCCCAGGCCGCGCCGCGCGGGCGCATCTTCTCCTCCGACGAAGTGGCGCTGGTCACCAGCAAGCCTTCTTTCAGCCTCATTTATTTCCCCGGCCAGGCGAAAAGCGGCGCCGAGATCGACCGCATGGCCAGGGCGCTGGCCAGGCCGCTGGGCGCGGATTTCGACGCGCTGCGCAAGAATATCTACAAAGCGGCCTCGAGGGAGAAGCCGGTGCGCCTGGCGGAAAACCTGCCGCCCAAGATCATGCTGGCCCTTTCGGAGCTCAAGGCCGTGTATCCCGGCGTGGACGTTATCGTCGAGGCCAGGCGCTATTACCCCTTCGGCGCGTATCTCAGCCACCTGGTGGGCTACATAGGGAAGATGGACCCCAAGGAATGGGCCTCCCGCTCCAGGGACAAAAATTATTCCATGGACTCGCGGCTGGGCAAGGCCGGCCTGGAGCAGATGTACGAGAAGGAACTCAAGGGCAAGGACGGCGGGATCTACCTGGAGGTGGACTCCAGGGGCAAGCTCAACAGGGTGCTGGAAAGCCGCAAGTGGGTTCCCGGCGCCGACATTTTCCTGACCATAGATTCGAAAGCGCAGGCCGCCGCGGAGGAGGGCCTGAAGAAATCCATCAGCGGCAAAGGGGCCGTGGTGGCGCTGGACCCGCGGACCGGGGCCATCATCGCTTTCGCCTCCGCCCCCGATTACGATCCCAATATGTTCGTGCTGTCAGGCTCCGAAAGGGAAGGGCTGCCGGCGGGCAAGACCCTGCCCGAGTTCAACGTGGCGCTGCAGGGCAGCTATCCGCCCGGCTCAATTTTCAAGATAATCACCGCCGCCGCCATCCTCGAGTCCGGCCGCGTCGGCACTGACGAGAAGTTCTATTGTCCCGGCTACTACGACGCCGGCAGCCGCGTTTTTAAATGCTGGGACAAGAAGGGGCATGGGCAGGTGTCTTTTATCGACGGCCTGGCTAGATCCTGCGACGTTTACTTCTATAACGCCGGCCAGCGCGCGGGCGCCCTGGCGATAGAGAAGCAGGCGCGGGCTTTCCGGCTGGGGCAGATCTCCGGCGTCCCTCTGTCCGGGGAGAAGCCCGGCAACGTTTTCGGCCCGAGCCTGCGCGCCGCCAAGAAAAGCTACTGGTTCATAGGCGATACGCTGAACCAGGCCATAGGCCAGTGCGGGACTCTGATGACCCCGATGCAGGGCGCCGGCGAAATGAGCACGGGCACCAACGGGGGGGTCC
>CAZUQT010000161.1:0-6977 GCA_964622585.1 uncultured Elusimicrobiaceae bacterium | reverse complement strand
TTTAATTCGCCGTCGGCGGAAATGAGGGTCCCGCTCGCGGCGGCGTTCTCCCCCAGCTGCACCGAATAGGCGCTGGAAAACAGTTTCTTGATCCCGTTCTTTATACTTTCGGTCGCGCCGGGGATGGAAAGGACGAGCAAGACGGCCGCGGCTGAAAATCCCGCTGCCCAGAGGGTTCTTGCTGGGCGGCTTTGTCCGCCGGTTTTCTTTATCCCCGTCCTGACCCCCGGCCAGAGGTCGCGCGGCTCTTTGAGGGGGATATTGCCGCAGGCCGCGTCAAAAACTTTTTCAAGGTCGATATTTTTCATAGGTCTCTCCTGAGGTCCCTTTAATTGAACTGTTCCAGGTATTTCGGCCCCAATTCTTTGGCCAGGCGTTCACGCGCTTTAAAAATACGGATGTTTACCGCGTTCGGTGAGATGGCAAGCGTTTCGGAGATGTCTTTAACGGGGTTTTTATGCAGATGATACAGGACGAACGAGGTTTTAAGTTCTTCGGGCAGGGCGGAAATGGCGCTTTCAAGGCTGAAGCGCATGTCCTTCGCGGCAAGGCGGGCGTCGGGGCTGCTTCCCGCTTCCATGGGCTCCTGCACGCGGCTGTCCTCCCCGTCGTTCGCGGGGGAGAAGATTCCGAGCGGTAAAAACCGGAGGAGCGCTTTCCGTTTCAGCCGGTTACGGGCGATATTAAGCGTTATGGTGTAAGCCCAGTTCTTGAAGGCGAGTTCTTTTTTGTAGGAGCTTAAATTGGAGAACATCTTTATGAACGCCGCCTGCGCTATATCCTCCGCCTCCGCCGCGTCGCCGGTCAGGCGGAAAGAAAGGTCGTATAGAAGCCTCTGGTGGCGGCTTACCAGCTGTTCAAAAGCGTCGGTTTCTCCGGAAAGCACGCGGTCAACTATTTGTGTGTCGGTTTCGTCCATCATTCCTCCTGTCCTGTCATTATATACAATCGAACCGGCCTAATCTTTCCGGGCTAATAGGGAGAGGGGACGCTTCACGATATCTTGAACGTTTTTCAGCGTCCCTGACCCGCTAATGAAAGCGGCGCCGGGTTTTATCACCCGGCGCCGCGATATTTTGGCGCATTAAGATCCGATATTTAAGACGGTTTACCGGGCTATTTTGAGGACTCCGGCATTGATGCTGAAAGTGTAGGAAGGCTCGAAATCGGGGAAGCTCGTCCCGCCGGCCTTGATATCGGAAACGCTCAGCACGGTGTGGGCGTGGTCGCTGGTCATCGGGAACGGGTAGATGATGAGCTGGCGGCGGGCGGTGAACTTCGGCTTGCCGTCGGCCTGGTCCACTTCCGTCGCGTAGGCCATCCTGTAATCGCGGGAAAGCCTGAGCGGGACGCATTTATCTATCAGGACCTCGCTGAGGCGCTGCATCGTGATCTTGATCCCCCGGCCGGAAGGGCCCTTCACCTCGAGTTCGCTGTTCACCGGCTTCAGCGGCTTGGGATAAAGCTTGATCTTATAGCTCTCGCCGTCTATCTCGACGGTCCTCGAACCGCTGTAGATGGGGAAGAAATTGGCTATGTCCATGCCGCGTATCAGGAAATAGGGCCCGGAATCCGCCATCAGCGTGAAGACCGCTTTATCCTTGCCTTCGCAAGCGGTTCCGCCGCCGGCGCAGTTGCCCTTGGCCAGGGAGACGCGGACCTTCGTCCCCTTGCCCGTGGTGAAATAAGCCTCGGTGCGCAGGTAATTGTCGCGCTGGGACTCAAGCTCGGCGGTAAAGCCCGCGTCTTTTCCCCTGTTCAGGGTAGAGGGCCGCGCGGCGGGGAAGGAGGGCTCGCCGAAAAGGGAGAAAACAGAATTCAGCGCGGCATCGGCTTCCGCTGCGGAGCCATTTACCGGCGCGGAAGCGGCCGGCGGCGGCACCGCGGCCGGCCCCTCGCCGGCTTTAAGCTGGTCCAGGGCCGGGGCGGCGTTCAGCGCCCCGGAAAAAGCCAGGACCAGGGCGGCGGCGAAAGCGGCAGCGGTATCTTTCATATGGAGATGTTTCATTTGTTTTGGTCCTTTACTTCGCGTCCACCCACACGCCGCGAGCCGGCGGCTGCGCGGCGCCGAAGGCCTTTGAGACCGTTTCGGGATTTGCCAGGCAGCCGGAGATGAAGGCCCGGGCTTTGACCAGTTCGTTTACGCTGTTGATGTAGATCGGCACGTCTTTGCCCTTTTTAAAGTTCACGTGGTCGCGCTTGACTATGTAATCCGAGTTGAGCTTTCCGGAGTAGTCGTTGTAGATTATCTCAACGTGGCAGTCCAGGTAGTCGCGGGTGAGGCTTTCGAGCCACAGGCGGTCCTCGGTGAGCGTAGCTTTGAAATCCTTGCTCTCCACGTACTCCAGCCGGTCGCGGAAATCTTCGTGGAGGTTGAGGTATATTTCGGGGTCGCAATAGTTCTTGTCCGCGGAGAAGGCCGAATAGAGCTTCTCCCTGACGACCTTGGCGAGCTTTGCGCCTATCTTGCCGCCCATCGAGTTCACGGCGTCCTCCTGCTGCTCGTCGACGCCGCCCGAAAGGATATGGGAGCCGGCGGTCTCTATGCCGCCCACGAGCGCCGCCCGGAAGCCGCCGCGCACGTAGCCGTAGAGCATGATGCCGTGGAAATGGTACCAGGCTCCGTATTTGTCGCCCCTGTCCTGGTAGAAGTTGCAGATGTTCGCGAGCTTCCTGGTGACGGCCAGCTTGTCGCGCTGGGGATGGCGCCAGTTGTCGGAAAGGATGTTCTCTATCGTAAGGATGGCCAGGTACACGTCCCCGCCGTTTATGCGGTAGCTTGCGCGGAACACCTGGTCGAGGGTGGCGGACCCGTCCCGGCGGGCGAGGATGTCGTTTATCAGGAGCTCTTCCGTGCCGGTCTTGAAGTGGCGGGAAGTCACGCCGGAGGCCAGCGCGGTCAGCAGCTTGGTGAAGCCGAGGGGTATCAGTTCCCCTTTGTCCTTGCAGTACTTTATGAACTCCGGGCTCCAGGTATGGGGCTCGCCGAACTTAGGCTCGAGGCCGCCGGCCTGCTCTTCCTTGATGATCTGCATCATCATTTTCAGCATCTCTTTCTTGCGGAAAGGGTTAACGCGGCCTTCCAGTTGTATCGTGGAATTGTGCAGCTGTACTATCATGCGCTCTTTTTCGTCGGCGGGGAGGTCCAGCGCCTTTATCTCCGCCTCGGTCGGCATGGCCACCGGGGCGTCTTCCACCACGGGGTTCGTATTGTTATAGCTGCCGCCGGCGGGATTGCCGTTGTCCTGGGCGATGCCGAACAGGACCTGGAAGAGAACTTTGGGCAGGTTCTTGGTGTAGACGGCGAGAGCCACGTCGCTCTGCAGGTCGTAGCGCTGGTAAGAGGCCTGGCGGAACTGGCGGGAGAATTCAAGGGTATTGTCGATGCCCGGGATGTCGATGGTCCCGCCGATAATATTGATCTTCTCGGTATCGGCCGAAGGGCGGCCGCGCATGAGCAGCGGGTCGTAGGAGTTTGCGTCTAAATAGTAATTCCCCTGGTCCGCGCTTGCGGTCTGCGCTCGCGGGGAGGCCGGCGCATCCATGCTTTTGGCCGCCGCTTTGAGGGCTTCTACGTTTATGTCCCGCAGTTCCTGGGCCGGTGCGGCGGTGGCGGCCAGGCAGGCGATAAGGGCAAGAAGTGTTTTTTTCATTTGGTTATCGGGTCTTTTTATAATCGCGCTTTTTTACTGTATGTATAATCTAACAGAAGCGGCGGCTTAAGTAATGCGCCGAAGGACCTATAAAGGCCCGGTTTTTAGGCCTATAGGTAAAAAAGCGCGCCAGGAGATCTTATATCCCGGAAATAGATCTTCACAAACCTGGAACCCTCCCGGGAAGTTTCCTGCGGTTCGGCGTCGTTGAAGATCGGCGCCGAAATGCCGCCGAATCCGGAATGTTCCATTTGGTAAAATATCCGGAACGGGACAGGTCATATCTATGAAAACAAAAAACAAAAAGACTTCCTCCTCAGCGAAGGGAGCTTCTAAAAGGTTCAGCGAGGGGTGCCGCTGTTCTGAGGCGATACTTGCGGAATACGGGGAGCGGTTCGGTCTCGCCCCCGACCTGGCTATGAAGATCGGCTGCGCTTTCGGCGGCGGGCTGGGCAGCACCGGGGACGTTTGCGGCGCCGTATCGGCTTCCATAGTCGTCCTGGGCCTGAAACACGGCAGGACGGATAAAGACGACGCCGCCAGGCGCATAGCCGCAGACGGCAAGGTGCGGGAATTCCTGGAGAGGTTCAAGCGGAAGCACAAACACCACAGGTGCAATGACCTGGTGGGTTTCGACAGGAGCACGCCCGAGGGCCATGACAAGGCCGCCGCCGCCGGCGTATTCAAAAAGCTCTGCCCCGGCTACGTGGAGGACGCGGCCGCTATCCTGGAAGAACTTCTGGGAAATAAATGAGCGATCAACAGGGTAAGCGAAATAGCGCTTATCGCTGACGATCTTGTCTGGAAGCCCGAGTGGCCGGAAGGCGTTAAGGCCGCGATCTTTACTTTTGACCTTTTGGATCAGTCAGGTCAAGGATCAAGACCTGACCCCGGTCTCCTCGCCTTAATAATTCTGCCGGACTAGGCCCTTTGGCCCATATGCGGCAGGGCAGAACAGCCCTTTCAGTGAGGCCTTTCATCAGGTACAGTATCAATATGAAAAATCTGAAACTTATTTCCCTTATCGCGCTCGGCCCCGTACTGATGGCGACCGGTTTCGCTTTCGCTGAAAACACCGCCTATATGCAGCTTAAGGGTTCTGAAAACATTCAGCCGCTGGCCGTTCCCGCCCCCTCTTTTTCCGCCTCCAAAAGCATCTACGGCGAGAACTCGATGCAGGAGTATTACCAGGTTCCGGCCCAGTTGAAAAAACTGGCCGACTCCACCGTTGCCTTCGTCAACAAAAGCAGCCTGTATTTCGATCCCGTGGCAAAGATCTACAAGATAAAAAACACCGTCAAGCTCTCCGAAGCGGATTATGTAGACGAAAGCGAGGATTTCTCTTCGCAAAGCGGGCTCTCCAATTGCTCCGGCTCCTACCTGGGCAAGGGGCTGGTCATGACCGCGGGGCACTGTGTCTCCGTGGACCCGAAGGACCGCAATTATTTCGAGAACTATTTAATGGTCTTCGGCTGGAAATACGCCAAGGAAGGTTCCCCCGCGCAGGAGTTCCCGTCCGACGCCGTTTATTCCATAAAAAAAGTGGAGACCCGCGCTCTGGAAGGCGAGGGGGACGCCCACAGGGATTTCGCCCTTGTCTCGATGGACAGGGACGCCTCCGACAGGCAGCCTCTTACGCTTGAAAAAGAGCAAGCGCCCAAGATCGGCCAGAAGGTCTTTACTATAGGCTATCCGCTGGGACTGGCGGTAAAGATAAACGACCCGGACCAGGCCCAGGTCTACGCGGTGGATAAGACCGTTTTTCAGACGAACATAGACGTTTTCGGCGGCAATTCGGGCGGCCCCGCTTTTGATTCCGCCACCAATAAGATCGTGGGCATAGTCATAACCGCCGTGGGAACCGAATTTTCCTACGAATTGAACCAGGATTTCAGCTTCATAGCTGATTTTTCTCTCCCCACCAACATTATAGAGTACAAGCCGAACCTGGGGACAGCCGTCTTAGGTTCGGAGTTAAGGAGCGATATTCTGGGAATGATCCGCGATGCAAAAGGCACCATATCCATTCTGGACGAAAACAAATGCCTTATCACCCTGCCCAGGGGCTCCAGGTTCGAGAACAGGTCGCTGACTTTTTCGCTGGTCACCCGCGTCGGCGGAAAGAACGTCTTTAACAGGGGCAAGCTGATGCGGGACAAGCAGGAAAGCTTCGGCACCGGCGTCATGAGACTGCCGGAGGAAATAAAGAATCTCGTCAAGCCTTGAGCGCCGGGTTTACGCTAAAGAGACGGGACGCTGTCCCGTCTCTTTTTTGCGCAGGGACGCGGCAGTTCGCATCTATGATGTTTAAAAACGCTAAAACCTCCTTCCCCGCTCTGCTCCTGGTATTCCTCGCCGTTCTCTCCGCCGGCTGCCGGAAGCCCTCCTTCCGGAACGATCTGGTATTCGAGAACGGCAATAACAAGTACAAGTTCACGATCACGGTCGCGGACGATATGCTGTATATAGGCGGGAAATACAACGGCGCGGACCTGTCCGGAACCTCCGGGCAGATGATGACCGGGAAAGAAATTTTCCAGGCCGCGGTGGCGGACCTGAACTCGGACGGGGAGCCGGAAGTGTATGTTTTTTACAGGCCCGCCGACGTCGGTCCCGGCGTCCATGCTCTGACCTGCAAAGGCGGGGACTGTTCCAGCCTCGGTATAGAAGGTTCCGGCGGCGGCCCTATCCCGGAGGATTACTGCGGCGGGGATTCGTATACGCTGGAAAAAGACGCGATCGTGCGGCAATACCTCCGCTGCCCCGACAAAGCTTCCGGCTACAAGAACGCTCTTGAGCCCAGGACTATCAGGTATAAGCTGAAATATTCCTCCCAGGGTTATATCCTTAGCCGGGCCGATGGGCCCGCCGCGAACCCGACACGCCCTTGACGGGTTCGTCTGCTATGCTATTTGCGCAGCCAGGGCGTAAATTGGAAATGGGAGCGGCAAAAGTGATAGATTAGGTGTAGGGTGCGGGAAAAGTTTTGGCTAAGAAAATCTAAAGCGGGAATTTTAAGGAGACAATATGGCGAATTTAAATAAAGTAATGCTGATCGGGCGCCTGACCAGGGAACCCGAGATAAAAGAATTCAGCAATGGCGGCAAGGTGGCCAATGTGGGCTTCGCCGTCAATAACCGCAAGAAGAACATGCAGAGCGGCCAGTGGGAAGACGTTCCTGTGTGGGTGGACCTTAAAGCTTTCAACCGCGAGACCGGCCGCAAACTGGCCGACCTGATAGAGAAATACCTGCACAAAGGCTCCCAGGCCTACGTTGAAGGGCACCTGGTGCTGGAGGAGTGGAACTCCAAGGAAGGCGGGGAG
>CAZUQT010000160.1:0-6996 GCA_964622585.1 uncultured Elusimicrobiaceae bacterium | reverse complement strand
ATTAACGGAGGATTCCCTTTGTTTTACGGATTTTCCTGGGACAGCCCTGCCTTTGGGCAAGCGGTTGCGCGCCGGCGCCGCAGGAAATATAATATACTCTCCGGGCTGGGAGAACAATGGATTCGACACAGAATAAACTGACGCCAAGACTGACACTGGGCAGGAAACTGCTTATCGTCATCCTGACCTTTGCCGGGCTCTTCGTCGCCAACTTCCTCGCCTACGACCACCTCCTGGACGAACTTGACCAGACCGCCACGGCGGTGGACGCGGCCGGCCGCCAGCGGATGCTGTCCCAGAAAATAGCCTACATGGCTTTCCAGATCAGCGCCGGGCACGATAAAGACCGGGGCACGCTTAAAGAACTCACGGCCGAATTCCATGAAACCCTCGAAGCTTTCAAGCACGGCGGCCCCTCAAGGAACTTTTTTGTCTACCCGGCCCCCGCGAAAATAGCGCCGCTGGTAAGCGCCGAAGAGGCCGTCTGGAAGCCCTACAGGGAGGCCGCGCTCGCGCTCTCCGGCGCCGCGGCCGGCGGGCCCGCTTTCCGCCGGGCCCTCTCCTACGTGGAATCGCATTCCGAAGCGCTGCTCTCGGCCTGCGACGACGTAACGGCCGCTTACCGCAAAACGGCGGAGGACGCAACGCGCGGAATGGCCCGCCTGATGCTGCTGCTGATAGCGCTGAACCTGCTTTTCGGAGCCGTAGTTTTTTACTTCACGCAAAAGAAAATAGTCGGACCGCTTCTTATCCTCGATAAAGCCGCGGCTGAAATTACCGCCGGGAATTTCCGGGAGCTGCCGCCGGTCTCCTCGGGGGACGAGGTCGGGAGTCTTTTTAAAACTTTCTCGGAAATGTCCAGGACCATAAGCAGGGACGTCGAGAAGCGCGCCGCCATAGCCGGCTTGCTGGCTATCCTGCTCGAACACGGGACCCTGGCCGAACTGCTGGAGAAGTTCCTTGAAAATATCATGGCCATACCCTGGCTGACCCACGAGTCCAAAGGGGCCATACTCCTGGCCGATGCGGGAGGAACGAGCCTCCGGATGGCGGCGCAGCGCGGGCTGGCCGAAGGAGCCGCCGCAGCCTGCCGCAATGTGCCTTATGGCCGCTGCCTGTGCGGGAGGGCCGCAGAATCCGGCAAGACGGTTTTTTGCGCCGTTACTCGACGAGAGGCACGAGGTGCACTACGAGGGAATGAAACCCCACGGCCATTACTGCCTTCCTATAAAAGGAAGGGATAAGCTTATCGGCGTGCTGAACCTCTACCTGCGCCCGGGGCATAAATACGACGAAGGCGAGCAGGCTTTTCTTGAAGCGGCCTGCGCTATAATAGCCAAGGCCGTAGAGTACAAGAACCTGGAGGCCAAGGCCTTCCAGGCCCAAAAAATGGAATCCCTGGGGAAAACAGCCGGCGCCATAGCCCACGACTTCAACAATATTCTTACGGTAACCCAGGGCTTCAATGACCTGGCGCTTGAAACCCTGCCGGCCGGCAGCGAAGCGGAAAGGTTCGTCAAAGAAACGGCTTCCGGCCTGGACAGGGGCTCCGCCCTGGTAAAGCAGATCCTGGCCTACAGCAGGAACCAGCCCGCGGAAATGTCCGCCCTGGACCTTAACGCGGTAATAAGCGGCTTGCAGCCAATGCTGGGCGTGGTCCTCGAAAAGAAAATACGCCTGAAACTTTCGCTCGCTCCCGGCCTGCCCCTCATAAACGGCAATAAAGGACAGCTGGAGCAGATCCTTGTAAACCTGGCCGTGAACGCCCGCGACGCGCTTCTTCCCAAAGGCGGGGAATTTTCCATAACCACCTCCCGCCCTGAAAACAGCCCGGCCGGGACCTGCGGGAAGGAGCTGGCGGACTGCTCGAATATAGTCAGGCTCGCCGTCTCTGACGACGGCTGCGGCATGCCCCCGGAGGTGGCGGAGCGGGTCTTCGAACCGTTCTTCACCACCAAGCCGGAGGGCCAGGGGACCGGCCTCGGCCTTGCCACGGTTTACTCCCTGGTGCAGCTCCATAAAGGCGGCATAAACATCACGAGCAGCCCGGGCCGGGGCACAAAATTCGATATATGCTTTCCCGCCAACCCCTGATATTTATTGCTCCCCGGGTTTCGGCCTGACTTTCGATCCCCGCTCCCCGGGAAGAACAGTCCCGCTTCGCCCGGCCCCGGATCCTTGATCCCGGATTCCCGCCCCCCCTCCGTCTTGACAGCCGGCGCCCGCTCTGCTACAATTTATCTACCGGTAGGTAAGTTTTACGCATTTATGAAACCACAACCCACACCAAAAGAAACGAAGGGCGACAAGACCCGCCAGCGCATACTGGAGACGGCCTCCGCCCTGATGGCCGAGAAAGGCCCGGACGGAGTCTCGATGCGCGAGATCTCCGCCAAGCTCAAGATCACCAAGCCGGTGCTCTACTACTATTTCAAGGATAAGGACGAGCTTATCCGCGCCTCTTTCGCGGAAGGCACAAAGCATTTCCAGGAACTGAATATGGAGATAAAGGACTCCGGCCTGACGCTGGAACAGAAGCTGGAGCGCATTTTCGCCAACCACCTGGCCTTTATCAGGCGCTACCCGGATATGCCAAAGTGCGCGCTCAAGATAATCGCCTCCCCCTCCGAGGGCGTCCTGAGCCAGATCCACCTGGAGTTCAAGACCCGCAACCGGGCCGCGCTGCGCCATATGCTGGAAAAGGAGAACCTGCCGCGCCGCGCCGCGGAGGATATCGTGCACATGGTCAGCTCGGTAATAGCCCATTTCATGATAGAGGCCCGCGAGTCCGGCGCGGCCAGCCTGGACAAAAGCCTGCCGGCCCGCCTGGCCGGGATCATCGCGCGCGGCGCGCGCGGCCTGAAAGCGGCCCTGGTCATCCTGCTTCTCTCCCCCCTGCTGGCCCGCGCCCAGTCCGCCGGCCTCAGCGTCGACGGGGCGGTGAAACTGGCCATGAAGAACAATACCTCCGTGGCCAACGCGGAACGCGGCCGCCTGATCTATAAGGAGAAGATCCGCGAGTACTGGGGCGGGGTTTACCCCCAGCTGAGCGCGAGCGCCCAATACACGCGGAACATAGAGAAGTCCTCCATCTTCTTCGGCGGGAGAAAGATAGAGATGGGGCTGGATAACGCCTATGCGGCCTCGCTGGACCTCAACCAGGTGCTCTGGGCGGGCGGCAAGGTGCATACCGGCATAGAGATGGCCGCCATCTATTCCGACTCCAGCGCGGAGCAGCTGCGCGCGGCGCAGAACGTGGTGAAAAAAGCCGTCACCCAGCTCTACTACGCCGTGCTGCTCTCGAAGGCGATGGCGGACATCCAGAAAGAGACGCTTGAACTGGCGAAACAGCATTTGGCCACCATCGAAGCCCAATATAAGCAGGGCCTCGCCAGCGACCTGGCCGTCCTCCGCCAGAAAGTGGAGGTTTCCAACAATGAGCCGGCCGTGATGCAGAACCTGAACTATTACGAGGCCGGCCTGCTGGAGCTCAAGAACCTGCTCGGGATGGACCCTGACGCGCCCCTGGCCCTTTCCGGCAGCATGGGCTGCGCGGCGCAGAGCGCGCCGCCGCTGGAAAAGCTTTACGCGAAAGCCATGGCCTCCCGCCCGGAGTACCGCCTTGCGGACCTGCGCAAAAAGCTGGCGCTTGAGAACATAACGATAGAAAAGGCGGGGCATTACCCTTACCTCGGCGCCTACGCCACGAAGCAGTTCCAGGGCCAGACCAACGGCAGCTTCCCGGGCGCGGACGAGAGCACCTGGAGCATGTCGGCCGGGCTGAGGCTCAGCCTCCCGCTTTTTTCGGGAGGCGCGGTGGTCTCCAAGATAAAGCAGGCGCAGCTTGAGATGGACATAGCCGGCGAAAACCTTAAAAGCGCCGGGCGCGAAGTGCGGATAGCCGTAAAAAAAGCCTGGCTGGAACAGAACGAAGCCGCGCAGAGGCTGGCTTCCCAGACTACCGCGGTGGAGACGGCCCGGACGGCGCTTGCCGCCACCGAGCTCCGCTTCCGCAACGGCCTGGCCGGGCAGCTGGACCTTAACGACGCCACTTTGGCCCTGAACAGGGCGCAGACGCTTTATACCCAGGCCCAGCACGACGCCTGCTCGGCTTCGGCCGAACTGGCCTGGGCGATAGGGGAATAAGAGTCAGGAATCGGGAATCGAAGAACGGAAACAAATTTATGAAAAACATTAAAACACAGATACTTATTTTAACTTTTGCCGCGGCGGCGCTGGCCGGCGGCTGCAAGAACAAGGAACTCGAAGCTTTCAACAGCCTCGAGAAAGACCGCTTCCTCGTTAAGACCGAAAAGGTCCAGGTCAGGAACCTGGAAGAATATATACTCCTGACCGGCTCGGTAAAGGCCATGGACGAAGCCACGCTCTACCCGAGGATCTCCGGCAAACTGCTGAAGAACCTCCTGAAAGAGGGCGACCCGGTAAAGAAGGACGAAGCGGTGGCCCTTATCGAACGCGACGAGGTGGGCACGGTCTACGAACCCGCGCCGGTTCCGTCCACGCTGATCGGCGTAGTGGGGCGCGTCTACCAGGACATCGGCAGCAGCGTAAATCCCCAGACCCCGATCGCCCTTGTGGTGAACCAGGGCATGGTCCGCGTGGCCGTGGACGTGCCTGAAAAATATTCCGGCAAGGTCTTCAAGGACCAGCGCGCCCGCATCAAGGTCGACGCCTTCCCGGACAGGTACTTCTCCGGCAGCGTCTACCGCGTCAGCCCGGTGGTGGACTCCCGCTCCCGCAACACCATGGTGGAAGTCCTGGTGGACAATATCGACGGGAACCTTAAATCCGGCATGTTCGCCGAGGTCCGCCTGATAGTGGCCTCGCGCGGCTCGGCCCTCTCCGTGCCCGCCGGCGCCGTGGTCAGCCAGGACGGCGGCGACTTCGTCTTCGTGCCGGCCGACGGAAGCCTGGCGGCCAGGGTTCCCGTCAAGACCGGGATAAAGACCAGCGAATTCACGCAGGTCTCCGGAGTGAAGGAAGGAGCCGACATCATCACCTTCGGCCTCTACGGGTTAAAGGACGGAAGCAAGATAAAGGTACAGCAATAAACATAAATCGAAAATCATTAAAAGATCCCCTCTCATGCGATTTTCGACTTTCGGTCTTCGATTCCCGATCGGTCTACATTTATGAAAATAACCGAAATTTCCATCAACAAACCTATCTTCACGACGATGATGATAACCACCATCGTGGTGCTGGGCGCCTTCGCCTACATGCGCCTGGGCATAGACCTGATGCCCAACGTTGAATTCCCTTACGTGATGATCCAGACCAGCCTGCGCGGCGCGGGCCCCGAGGAGATAGAGTCCTCCGTCACCAAGCCGATAGAGGAAGCGGTCAATACCATCTCCGGCATCGAGGACGTCAATTCCACCAGCTTCGAGGGCCTCTCCCTGGTGATGATCAAATTCGTGCTGGAGAAGAACGGCGACATAGCGGCGCAGGAAGTGCGCGACAAGGTCAACTCCGTGATGAGCCAGCTGCCGCAGGGCACCAATCCCCCGGTGATAGGCAAGCTCGACATCGGCGCCCAGGCCGTGCTCAACGTGGTGGTCTACGGCAACCGGGACCTGATAGACCTGACGCAGATAGCCAAGAAAAAGATCAAAGAGAACATAGAGACCGTCAGCGGCGTGGGCGCCATCGACATCGTGGGCGGCCGCGAACGCGAGATCCACCTGGTGGTCAACCCGCTCAAGCTTTCCGCCATGAACCTGTCCATCCGGCAGGTGAGGGACGCGATCACCCAGCAGAACATAGAGATCCCGGGCGGCAAGGTGGAGCAGAAGGAGAAAGAATTCGTGCTGCGCACCATGGGCCGCATCCTGGACGTCAAGGATTTCAGCGATATCGTCATCACCAATATCAACGGCGCGCCCGTGCGCGTCTCGGACATCGGCCGGGTGGAGGACACCGGGGCCCGCATGACCACGGCCTCCTATTACAACGGGCAGCCCTCCGTGACGCTGGTGGTCAAGAAGCAGTCCGGAACCAACACGGTCGCCGTGGTAAAGAACATCAAGGCGCGCATCACCGAGCTGAAAGGCGCCATGCCGGCCGGGGTGGAGACCACCATCATCGGCGACCAGAGCGTGTTCATCCAGGGTTCGGTGAACACGGTGACGGAGCACCTGGTGCTGGGCGCGGTGTTCGCCGCGCTGATGGTGCTGCTCTTCATCGGCGACTTCCGCTCCACCATCATCTCTTCGCTGGCCATCCCCACTTCGCTCATCGGCACCCTTATCTTCATGCAGATGGCCGGCTTCACCATCAATACCATGACGCTGCTGGGCCTGACCATCGCCGTGGGCATAGTCGTAGACGACGCCATCGTCATGCTCGAGAACATCTACCGCCACATGGAAGAGCATAAGATGAGCCCGCTCAAGGCGGCGCTGGACGGCTCGCGCGAGATCGGCTTCGCCGTGGTGGCCATGTCGGCCGCGCTCCTGGTCATCTTCGTGCCGCTCGCGTACATGGGCGGGATCATCGGCCGCTTCCTCAAGAGCTACGGCCTCACCATAGCTTTCGCCGTGGCCATCAGCGTCTTCGTGGCGCTGACGCTCACGCCCATGCTCTGCTCGCTGTTCCTCAAGATAAGGCCCGGCGAGAAGACCAGGCTCGAGAAGTTCACGGACCGCATCAACGAATACCTGGCCGGTAAGTACATCGTCATGCTGGAATGGGCGCTGGCCCGCCGCAAGCGGATGGTGACCTACGCCGTGCTGATCATGATCTCCATGGTCCCGCTGTTCTACTTCCTCGGCAAGGACTTCCTGCCCGCCGACGACACCGGCCAGTACCAGATCAACATCACCGCGCCCGAAGGCACCAGCCTCGCCATGATGAAGCAGATCTTCGCGCAGGTCGAGACCGAGACCAGGCAGCTCCCCTACGTGAAGAGCATCCTCTCCTCCATCGGCACCGGCACCGGACGCCACTTCGGCGCCGCGGCCGCCCACGAGGGCC
>CAZUQT010000159.1:0-7018 GCA_964622585.1 uncultured Elusimicrobiaceae bacterium | reverse complement strand
CACTGGATCATCAACCGCGACGGCAATACCCAGGTCTCGTACTTCAACGAATTCTAGCGCGCTCCGAGTAAAATAAAAAAACATCCGGGGACTTCCCCGGATGTTTTTTTATGCCCGGGCGGGCCTTACTGTACCGTCGGGAGGGAGGGCTTGAAGACCGGGCCGGGGAACCAGAAGAGGCGGCGGCCTGTCACCGGGTTGAGCAGCAGGGCGAAGGCTATCCACAGGGCCAGCAGACCGAGCAGGATGGTCAGGGCGGCTATGGGCAGGCCCAGGGCGGCCGTGCCGGTCAGACCCGCTATTATCTTGAACACGTACATCAGGTCTATGACAAGCAGGAAGAGGAAAAGCAGGCCGCTGAAAAAGCCGGAGCCGTAGGTCATGGCGGCGAAGATGAGGAGGAAGCAGATATCCGCCGAGAGCAGCACGGCGTGGTCCGGCATGACACCGCCGGCTATGGCGTTCAGCATCCACCAGTTCATGACCCAGTTGAAAGCGAAGGCCGTGAACAGCGTGCCGCCGTAGAGGTTCTTGTTGGCCAGGCTCATCACGCCGGCCAGGAACTGGCAGCCGCCGCCGAACAGGAGGCAGAGCATGGCCGCCGTTTTCAGCGCCGCCGGCGTCAGCGTCAGGCCGAGGGCTATGGGCGCCAGCGCGGCGCAGCCTATGGCCAGGCCGATAAGACCCATCGGCGTGGGCTCGGCGAAAATCATCGGGGCGTTCTGTGCGTTGCTCATTAGATCCTCCGGTAACCTCTGATAATGTAAAATTATATCACGGGGCGCGCCCGGAATGTTCGCGGCGGATTCACTTTTATGGAGAAAACGAAATGAAGGACGAAATAGTCAGGACCTCGGGCCTGCGGCGGGAATACGGCGACGTGGTGGCCGTCAAAGATATCGATCTTTCCGTGCCGCGGGGCGCCGTGATGGCGCTGGTGGGTCCCAACGGCGCGGGCAAGAGCACGCTGCTCAAGATGCTCTCCGCCGTGCTCGAGCCCACGCGCGGAACCGCCGTGGTGAACGGGGTGGATATAAACGAGAACCCGCGCGGCGTGCACGCCTCGGTGGGTTTCCTTCTGGATTTTTTCGGCCTTTACGAGGAGATAACCGTGGGCGAATACCTGGAGTACTTCGCCAGGGCTTACGCCGTTCCGCCCGGCCGCCGGGAAAGCGTCATCGCCCGGACGCTCGCCGACGTGGACCTGGCCGGCAAGGCCGGCGCGCGGGTGCAGGCGCTCTCGCGCGGGATGCGCCAGCGCCTGGCCATAGGCCGCACGCTTCTGCACGAGCCGCCGCTGCTGCTGCTCGACGAGCCGGCTTCGGGCCTCGACCCCGAGTCAAGGCACGACCTCCAGAAACTGTTTACGCGGATGGCGCAGGGCGGCAAAACGCTTATCGTTTCTTCGCATATCCTTACCGAACTTGAGGACTACTGTACCCACGTCGCCATACTGCGCGAGGGGAACCTTGTGGCCTGCGGCAGCCTGGCCGAGGTGCGGGCTTCGGTAGGCAGGAAGCGCCGGGTGCGCGTCAGGGCCGCCGGCGGCACGGAAGGAGCGCTGGCGCTGCTGCGCGCCGCCGGGATGGAAAGCCCGGCCGCGGAGGGCGGAAGCGTATTCTTTAATTTTTCAGGGACCGAAGACGAACTTTCCGGAACCCTGAAGCGCCTTCTCGACGGCGGGGTGAAGGTGCTTCATTTCGGCGAGGAAGGCGGCGGCATCCAGGAAACGTACCTCGCCTCTTTGGAGAAAAAAATATGAGCCCGCTTACCGGTCTTTTCCCCGAGATCTTCCGCTACCGCGCGCAGGAAACGGGCAGGTTCAAGCTCCTGTCCAGCCTGGCCGCGGCCCTGGTCCTTTGCGCCGCCACCGGCTATTCGGTCGCCAAGACCACCGCTTCCTGGGGGAGCTACCTCTCCGCCATAACCTTCATCCAGTTCAATATGCTGGTCTTTTACGGAGTGGTCTGTACGGCCAGGTGCGTCACGCAGGAAAGGGCCGAGCGGACCTGGGACTTCCAGCGCCTGACCCCGCTTTCTTCGTTCAAGATAGCGGCCGGTAAATTCCTGGGGGCCCCGGTCTTCCCCTGGTTCCTTTTCGCCTGCCTGCTTCCCGCCGCGCTGCTCCCGCTTGTTTTTTCGCCGGGCGTTTACGGCGACTTCCTGAGCCGGTACGCGCTGGGCCTCTCGGTAGCGCTGCTGTCGATGGCCGTCGGGCTGCTGGCCTCCGCCTACGACGAGACCGGCGGCAGCGGGATGGGGCATCTTTCCGGGCCGCTGATCGGCCTGGCCGGGATCAGCACGCTGAACTCTTCTTTCAGGTACGCGGACTCGCTGGGCCGGCCTTTCCCTATGCTGATCACTTTCTACGGCTTCCAGCTGGGGCCTGTCTCCGGCGTGCTTTTCCTCACGGCGACTTTTCTGGGTTTCGGGGCCTGGGCCTTTCTCGGCGCCAGGTACCGCATAGGCCGCGACCTCCTCGAGCGCCGCCGCGCCTGGCGCCTGCCGGCTTTCCTGCTTTTCCTGGCCTGGTATATAACGGGCTTCGAGTACGCGGCCCCGCGGACCGGCGCGCTGCCGCTCACGGCGCTGGTCCTGCCGGGCCTGGCCGTCTATATCGCCTCCTTCCTCTCCTGCGAGCGGGGCGAATACTGGCGGCGCTGGCTGGCAGGGGGCAGCCCGGCGCGCCGCCTGGACGACAGCCCGGCCTGGCTCAAGGGTTCCGTTACCCTGCTGTGCATAGCCGCCGTCCTCTACTTCATTTACGGCGTCGGCGCGCCGGAAGCAGTAGCGGCGCAGGGGCGTCTCTACCTCATCCTGCCGCTTTTCCTGCTTAGGGACCTGATGTTCCTGCAATGGTGCCGGTTCTCGGCGAGCCGCAGGCCGGAAATGATGGCGCTGGCTTACCTGGCGCTGGTCTACGCCCTGCCGGCGATAATACTCTGGCCGACGAAAATGACGGACTTCCTCCCGCTCTTCGTCCCTTACGCGAGCGAAAGCCTGGGTTTCGCGGCGAACCTGGCCGGGCCCATCGCCCAGGTATTGATAATGGTTTATTTCCTGCGCGTGAAAATAAAGGCGGCGCTGACCGAAAAGTAAACTCCGGGCGCGCGAAGGCTATCGGAGAAGGTTTGCGGCGTTTATGATCCGGGCGGGGCGGGGTTAAGGGACGGCTTCGAAAGGCGGAACCGAAAGAGCGGCCTGGGCGGCTGCAAGGGCCTGCGCCGCTTCGCGCCGGCGCCCCTGGCGCTCGAGGACTTCTACCAGCATTTTCGTGCACCGCGCGTAATTGGGCTCCAGGGCGAGCGCGCGGCGGAGCAGCCGCTCTCCCTCCGCGGCGTCGTTCCCGTGCAGGAGCCTGACGGAAGCGAGCGCGGCAAGGGCCGAGGTGAAATCGGGAACTTCGGCGAGCGAGAGGCGCAGCTTCGCCGTCGCGGCGGGCCAGTCGGACTTCCGGAGGTCTTTCAGCGCCTCCGCATAAAAACCTACAGCTTTATTCCAGCCGGCGGCAAATTCCACGCCGTAGATCTCCGTTCTTTCGAGCGGATCCTCATAAAGTTTCCTGAAGCGGAGCGGGTGATGCCTGATCCAGCCCCTTTCCATGGCCTGCTGCCAGGCCTGGTTCGTGCGGTAGGGGCCTTGCGTGGAAAGGACCGTGCCGGCGGTCACCAGGGCATGCGTGATCTGAAAGCGCGAGAGCTCAAAAAGAAAAGCGTCCGCGTCAGGCGCGCCGAACATTCCGTGGCCGGACCGGCCGGTGTAGAGCTCGATGACGGGACCCCTGCCAAGGAAACGGCTCTCCGGCGGCGTTTCGCGGCGGATCCACTCCAGCGTCCGGGTGTAAAGCCTGGTCTCGGGGGGCCGCTGCGGGGAATAGGTTTCCCGCACCAGCAGCCCGGCGCGTACAAGAAATCCGAGGGCCACGCAGAGCAGGAGCGCCCGCGCGGCCGGGGGCCGGGACCTTCCAGCGGCATAGACCCCGCTTACCAGGAACAAAAACAGGAACGGCAATATCGGCAGCGCGTAGCGCTCGGAATAAACGGTCCAAAGCGACATCACCAGTCCCTGCCCCGTAATAAGCAGCCCTGCCGACAGGGCGATGGACCGCCCGGCCGGCGGTTTATCCAAAAGAGCGGAAAGTCCTTTCGCGCAAAAATAAATTACGCCGGCGATCAGCGCGGCCCCGAAGAGGTCCGGCAAGGGACCTCGCGGCCAGGGGTAGGCGAGTCCGTAGACGAGGATAAAAGAATGCAGCAGGCCGTAGCCGCGCTCCCAAAGGGACTGCCGCGCCAGGGACGCTAGGCCCTGCAGCAGGTAGTGGAGATAATCGGAAGGGGCGTCGTTTTTCAGCAGGGCCGAGAGGCCGACCGCCAGGCAGGGCAGCCAGACAAGAAGGGTTATCAGGCGCAGCGCCTTCCAGGCCCTGGCCGAAAATATAGCGGCCGTGAGCACGGCGGCGAGGAGGATCCCGATGGGCTTCGTGCAAACGGCCCAGGCTGTCGCGGCGCAAAGCAGCGCGTAAGCCCATCCGCCTTTTTCTCCTTGCAGGACCATGCGGAGCCCAAGCAGGGCGAATACAAAAAGAAAAGCGAGGAAGGGGTCGGCCATAACGATGCCGGAGCTTAAAAGGAAAAGCGGCTGAAGCGCGTAAAGGAGCGCGGCCCAGCGCCGCTCTTCGGCCGGCAGCCAATCCGATAAAAGCTTCCAGAAGCCGTACACGGTAAGGACCGAGACGGCCGCCATCGCCCAGGGCAGCAGGGACCAGTGCGGCCTGAAGGCGGCGACGAAGGGCGCCAGAAAAAGCGGGTAGCCGGGCATGAAATGGGAGAAGAGCGCGCCCAGGCCGGAACCTGAAAGGTTGCGCAGGGCGTCCCACAGCCGCTGGGCGAGAAGCACGAAGGAGGCGTCGTCGTTGAAAAACCCTACTTCATAGCGCGGGTGGAAGAGGACCGCGCCGGACGCGGCGACGAGCAGGAGGAGGCGGAGGAAAGCGCGGTCGGAAAGCGGCGAAGCCGCGGCCTCGGGAGAGGCTCCAAGCCGGGCGATTTTTTTCAGGAGAGTTCCGGGATCTGTCATGATTTCTTTGCCGCTCCCGGTACGGCCGAGGTGGTCCGCCGCCGCCCTAAAAGCCGGCGTATTTACGCAGGCTTACGAGCCGGGAATAATAGTAAGGGTTAGTGACCGAGTCGATGTGCACCCCGTTGGTGAAAGAGGCGTGCACGAAAAAGCCTTTTCCCACGTAGATCCCGACATGGTCCACTTTGGCCGTGCCCGGGTTTTTCATGGCGAAGAAGATTATATCGCCCGGCAGCACGCCGGAGGGGGACAGGCGCAGGGTCTGCGCGAACTGGTCCCTGGCCACGCGCGGCAGGCCGAGGCCGGCCTTGCCGTAGACCAGCTTCACGAAAGCGGAGCAGTCCATGCCGGTCTGCGGGTGCATTCCGCCCCAGAGGTAGGGCGTGTTAAGGAAGGTCATGGTCTCTTTCACCACCTCGCCCCGGGCGTCGGCGATAGATTTGGCCCCGGCCGCGGAAAACGGAAGGACGGCCAAAAGGCTGAAAAAGAGGATTTTTTTCAGGCGCATGATTTATGTATTATATAACATAGTTTCCAAAAATCCGAAGATGAAAACCGCTATATTCGCCATAAGCCTTATTCTGCTCGGCACGACCATGCCGCGCGCGGAATCCCTGCCCAACCTGCACAACCAGGCCGCGTGGAGCGAAAAAGATAAGAAAGATTTTTTAGGCTTCCTGAAGTCCAACCAGGCCGTTCCCGCCGGGCAGGTGAAGCAGATAGCCGCCGGGGACGACGCGCGCCGGGCTCCCTCGAAAGCGCGCTACGCCTCGCTCGCCCTCGTTTCGGACACGATGATCCTGGACCTCGGCGGCGGCAGGACCAAAACTGAAACCACGACTTTCGGGCCCAAGCTTCTCGCGGGCGGGCATATCTTTTCCTGGGTGCGCTATTACTCCGGTATAAAATATAACCGGGTGGGCCAGGAAAAGCTCGACGGCACGAGGGCGCACCTTTCGCATATAGAGGTCCCGCTGGGCCTGGAGCTCGCGCTCATCCCCCTGGGCACGCCCCATACCAGGTATTTCCTGCTTCGCGGCGGCGTCTCGGAACATTATTTTTACGGCTCCGCTAAAAAGTCTGATTTCAAGAACCCCATGCTCGGCTGGCGCCCCGCCTGGAATTTGGGCCTGGGCTACGAATGGCAGTTCGATAATTCAAACTGGCGCTTCCACTCCCTGGCCGAGAGCTACAGGACCTTCTCCGCGAGCAGCACCCGCTTCTACGGCCTGGGCCTCACCGCAGGCTTCGTCTATACTTTCTAATTCTTTCCGCTCCTGATCCTCGATTCCCGATGCTCGATCCTCTATTTCTTAATGTACCCCGTGCATCCACTTGCGCAGCTTGGGGGTCAGAAGCAGCAGAAGTATCGCCGCGCCTATGCCGGTGGCCGTGGGGATCATATAGAAGTTCACGTGGTTGATGGTGTCGTAGTTCCCGGCGAGCTTGCCGCCGACGAAGCCGGCCGCCACGCTTGAGAGGAAGTAGACGCCCATCATCAGCGAGCCGAACTGCGCCGGCGCCAGCTTGGTCACCAGCGACAGGCCCACCGGGGAGAGGCAGAGCTCGCCCAGGGTGTGGAAGAAGTAAGCGCCGACCAGCCACAGAACGCTGACCGGGCCGCTTTGCTGGTAGGCCGCGGCGGCCGCTATCATCACCACGAAGCCGATAGCCAGCATGCCCAGGGCTATGGCGAACTTCACGGGGCTGGAGGGCTCTTTATTCGTCTCGGCCAGCTTTACCCACATGCCGGAGAAGAAAGGCGCGAGCAGGACGATGAAGAGCGGGTTCAGCGACTGGAACCAGCCGGCGGGCACGACGAAGCTCCAGCCGAACATGCTCAGCGCCCTGTTCGTCTCCCTGTCCGCGAACAGCGTCAGCGAGCTCCCGGCCTGCTCGAAAGCGGTCCAGAAGAAGACGGCGAAGAAGACCATGATGAAGA
>CAZUQT010000158.1:0-7050 GCA_964622585.1 uncultured Elusimicrobiaceae bacterium | reverse complement strand
GACGGGAACATGCTGGGCAGCCTCGGCATGCTCAAGGTGGACTTCCTGGGCCTGCGCACCCTTTCCGTCATAGAGACCGCCTGCGAGTTCCTGCGCGCCGCCGGCAAAAAAGATTTCGACATCTATTCCATCCCGATGGACGACAAGAAGACTTTCGACCTGCTCTGCGAGGGCAAGACCACCGGCGTATTCCAGCTCGAAAGCGACGGCATGAAGAAGCTGGTGAAAGGCCTGAAACCCACGGTCTTCAGCGATATCGCCGCCCTCGTAGCCCTCTACCGCCCCGGCCCCATCAATAGCGGGATGCTCGAGACTTTCGTGGAGCGCAAGCACGGCCGCAAAAAGATCACCTACGACCACCCGCTGCTGGAACCTATCCTGAAGGACACTTACGGCACGATGGTCTACCAGGAACAGGTGATGGAGATAGCCAAGAGCCTGGCGAAGTTCACCCCGAGCGAAGCCGACGATTTCCGCAAAGCGATGGGTAAGAAGAAGCTCGACGTGATGGAGAAGATGCGCTCCAAGTTCGTAGACCAGGCCAAGAAATTCAACGATGTTTCCAACAAGCTTTCCAACAAGGTCTTCGACGATATGGCGAAGTTCGCCGAGTACGGCTTCAATAAGTCGCATTCCGTCGCCTACGCCCTGGTCGCCTACCAGACCGCCTGGCTGAAGGCCAATTACCCCGTGGAGTTCATGGCCGCCCTGCTGACCAGCGAGATAGGCAAGAGCGCGGTCAACTCCGAGGAGAAGGAGAACAAGCTGGTCACTTACATAGGCGAAGCCCAGGACATGGAAATAGGCATCCTGGGCCCGAGCGTAAACCGCTCCCAGAAGAAATTTTCGATAGAGGACCAGCAGGGGAAACCCGCCATCCGCTTCGCGCTGACCGCCGTAAAGAACGTCGGAGAAGGCGTGGTGGAGACCCTGGTGGCCGAGCGGGACAGGAACGGCCCGTTCCGCTCCTTCGAGGAATTCACCCTGCGCGCGGACTCCAAGCAGCTGAACAAGCGCGTGGTGGAATCCCTGGCCAAGGGCGGGGCTTACGACGGCTTCTACCCCGCCGAGAAGCCGGAGATCTCCCGCACCAAGGCGATGGCCGCCGTGGAGGCTTTCTGCGGCGGCAAGATAGCCGACATCAACCAGGCCATGCTCTTCGGGGAGGAAAAGAAGGCCTCCGCCGTGATGAGCGAGCACGCGCTCCTCAAGAACGAGCGCGAGGTCCTGGGCTTTTATTTCTCGGGCCACCCGCTGAACAGCTACCGCCGCCACCTCGCGATGGTCTCGAACGCGCAGGCCGATAAAGTGCTGGCCGGAGGTTTCGAGGAGGGGGCCATGGTCCGCCTCGCCGGGATAGTCGCCCAGTTCAAGAATATCCAGACCAAGAAGACGGGAGAGGCGATGGCCAAGTTCGAGGTGGAGGACCTGACGGGGAACGTCGGGATCTGCCTTTTCCCGAAGAAATACAAAATTTACGGCTCCCAGCTGGGGCCGAACAAGATAGTGGTGGTGCTGGGGAAGGTCCAGAAGTCGGATTTCGGAGAGCAGAATTACGAGCTGATCGCCGAAGAGGCTTACGGCCTCTTCGACGCCATGAACAAATGGGCGCGCGGCCTGGTGCTGAACCTGCCGGAGGGCATACTTTTCGACGAGAAGCAGCTGCAGGAGCTGAGAACGACGCTGGGCAAGAACCACGGCGAGTGCCCCGTGCATTTCCAGGTCAACGCCAAGGGGCGCGGAACCTTTATGATAGAGACCACGGAGAGGGTGCTGCTTAGCGACGCCCTCCTCCACGAAATAGAGAGGCTGCTGGGTGACAAGTCGTGGCAAGTGAAAGCAGGTACTGAAATTTAGGTTAATGCAAAATATAAGGAAGGAAAGATGAAAAAAATAAACTGCGTTCTGGCCCTGCTGCTGCTGGCGGCCATTCCCGCCGCGGCCGCCAAGGATAAAGACAAGGGTGAGTCGGTGGTCATTCCCGACGTGGAGATGATAGATATCCCGACCGCCGGGATACTCGACTATTACGGTTTTATGCTGAAGACCCGCTTCTATACCGGCGGCGGCGTGCTGGGCGGGCTGAACTTCGGCGTGCAGGAGCGCCTTAACATCGGCGCCTCCATGTCGGTGGACAAGCTGATCGGGTCGGAATCCGGCATAAAGATGCGCCGCCCGGAGATCCAGGTGAAGTTCCGCTTTTACGACGGAGGCTATTATATCCCCGCCGCCGCCGTCGGCTACGACGGGCAGGGCTATTACTATAACGCCGCGGACAAGAAATACCTCGAGAAGGGCAAGGGGCTCTACCTCGCGGGCTCGAAAGAGATCGGCTTGGCCGGCCTGGCGCTCCACGGCGGCCTGAACGTGCCCGATTTCGACAATAACTACCTTTTCGGCTTCCTCGGCGTCAACTATACGCTGGAGGACAAGATCGCCTTCATGCTTGAATTCGACAGCCTCTTCCACAGCGACGACCCTTCCAGGTTCAACGCCGGGATCCGCCTTTACGTCACGCCGTATTTCCAGCTGGACATGGGCATGCGCGAGATAGGCCGCAACGGGAAGTTCGCCAACGGCTTCCAGCGCAAAGCCGAGCGGATGGTCCAGATGCGGTATAACACCAGCTTCTAAGTCAGGAAACTAAAACTTGTTCAAGGAGAAATTCATGAAAAAGAGAATAGGAATTTTAACAGGCGGTGGAGATTGCCCCGGGCTTAACCCGGCGATACGCGGCTGTGTTTACGCGGCCGAAAAATACGGCTACGAATGCGTCGGCCTTTCCGACGGGTGGAAGGGGCTCGTGGAGGGCAATACCACCCCGCTTAATAAAGATATCGTCGAGTATATCGTCAATAAGGGGGGCACGATGCTGGGCACGTCCCGCACCAACCCCGTAAAGATCGAGAACGGCGTGCAGAGATGCCTCGAAAATTTCAAGAAGCTCGATCTCCACGCCCTGGTAGCCATGGGCGGCGACGACACCCTCGGCGTGGCCACCAAGCTGTACCGGGACCACAAGCTGAACGTCATAGGCGTGCCCAAGACCATGGACAATGACCTGAACAACACGGACTACACTTTCGGCTTCGACACTTCGGTCACGCGCGCCATCGAGGCCGCGCAGTCCCTCCTGGACACCGGGGCCAGCCACCACCGCGTGATGGTCCTCGAAGTAATGGGCCGGCACGCCGGCTGGGTCGCGCTTTACACCGCTATCGCCACGGCCGCGGACTTCGTCTGCATCCCCGAGCGGAAAATAGACACCGCCGAAATGATCAAGAAGATCAAGGAATCCTACGCCAGGAAGCGCTTCGCGCTGGTGGTCACCAGCGAGGCCGCGGAGCTGCCCGAAGTCGGCGAGGACAAGATCAAGCACGCCGTGGACCAGTTCGGCCACCGCATCCTTAAAGACAGGGGCATGGGCGAGCATATAGCCCAGTTCATCGAGAAGCAGACCGGCATAGAGACCCGCTTCTCCGTCATCGGGCACATGCAGCGCGGCGGGGCCCCCACGCTTTTCGACAGGATGCTGGCCACCCGCGTGGGCATGAAGGCCGCGGACCTGGTGCACTCCGGGCAGTTCGGAATGATGAGCGCCCTGGTGGGCAACCAGATAGTGGGCGTGCCGCTCGAGAAAGCCACCGGCGAGCTGAAAGTCGTTTCCAAGGAATGGTTCGACGTGATGGAAGTCCTGTTTTAAGGAGCCTTTATGACTGAAAATACCCAAGCCGCGGCGCCGGCGCAGTTCCAGCGCAAGACGATAATGATCAAGAAGCGCCTGCAGTATCACTACATGGCGCTGATCCTGACCAGCGTGCTGCTGGCCTTCATCGTCTTCGGCCTCGAGGCCATCTGGACCGTCTCCAAAGTGGTCAACGAGAACCCTTACCTGATGCCGCTGCTCGACATCATCAAGGAGATGGCCCCGCTGTTCGCCATAAAGATAGCTACGTACCTGGTGATAGTGGTCATCGTGTCCGCCGTCATTTCGCACCGCATGGCCGGGCCCATCTTCAAGTTCGAGAAGAGCTGCGGCACCGTGGCGGACGGCGACCTGACCCACAGGGTGTACCTGCGCAAGGGCGACCAGCTTACCGACCTGCAGGACAGCTTCAACGAAATGACCGGCGCGGTCAACGAAGTCGTGAAAGAATACGAGAAATTCCGCGCCGAGGCCGCGGCGGCCGGGCTGAAAGAAAAGGCCGAGGCCCTCTCTAAAAAAATCGCGGAGATAATGCCTAAATTCAAGCTATGAACCTAGTGTTGCGACAAAGTAATTACGCAGCATTTGGAGGTTCGGGTTTGAGACGAGTCCGAGGCGCGACGAACGAGCATACCGGGGGTCTGTGAGTGAGGAGCAACGATGGAATCGGCCAAAGACGAACCTCCCCAGGGGGGCAAGGTGCTTTTGAGTTCTGGCGTCGTTTATCGTCGCTCACATACCTAAAGGTATGCTCACTCCTCGCGCCTAGCCAGAACTCAAAATCACCTTGCCAAATGTTGCGTAATTACTTTGTCGCAACACTAATACTGGCGCTGGCGCTTCTCGCCGTGCCCGCCTCGGCCCAGAAAAACGCCGAAACGCTTACTATAGACGACGTCGTCGCCATAGCGGTAAAAAACAGCCCCGCCGCCCTCGCGGCGGAGCAGGACATCATTATAGCGAAACAGCGCGTGCTGGAAGCGCGCTTCATGGCCCTGCCGCAGTTCACGATTTCCGGCACCCTCAGCCGGGCCAGCCTCGAGTATCCGGCCTTGCTCGGCGCCGAGCTCGGGGACCGGTACCTCGACCCCCGGGTGGGCGATAATTTCTACTCCCTGCGCGTACAGGCCCTCCAGCCGCTCTATACCGGCGGAAAGAACACCAATACCCTTAAGCTGGCCAAAACGGCAAACAACCAGGCCAAAGTGAATTATGAGGCCGTCAGGGCCGACGCGGCGCTTGCGGCCAAGAAAACTTTTTACACTCTTCTCTACCAGCGCCGCCTGAAAGAGGCTTCGGACGTCTGGCTCAAGCGCGCCGGCGAGCTCAGCTCCGGCCTGCGGAAGGACGCTTTCGAGGACCTGGAAGCGGCCATGCTCCTCTCCGCCCTTTCCGACCGCGCCCGGCAGGCCGACAGCGGGGTCGAGGCCGCTCTCACGGGCCTGCGCAAGGCGCTTAACCGCGAGCCCGGCTCCTGGATCGACGCGGACGGCAGGTTCGAACCGCTACCGGTGCAGACCGACATCAGCCGCAGCCTGGTCACGGCCATGGAGGCGCGCTCCGAACTGAAGAGCGAGCTTTACAAGGCGCAGATGGACGAGATCGCGGTGAGCATGGCCATGGTGCGCCGTAATCCGACTATCTACCTGGGCGCGAGCTACGACGTGAACGCCTACAAGTTCTCCTCGCTGACGGACGATTCCGAGAGGTCAAATAACTGGCTGGCTTCCCTCGCCATCCATTTCCCGCTCTCCTACGATATCTGGACCCAGGTGCGGCAGCGCAAGGCCCAGCAGCGCCAGGGCGAGCTGAAGCGCGCCGAACTCCAGGACAGCATCCGCTTCGAAATAATCTCCGCCCACAGGGAAGCGGTCTCCTGGCAGGCCGAAGCTGAAAAGCTGGCCGCCGAGACGGCAAGGATGCGGGAGGGCTACGAGGCGGCCTCAAGGTCGGCCCGGCCCTCGATGGCGGCCCTGCGCGCGCTGTGCGCGCTCTGCGAACTGGAGAAGAAATCCCTGGACGCCGTCTACAACCAGCTGCTGGCCCGTATCAGGCTGGAATGGGCGCAGGGCAGGGACTTCGCGAAGTGACCGCCGCCATGCGCTTACCGCTGAAGATCATAATTCTGACGCTGGCCCTCGCGCCCGCTTTGGCCGGCGCCCAGGGGTTCCGTCCCTTGCAAAACGGGACGGAACAATACAGTTCTTCCTCTATGCCGTTGTCGGGAAACGAAACTGACGACGAGATATTGCGCGACGCAATGTGGACGCGCCTGGCCTCCTCAAAGCCGCCGGCCCGGCCCTCGGTGGGCCTCGCCCTTTCCGGCGGCGGCGCCCGCGGCTTCGCGCATACGGGCGTGCTTGAAACGCTGGAATACGCGGGTTTCCCCGTGGATTACGTTTCCGGCACGTCGATGGGGGCGGTGATAGGCTCTCTTTACGCCTCCGGCTCCACGGTGGAGGAGATCTGGAAATTCGGCCGGGCCGCCAGGGAGCTGAAGTTCTCCAAGGATTTCAAGAGCATAAAGCTGCTGAGCCTGCTTATCACCAACAGGCTGATAACCCCGACCTACATCAACCGGTTCCTAGAGGCGCGCTTCGGGGCCCTCACCTTTGAAAATCTTAAAATGCCTTTTTCCTGCTCCGCAATGGACCTGCGCACCGGCGAGAAAATAGTTTTTACGGACGGGCCGCTGGACATAGCCGTGCGGGCCAGCTCTAACCTCCCAGGTATCTTCGCCCCGGTGCAGTACCGCCACCGTTACCTGGTGGACGGCGGGGTGGTCGACTTTATCCCGATAGGCGCCGCCAGGCAGCTGGGCGCCGACTGGGTGCTCGCCAGCGTGATAGGCAACGCTTCCACCCGCTACCCGGAAAACGTCCTGATGTCCCTGCTGCAGGTCATAGACATACGCGGCTCGCTGCTTGCGCTTTCGGCGGAAAAAGAAGCCGGCTTCGTGATCAAATCCGAAGTAGGGGACATGACCGTGGCCGATTTCGACAGGTGCGAGGAGGCCGGCGAAGCGGGCCTGCAGGAGGCCAGCCGCCGGATCGACGCCGCGCGCGAGGCCCTTCTGATCTATTCCGCGCCGCGGCTGGCGGAGAAGCTATGAGGCTGTTCCTCGCCCTGTTCCTCCTTTCCGCCGCTCCCGCGCAGGCTTTCCTTTTCGGCGGCGCCTCTGATAAAAAAGCCGGGGCCGGCCTGGAAAAAATGCGCGCCTCCTTCGAAGCCGGGGCCTGCTCTTCCGTCCTGGACCTTTCGACGACTTTCCTGAACGAAAAACCGCCGGCGGCCATGCGCGAGGAAGCCTACGGCTATATGGGGAGCTGCTACGAGTCCGCCGG
>CAZUQT010000157.1:0-7062 GCA_964622585.1 uncultured Elusimicrobiaceae bacterium | reverse complement strand
CCCGGAGCCGGGGGAGTACACCTGGTGGGACTACAAGACCAAGGCCAGGGAAAGGAACGTGGGCTGGCGCCTGGACTATTTCTTCATAAACAGCGAAAAGGCTTTCCTGGTAAAAGACGCTTTCATCATGCCGGAAGTTCAGGGCTCGGACCATTGCCCCGTCGGGATAACCCTGGACCTGTAATTATTCCTTCGGGTAGCGGACGGAAATTATCTCCAGCTCTATCGCGCCTGACTTACGCGGCAGCATTACCCGCGCGCCGGGACCGGCCCCGAGGAGGGCCCCGGCCAGCGGCGAGCCCCAGTTAAGCTTGCCGGCGGCGGCGGCGGCCTCGTCCTCCCCCACTATCCTGTACTCCCTCACCGCCCCGTCCTGCTCCCTTACCTCGACGACGGCGCCGAAGCGCGCGTCTTCGGCCGCGAGGCCGCGGTTGTCCACCAGGATCGCGCGCTTTATCTGGTTCTCGTAATATTCCAGGTCCATCTCCGCCTGGCGCAGTTCCATGCTGCGCGGCTCGTCCAGGCGTTTTTTGGAGACGAGCCCGGCGCGGAGCCAGGTCAGCTCGGCCGCTTTGGCCTTGAGGCTCTCCAGCCCGGCGGGAGTGACATAGTTCGGCTTGCCGCTGGGCTGCCTTTTAACGGGCTCACCCGGGTCTTCCGCGTCGTCTTTTACGAAGGCTCTGCTCATAAATGTTCAGGCGGGGCTTTTCTCGTCCGGGACCGGCCCGCTCTTTTCCGTCTTCCAGCCGGAGATCCTGCGCATGAGGAAGCCGGAACCATAAAGCGCCGCCCCGGTGAGGAGCAGGCACAGGATGCGCACCACGGTGGGGGCCGAGGCCGCGTCGTAAAGCAGCGCCTTGCCGGCCGCGAAGCCGAGCACGAACATCGCCGATTTCGCCATGGTCTCGTCCCTGCGGGTGAAAGCGAAAGCTATCACGCAGACGGCGTAAAAGAGCCAGGAGGCCGAAACTTCGAGGGAGCCGGCGTCCTTGGTCAGCCTGTAAAGCCCCAGGACGGCGAGCAAATGCGCGGCGCCCAGCAACGGGGCGTAACCGTTGTGAGGATCCATTTCACCGCCTTTAAAGTCGATCAGGACCCACAAACTGCCCACGGAGACCAGGGAAACCGCCAGCCAGGACATCTCATTACCGGACAGCAGGTGGGAAACCATGGAGAGATATTCTATGACCAGGACGGCAAGGACCGCCAGGGCCGGGATGCGGAACCCGGTGTCGCTCTTCCGGGCGGCAAGATCGATCCCGGGAACGGCCATGAGAAGCGCGATAGCGACGAAAAGCCATGGGCGCGCGCCGGCGGGAAGGAGCTCGAGGTAGAACGAGTGGAAGCAGACCACGGTTATGAAAGAGAATACCATAGGCCGGCTGCCGAGGCTTCCCTCGTGGAATTTCTTCCTGGCCGCGAGGTAGAGCCCCAGCAGGAAAGCGGCGAAACCCAGGGAAAGCCAGGGGGCGAGGTCCGGCTTTATCCTGTCGATAAAGAAATACTCCATCGCGTAAAAAAATAAAAGCACGGGAAGGAAGCTGCCTGATTCGGTTTCGGTCAGCGGCTTCCGGTTTTGCCGGGTGTAGAGATAAGTGCCGGCGGAAAAGATCAGGAAGTGCAGGACCAGCATGCCCGCTATAAGTTTATCCTGACCGAGCCCTAGCCCGATGACCGCCGTCATAAAAACGGCCAGGTAGGCCGAAACAAGGGTCAGGGTGCGGGACCGCACCCAGATCGAGATGACGGAAAAAGACAGGGAACAAAGCAGGAAATAATAGACCGCGAACGTCGATTCGGAACCGAGGCTGATTATAAGGGGGGCGCAATAGGAGCCGACAGCGGCCGTGATGGGATACATGTCCTCCCTGATCTGCGTATAAAGCCAGATACATAGCCCGGAAACGATACTGGCCATGGAAATAGCGGCCTCGAACGTGATCAGCGAGTAAAGCCGGTGCGCGGCGAACACGGTGAGATAAAGGACGATAATGCCGGCCCCGGGCAGAAGGCTGGCGTATTCGCTGTCAGACCTCATCAGCGCCAGTCCCGCCCCGATCAGGCCCAGACCGAAGAGAATCGCCAGGCCTATCTGCCTTTCCGGTGTCAGCCAGCCGGAATCTATCGAGAGCTTGATGATGAAAGCGGCGGCCAGGACGAAGCAGATGACGCCTACCACGCCGAGCCAGTTCCCGGACTTCTCTTTCCGGACGGCCGCGGCGGGAGGTGCCGGGGTTTCAAAGGCGTCGGCGGGCATGGGCCGCAGAACGGGCGGCGGAGGCGGCGGCATGACTGGCGCGGCCGGCCTGGCGAGGTTCAAAAAACCTTCCAGCCTGGCCAGGCGCTGTTCTATCGCGTTTAGCCGGGCGTCAGCTCTTACCTGTTCTTCGAAACTCATTGGTCCCCCTGTATCGCGGTGCCGAATATTTCCATATGATAACATTGAATCCCCTCCAAATCAACATCAGGCCGGCTTGACGCCCAGCCTTGCCCGCCGCTATTCATATTTGTTATAAATTTATATACCTTCAGTCCGTAAAAAAATTCCGCAGGAGGCCGCATGTCCACCGCAACTACCCTGAGCCGCACAGCCCTGAACGAGACCATGAGGAAGTACGGCGGCAAGATGGTGGATTTCCACGGCTGGGAAATGCCCATCCAGTTCGCCGGCATCCTTAAGGAACACGAGGCCGTGCGCAAGTCCGCCGGCCTCTTCGACGTCTCCCACATGGGCCAGGTCTTCGTGACCGGCGCCGACGCCTTCAAGCTGCTCCAGAAAATAAATACCAATGACCTCCGCAAAGCCACTCCGGGCAAAGGCGTCTACTCGCACGTCACCAACCCCAACGCCGGCCTGGTAGACGACATCATAGCTTTCTGCCTGGCCGCCGACCGCTACCTGGTCATTGTGAACGCCACCACCTCCACCAAGGATTATGAATGGTTCAAGAGCCAGGCCGGCAAGATGCTGGTCAAAATAGAGAACAAGAGCGACGATTATTCGATGATAGCCGTGCAGGGCCCCGCCGTGCCCAAGATGTTCGAGACCTTCGCCCCGGAAGCGCTGAAGCTTCCCCGCTTCGGCATCGTCGAGAAGGACATCATGGGCGAGCACTGCTATGTGAGCCGCACCGGCTATACCGGCGAGGACGGCTTCGAAGTGACCGCCCCGCATTCCATAATCAACCAGCTCTGGGAGCATTTGATGGAGCTGGGCAAGCCCTACGGCATCGTGCCCTGCGGCCTGGGCGCGCGCGATACTCTGCGCCTTGAATCAGGCTATTTGCTTTACGGCCAGGACGTGGACGACTTCCACACCACCTACGAAACGGGCTACGGCTGGGTGGTTTCCCTGGACAAGGGAGACTTCATCGGCCGGGACATACTGGTCAAACAGAAAGCCGAAGGCGTGAAGCGCCGCCTTACCGGCCTGACGCTTACCGGCGGAGTACCGCGCTCCGGCTGCAAGGTCTTCATGGACGGAAAGCAGATAGGCGAGCTGGCCAGCGCCACTTATTCCCCCACCCTTAAGAAAGGGATAGGCGTCGGCTATATGGTTCCGCCGGACCTCAAGCCCGGGGCCGCGGTAGAAGTAGAGATACACGGCAAGCGCGTAAAGGCCGAGATCACGCGCGTGCCTTTCCACAAAGGGACCGCCTTCAACAAAGGAATAGGGGCCTGAGCGAAATTTTAAGTTTTCCAACCATTCAAGGAGAATACAATGCCTAAACCCGAAGAAGTTAAATACACCAAGACCCACGAGTGGGTGCACCTCGGCGCGGAAGCTGCCGTGGGCATCTCTGACCACGCCCAGCACGAGATGGGCGACGTAGTATTCGTGGAGCTCCCGAAAGTCGGCCAGAAGCTTGAAAAAGAGAAGCCCTGCGCCGTGGTAGAGTCCGTTAAATCCGCTTTTGACATTTACGCCCCGGTCTCCGGCGAAGTTACCGCCGTCAACGAGGCCGTCACCGGCGACCCGGCGCTGCTCAACCAGTCCCCGCTCGACAACGGCTGGCTGTTCAAGATAAAGACTTCCAACCCGGCCGAAGGCGGAACCCTGATGGACTGGGCCGCCTACCAGGAATTCATAAAGCAAGCGGCGCACTGATCTTTATCCGCCGCGGGCCGCGGCCCGGGGAAGGACGGCTACGCCGCACCTCCCCGGGCGCGGGCCGCCGGTTTTCCGCACCCGCGGTTCCCCCTTACAGGAGCTCCAATGTATATCCCGCACACCCCGAAAGATAAAGAGGAGATGCTCAAGACCATAGGCGCCTCCTCGTTCGAAGACCTTGTAAAACAGGTCCCCGCTAAATTTCTCTGGCCTAAATTGAACCTGCCGGGCGAAAGCCTGGACGAGTCCCAGGCCGCCGCGCGGCTCTCCGGCCTCGCCGGGAAAAACTGCCGCCCGCTGAACTTCCTCGGCGCCGGCGCCTACGAGCGCTACACCCCGGCCGCCGTCAAGGCGATCACCTCCCGCACGGAATTCCTCACCGCCTACACGCCCTACCAGCCCGAGGCCAGCCAGGGCACGCTGCAGGCCATCTACGAATTCCAGAGCACGGTCTCGGCGCTCTACGGCATGGACTGCGCCAACGCCTCCATGTACGACGGGGCGAGCTCCTTCGCCGAGGCGGTCCGAGCCGCGGTGCGCGTCACAGGCAGGAAGAAGATCGTCTACGCCGCCGGCGTGAACCCGCAGTACATGGACACGCTGAAGACCTATTTCGCGCACTCTCCGGAATATGCCTACGTAAAGGTCCCCATGAAAGACGGAGCGATGGACAAAGCCGCCCTGCCCGCCCTGCTAGAAGGCGCGGCCTGCCTGGCCGTACAGACGCCTAACTTCTTCGGGCTCATAGAGGATATGTCCGGCGTAGCGGAAACCGCGAAGAAAGCGGGAGCGCTGCTGGTGGCCGCGGCCGACCCCGTAAGCCTGGGCATCCTTTCTACTCCCGGCGAATACGGCGCGGATTTCGCCGTAGGCGAAGGGCAAAGCCTCGGCCTCCCCCTGGCCTACGGCGGCCCCTACCTGGGCCTGTTCTCCTGCAAGAAGGAGCACGTGCGCCAGATGCCCGGCCGCATCTGCGGAATGACGAAGGATAAGGACGGGAAGCGCGGCTTCGTGCTGACGCTGCAGGCCCGCGAACAGCATATCCGCCGCGACAAAGCCGCCTCCAATATCTGCTCCAACGAGGCGCTCTGCGCCCTGGCCGCCACGGTCTACTCCGCGCTTTACGGGCCCGAAGGTCTTAAGGAACTCGCCGAGGCGAACTCCGGCGCGGCCGCCTACGCGGCCGAGCGGCTCGCCTCGATAAAGGGCGTCTCCCTCAAATTCAAAGGCCCTTTCTTCAACGAGTTCGTAGTCTCGGTCCCCGGCAGCGCCGCGAAGCTGCGCGAAAAAGTCCTCGCCGCCCGCGGCGTAGACATAGGCCTGCCGCTGGCCCCGCTCTACCCGGAGCTCGGCGAGACCCTGCTGGTCTGCGCCACTGAGACCAAGACCGAAGCCGATATCCTGAAACTGGAAGCCGCCATAAAGGAGGCCCTATGATCTGCTCCGTCACCGACAACAGCCTCAGCATAGAGAAGTCCGATCCCGGCCGCCGCGGGCTGTGCTGCAAGAATACCCTGCGCTCCAAGGCGAACGTGCCAGCCAACCTGCGCCGGAAGTCCCCCCTGCGCCTGCCCGAGCTCTCCGAGTTCGACGTAGTTCGCCACTACACGCGCCTGTCCCGGCTTAACTTCTCCGTAGACACCCACTTCTACCCGCTGGGCTCCTGCACGATGAAATACAATCCGCGCTTCAACGAGGAAGCCGCCGCGCTGGAGGGCTTCGCGGCCCTCCACCCGCTCGCGCACGACACCTGCGCGCAGGGCACGCTTGAACTGATACACGATCTGTCCGCCCGCCTGACCGAGCTGTGCGGCCTGGACGCGATAACGCTGCAGCCCGCCGCCGGCGCGCACAGCGAGTTCACCGGCCTGCTCCTGGCCAAGGCCTGGTTCGAGGCCAAAGGCGAGAACCGCACCGAGATCGTCTGCCCCGACTCCGCGCACGGAACCAACCCGGCCACCGCTTCGATGATGGGCTTCACCACCGTCAACCTCGCCTCCAAACCCGACGGCCGCCTGGACGTGGAGGAGCTGAAGAAACATATCGGCCCCAAGACCGCCGTGCTGATGCTGACCATGCCCAATACGCTGGGCATCTTCGAGAGCAATATCGAGGCCATCGCCAAGGCCGTGCACGACGCGGGCGCGCTGTTCTACATGGACGGCGCCAACCTGAACGCCCTGATCGGCATGGTCAAGCCCGGCGACTTCGGCGTTGACCTGATGCACCTGAACTTCCACAAGACCTTCTCCACCCCGCACGGCGGAGGCGGCCCCGGCGCCGGCGCTATAGTCTGCAGCAAAGCCCTGGCCCCGTTCCTGCCCGTCCCGACGGTGAAGAAGTCAGGAAGCGGCTACGTCTCCGACTTCGGCGACGGCCGCTCCATCGGCAAGGTGAAGGCCTTCTTCGGCAATACCGGCGTTCTGGTGCGCGCTTACGCCTACATGCTCGCGCATTCGGCGGCGGAGTTCGGGGACATCGCCCGCTGCGCGATCATCAACGCAAACTACGTGCGCAGCCTGCTGATGGATATCTACCCGTCGTATTCCAATGAATACTGCATGCACGAATGCGTGCTGACCCCCGGCGCGGACATGACCGCCAAGGGCCTGAAGACGCTGGACGTGGCAAAAGGCCTGCTCGACCGCGGCTTCCACGCCCCGACCATCTACTTCCCGACCATCGTCCACGAAGCGATAATGATCGAGCCGACCGAGACCGAGACCAAAGAAACCCTGGACCAGTTCGTCGCGGCCATGAGGGACATCCACGACTCCGGGATGGCCGACCCCCAGAAGCTAAAGGACGCGCCGCACACAATGCCGGTCAAACGCCTGGACGAAGTGCAGGCAGCAAGGCAGCCGAATTTGCACTGGTAGCCTGACGGGCGCCGCATGGGCCGGAACGCAAAACGCGTTCGGCCACACCGTGGCCTCACTCCGTGTTCGCCC
>CAZUQT010000156.1:0-7062 GCA_964622585.1 uncultured Elusimicrobiaceae bacterium | reverse complement strand
GGTGGCGGGGACGGGGACGCGGCTGCGCCCGCACACTTATACCTATCCCAAGGTGATGCTGACCGTGGGCGACAAGCCCATCATAGGCCATATCCTAGACGAGCTTTCCGCGGCCGGCATAAAGAAGATCTGCATGGTCACCGGCTACCTCGGCGAAAAGATCAAGGATTACGTCGGGAAGAACTACAAGCACCTCGACGTCAGCTATGTGGAGCAGACCGAGCAGAAGGGGTTGGGCCACGCGATCTGGCTCACGCGCCGCTGCGTGACCGGCCCGGTGCTGGTGATGCTTGGCGATACCATATTGGACGCCGACCTTTCCAAGTTCATGGCCTCCGGCGCCGACTGCATCGCCGTCAAGGAAGTGAAGGACCCGCGCCGCTTCGGCGTGGTGGAAACCAAGGGCGGTTATATCTCAGCGATGGTCGAGAAGCCGGAAAAGCCGAAGACGAACCTGGCGATAGTCGGCATCTATTCTTTCCACAATTCTTCGCAGCTCTACAACAGCCTGCAGCGCCTGGTGGACTCCGGCCTGACCACCAGGGGCGAGATCCAGTTCACCGACGCGATGGCGATGATGGTGAAAGAGGGACACAGGATAAAGCCCGTGGCGATAGAGGGCTGGTACGACTGCGGCAAGCCCGAGACCCTGCTCGAGACCAACCGGCACATCCTGGACAAAAAGAAGTTCTCCCCGAGGGCGAAGAACTCCCTGATAATCCCGCCTGTCTATATTTCCCCGACGGCCAAAGTCGAGAATTCTATCGTGGGGCCTTACGCTTCCATTGGGGACGGGGCGCGGATCGACTCGGCTATAATCTCGGACTCGATAGTGAACGAGAACGCTTTTATCATCAATATGAACCTGAGCGGTTCTCTCGTCGGCCCCAGCGCCACCGTAGTGGGCCGGAAGGACCAGCTGAACGTGGGCGAGAACTCCGAGATCAGGTTCGACAAAAAAATCTGCGAACCGGAGCTTAAGGATTAAGGCGCGGCTTTACCGCTTTCCCGCCGATTATTCCGTTCCCGGCCTTATTTCCGCCTGCGGCAGCGTGAAGTAGAAGGTCGTCCCTTTGCCCACCTCGCTGTCCGCCCAGATCCTGCCGTTATGCAGCTTCAGGAAATCGTTCACGATGACCAGGCCCAGGCCCACTCCTTCCATCGAGCGGCGCGAGTCCAGCTGCACGAATTTCTGAAAGAGCTTGCTCAGGTCCTCTTTAGGGATGCCGTGCCCGGTATCCCTGATCCCGATAAGCACGTTACCGTCCTGCTCCGGAGAGGGCGAGGCCGCCACTACCACGGACCCGCCTTCCGGCGTGGCCTTTATCGCGTTCGAGATCAGGTTTGTAAGCACCTGGACGATGCGGGGCGGGTCGGCCAGGGCGCACAGGTCTTCGGCGGGGGGGCGCAGGGTGAGAGTTATCCCTTTCGTCCTGGCCCACGGCGTCAGGCCTTCCACGGCCTCCGTCATGATGCCGGATAAAAGCGCGGGGACCGGGTGCACGTCCATCTTGCCGGATTGGAGTTTGGAGAAATCCAGGATGCCGCGGATCATCTGGCTGAGGCGGTGGCTGTTCCTGATGCTGATGTCCAGGAACTTGGTCTCCATCGGGTCCAGCTTTTTCGAGGAGGCTTCGGTGAGCATCTCGAGGGCCGAGGTGATGGAGGAGAGCGGCGACTGCAGATCGTGGGTGATGCGGGAGAGGAACTCCTCCTGCATGCGCTGGGCCTCTTTATACTTCGTTATCTCCGGCATAGTGCTTAATTCTCCGACCACGCGGCCCTCGGCGTCCACCAGCATCGCCACGGAGCGGCGCATCGTGCGCCCCATGCTCTCGTCGCCCTGCACTTCCACCTCGCCTGAAATTATCTTTCCGCCGGAAAGGTCCATGTCCTTGGAGAGGGTCAGGATATGCTCCCCCGGGCGCAGCTGCTCGCTTATGTGCTTGCCCACGGCGTCGGCGAATTTGGTGCCGGCTATCTCTTCGGCCGCCGGGTTCATCATCAGGATCTTGCCGTCCTTGTCTACGATGACCTTGCCGTCCGCCACCCTGGACAGGACATGCTCGGTGCGCGACCGCGTGTTCAGGGCCGCCTCTTTTTCCGCCGCCAGGGCCCTGGTGGATTCCGCTATCTGCTGCTCCATGGACTCGCGGAGCGACTTGATAGCGTCCTCGTAAGCGCGGGTGCGGTCCCTGGGATCTTTCACCGCCGATTCCACCAGCCCCTTGAGAATGCCGCCGAAACTCATGTTGGCCAGCAGGCTTTCCTGGGGCTTGCCGCCGCCCGGACCTTCGGCCGCTTTTCCTCCTCCCGGGCCTTCCGCGGCTTTACCGCCTCCGGTACCGTTGCCGGGACCGCCGCCGGGTCCGGGCCCGAACATGGAATCGGGGCCGGGTTTAACGCTCTCCGGCTCGGCGGCTTTTGCGCCGCCCTGGCCGCTTCCGGCCGCGGTGAGGGGGCCGAACATTGAATCCGCATCTATCCTGACTGGCGGCGGCTGGTGCGCGTCCTTCGGCTCCTGGGCGGGCCTTGCCGGGGCCGGCCTGGGCTGCTGCGCCGGCGCGGCTGCCTGCGGCCTTGCGGGCGCCGGCCTGGTCTGCTGGACCGGGGCCGCTGCCCGGGGGGCCGCTGCCGGCGCCGGGCGGGGCTGCTGGGCCGGCGCTATATTCTGCGGCGCCCTTGCCGGGGCCGGCCTTGGCTGCTGCGGGGGCGCTGCCGACGGCCTGGCCTGGGGGCGGACCTGCAGTTCGGGAAAGATTTCCGGGACCGGCCTCTGGGCCGCCGGTCTCGCCGCCGGCTTGGCGGCAGGCGCCGCTTCGGGAGCGCCGCGGTAAGACTGCGCCTGGGGTCCGTAGCCGCCTTCCTTAACGTAATGCACGGCTTCCGGCCTGATATTAGTTACGCCTTTGCCGGCGAAAAATTCCTCCATGTAACCTGCCGGCCGGTTTTTGGCCTGGGCGGCAAGGAACTCGCAGAGGGCGCCGATCTCGAAGGACTGCACGCCGTCCACGAAGGTCAGCCCCTGGATGCGGTGCGCCTTGAAAAAGGCGTTGAGGTTCTGGGATTCCTGGGTGACGGCGGGAACGGCGGTGTCGTTGAAAAGCCAGCTGTCATTGGCGAAGTTAAGCGTTATCGAGGTTTCTTTTTTAGCGTCGAAAAGCATGCCCAGGAGGACGCCGCTCTTGCGCAGGGACTCGAGCACTACGGGGTGGCTCAGGGTATAAAGCGCGGTGTTCTTTATGGCTTTGGCCAGCCCTCCCAGGAACTCGGAGCAGAGCTCCGGATAGGAGAGCGCGTATCTCTCGCTTCCCGGCGTATAGGGCTCATTGCCTTCCCCTGCGGTTTCCTGATTCAGCGGTATCATATAGATCACCCCATCATTATCTTGAAAGCTTCGGACAGAGAGGTCTGTCCCTGTCTTACGGCCTCGAGGGCCGACTGGCGCAGCGAGGTCATTCCTTCCTTGACGGCCAGTTCCGTCAGCAGGTCCACATTATTGCTGGTGGTGATCAGCTGGCGCATCGCCGAGGTTTCCACCGGCATGACCTCGAATACCGCCCTCCGGCCGGAATAGCCACCGCTGCAGGAGTGGCAGCCCACCGGGTGATAGACCGTTTTTAACAGCTCTATCTCTTTCGGATTCAGGAATTTTTTATCTTCGGCGGTAAGAGCGCCGGGCGCCCGGCACTGGTAGCAGAGCGTGCGCACCAGGCGCTGGGCTATGACCATCTTCACGCTGGCCGCTACCAGGTAAGGAGCCACGCCCATATGGGTGAGGCGGACTATGGTAGCCGGCGCGCTGTTGGTGTGCAGGGTCGAAAACACAAGGTGGCCGGTGATAGAGGCCTTGATTGCTATCTCGGCGGTCTCTACGTCGCGGATCTCGCCGACCAGCATGATATCGGGGTCCTGCCGCAAAAAAGCCCTGAGGGTGGATTCGAAAGTCAGGCCGATGGAGGACAATATTTTTACCTGGTTCACGTTCGGAACTTCGTACTCAACCGGGTCTTCCGCCGTCATTATATTCACGTCCGGCCGGTTCAGCACGTTGATCATCGTGTAAAGCGTGGTGGTCTTTCCGCTTCCGGTGGGCCCCGTCACCAGGACGAGTCCGTTGGAGCCTTTAAGCGAGCCCTGGACGGCTTTAAGCTCGCGCGGCGTCAGGGAGAGCTGCGAAAGGCTGCTGTTGAGCTTGCTCTGGCCCAGTATGCGCATCACTATCTTTTCGCCTTTGATGCAGGGCAGGGTGCTGACCCTGAACTCTATCTTGTTCCCTTTTATCATCACGCGGAACTGGCCGTCCTGCGGCAGGCGCCTCTCGGTTATCACCAGGCTGCTCATGATCTTTATGCGGGCCGTCAGGCGCGGATGGATGGAAATTGGGAGGGTGGTCAGCTGCTTCAGCACGCCGTCGACGCGCGCCCTTACCAGGACGCGGTCCTCGAAAGGCTCGATATGAATATCGGAAGCCCGCATTTCCACGGCCGCCATAAGTATTTTATTCACGCGCTGTATAAGGGGGGAATCGCTGGCGAGGTTCTCGAGGCCGAGCGCGCTTTGCGGCTCTTCTTTGCGCGGGGCGCCGCTTTCAAGCATTTCCAGGTCCTGGTCTCCGGCCCCGGACAACATGTCTATTTCCGGGACCTCGGACTCCGGCTCGGGCGCGGGTTCGGGCATGACCTCGATCTCCGCCTCTGGCGCGGCTTCCGCTTCGGGCGCGGCTTCCGGGGCCGGCTCGGGAAGCGGCTCCGGTTCGGGGGGCAGTTGGGCTTCGGGCGGCAGTTCTACGGGAACTGCCTGGACAGGTGCGGGGGCGCGCTGGGGCGCCTGCGGCGCCGGCTCGGGCTCGTAAGCCGCATGCGGCTCCGGGGCGGCCATCTCGAACCTTTCTATTTCCAGCGAAACTGATTCCGGGGCGCTATTGGCCGGGGCAGGCCTGGGTTCCGGCCTGGGCGCGGGCCTGCTTTCGGGGACCGGAGGGCGCTTTACTTCGAAGATCTTTGCTATGCTCTCAAGAAGCTTGGCGTTCGAGACCGGCTTCTCGAGAAAATCGGAAATATCCATGTTCAGGCTGCGCAGGTGCTGCCTGTTCGTGGCGCCGGTGAACATTATTATGCGCAGGCTGTGGGTTTCATAGTTGCTGCGCACTTCCTGTATAAGTTCATACCCGTTCATCTTGGGCATGTTAAAATCTACCAAGATCAAGTCAGGCATGGATTTGGAGAGAACGACAAGGGCCTCTTCGCCGTTGCCGGCTTCCAGGACCTTATAATGGTTAACGGTCAGGAGATGCTTGACCAGCTCCCGGTAATCCTTGTTATCGTCGACGACCAGCACGGTCCTGGACGCCGGCGCCTGGCGCTGGCCGGGCTTTCCCGCGGCCTGCGCCGCCCTGGACGCCGGGTTCATCCCCGCTCCCGGGTTATTCTGGGTGAACGTTTCCATAACCACGTCCTCGTAAGCCGCCGCTAGTTTGTACGCTGTTCACTGCCGCATAAATAGTATACAGGCAGGGTCCGCGTTTTACAATTGGCGGATTCCCTTTTCTGCTGACTTTTATCCACTAGTCGGCTTACAATGGGGGCTTAACGGCGGTGTTTACGTTCTTTGCAGCTCTTGCGGTAGCAGGAGGGGGTGGCTTTGGCGATCTTTTCGAACTGCCTGATGAAGGACTCGGTGTTAGCGTAGCCGAGCTTGGCCGAGATCTGTTTGACGCTGCTTCCGGTAGACCGGAGCATTTTTTTGGCCTGCGCCATCTTTACTTTAAGTTTATATTCGTTGAAGCCCATCCCGGTCTTTTCCCTGAACAGGCGGCTTAAATACTTCGGGCTCATGTACACGGTCAGCGCCGCGTCCTTGAGGGTTATCTTCTTAAAGCAGTTGCCTTCGAGGAACCAGCGGACATGCTCTATTTTCCCCGCGATGTCCATGTCGTCCGGGCGGGCGGCGCCGGATCTCTTTAAAAGCTCTTTTTCTATAGCCTCCCGCATCGTCTTTATATCGAAAGGCTTCTCTATGTAATTGTCGGCTTTGGCTATCAGAGCGTGGATGGCCACGTCCTTGGTGCTGAAGCCGGTCATGATGATGACGCTTTTATCCGGCGCGATGGTCTTTATCTTTTCAAGCGCGGCCAGGCCGTCCATGCCGGGCATCTGGACGTCGAGGATAACCAGGTCCAGCTCGTTGGGCTTTTTAAGTATGTTCAGGGCCTCCTGCGCGCAGGACGCCTCGGTGATATCGTATTCCTCGTACCAGAGCTTGAAGTCCGTACGCAGGTCTTTATTATCGTCTACAAGCAGTATTTTGCCGCGCATAATTTCCCCCGTCTATGCACGTATGCGGATGAATAAAAAAATCAGACCGTCCCGCGCAGGTAAAGCAGCGCTTTGCCTACCGTATAGGATTCCTGCCCGGGCGGCAAAGCGTCCACAAGTTCCTTCGCTGAATCGAGGTTCTCTCCCAGCGTCACTATGGGCGGCTCCTCGTAACCTCCGGGCCGCACCTGCGGGAAGCCGCAAGCGGCGAGCAGGGCATTGCACAGGCAGACGCGCCCGACCGTGTTCTGGACGCGGCCGCCCTTGGCTGTGAAAGCGTCGACGGCCTCGGCGGGGCAGCGGTAGCCCAGTTCCCCGGAGGGGGTTAAATAGTTGACCTGCAGGAGGCCTACGTCGCACATCCGTTTCCGGGCCTGGTAAACGGCCGGGTCTGAAATAGTTCCGGGAACCTGGGCCACTTTGAACGGGAAACCCGTAGGCGAGACCATGGTGTTTGAAACTTTAAGTTCGCCGGCGGCCAGAAGCTTCATAACTTTGCTTCTCAGGGCGGGAGCCGTGCCGGATTGGCCGGAAAGGGCGAAGAGCGTTCCGAGCTGCACTCCGGAAGCGCCAAGGGCCCTGGCTTCGCGCAGGCGGGCCGGGCTGCCGAAGGAGCCGGCCAGCCAGAAGGGGAGACCGATGCCGGCTATTGCCCCGATATCAGCCTGGTCCTGGTCGGTGTAGACGAGGAGCGGCTGGCCGGCGGCGTCGAAGCGCATTTTGGCGGGGGCGGCGCTGTGGCCGC
>CAZUQT010000155.1:0-7065 GCA_964622585.1 uncultured Elusimicrobiaceae bacterium | reverse complement strand
AGGCTGGCGCAGGTGGCCGAGACCATGGGCTATTACCCGATGGCCAATATCCAGCTTATCGGCTACGCTTATTCCGGCGAACCCAACGCCGAGGCCGTCGCGGAGAGCCGCGTCAATTTGGTGGCGACGCGCCTGAGCGAGAAATACAAGATAGACCGCTCGCGCATGGACCTGCAGTCCAAGGTCACGGAAGCCACCAAGAGAGCGGTGGAGATAAAGATGACGGGCAAAGAGTAGCGGGGCCGGCCGGGACTGGCAAGATAATAATAAATATAATAAGATTATAAAGTTATGGCTAAAACAGAGGGAAACAAGCACCTGGGCATTTATATCTCCCCTAAGGAGATATGCTTATCCCAGGTCAGGATAGGCAAGGACTCGAAGCCCGAGCCCGAGCACCTGATCAAATTCCCCACCGACTTCCCGGTGAAGGAGGGCATGATGCGCCCTCTTTCCCTCAACCACGATTTCTTCAGCGAGAAGGCTTCCTGGATCTCTTCCTTCAAGCAGGCCGTGAAGAAAGTGAGCTGGGATACCACTTCCGTAGTTATTACTCTTTCCCCGCAGTTCGCCATCCTGCGCTATTTCGTGATGCCGGCCATAGACCGCAGGTTCTGGAACAAGTCGATACCGCTTGAGTCCAAGAAATACATCCCTGTCTCTTTCGAAGAGGTGGTTTACGACTTCAACCCCGTGCCGGCCGAGGGGGGGAAGAAGCTCGGCGTGCTGTTCGGCCTGACGCAGCGCAAGAGCGTGGAATTTATCACGGAGACCCTCAAAGAGTGCGGACTTACGCTCTCGGCCGTCGAGATCACGCCCGTCTCCATGGAACGGCTTTTCGGCTTCCTGGACGGCAAGGAGCACGACTCAAAGGGCTATATCCATTTCAGCGAGAATTCCACCTATATGCTTTTCTCGCACGGCGGCTACCCGGTCCTTTACCGCGAGACGGAGAGCGACTCCGGCGGGACGATGAGCGAGCGCAAGCGACTCGACGTGAAGGGCGCAATGCAGTTCGTGGACCGCTATGTCGGAGGCAAGGAGTACAAGGCCATCGCCATCAGCGGCGACGGGACCGACATCTGGCAGCCCCTGGCCGAGAAGGAAGCCGCGCCGATACCCGTCCAGGTCTGGGACAGCGCCGGCGCTTCCGGGCTGAAGAACAATGACGCCGCCGCGCTTTTCGCTACCGCGGCCGCCCTGCGGGGGCGCGCCAACTGTCCGGTCACCCTGGACATCTCCGGGATAAGCACGGCCGCGGTGCTGGAAAAGCAGGTCCAGAATTACGTCTGGCTCATAACTTTCGTCCTCGGCGGGCTGATGCTCTTCCTCTCCCTGATCGCGCAGTCGCGCGTCCTGATGCTCGGCTCCGAGATCTCCTCGCTCAGGGCCAAGGGCATCAACGTGCCCGAGCTGGACGGTATGGACGCGGAGAGCATACAGAAAAAGATCGCCGTGCTCCAGACCAATTCCCAGATCTTGAACGGGCTGGTAAGCGACGTCGACCCTATCGCCCCGAAGCTGGCGGCCATAGCGGACCGCATCTCGCCCGACCTCTGGCTGACCAACGTGACCTATTCCAACCCTTTCGCCCTCTCCGAAGTGCAGAGCGGGGCGAAGGAAATGCGCCTCCTCGGGGAAACTTACCTGCGCGGCGAGAGGAAGCTGCTCCTCGTGGACGGCTTTACTAAATCCCTCAAATCGGCCCCGGAATTCAAGACTTTCTCGCCGCCCTTCGGCAGCATAGGCAGCACCACCGACGAAGGCGGCCAGGCTTCCGTGCTGGGGGAGATCGGCCCCCCCAAGAAGAAGACCAGCGGCTACACTATTATCTGCACGTTCAAGAGGAAATAAACTATGCCACCGCTGATAGCCGCCCTGCTTGAAAAGATAAAATCCGCCTTTAAGGAAATGTCGGACACTATCCTCGTCATCTATGGCGAGAAAGGCATCGAGCCGTTCAAGAAGCCGCTGATGATAGCGCTCCCTTCGCTCCTTTGCCTGTACGCCCTGGTTTACAGCCCCACGGGCGCCAAGCTGAACCGGTCTATCGCGGAGCAGCGGAACATGAAGGTGGTGGCCCAGTTCGCGGGCGACTATGAGAACGCCAAGACGAAAATGTCGGGCTACCAGCGCCGGCTGCCGCTGCTCAAGGACAAGGACGACTGGCTTAACTACCTGATCACCAGCTCCGCCAAGAGCGTAGGGATATCGGTGGATTCGCTCGGCATCCAGCGCGAGACCGAAGTGGGCAACTATATACTGGTTTCACGCGAGGTCAGCGCCACTACGAATTACGGCCTCTTCGGCAAATGGCTGGCCGAGATAGAAAATTCCCCTATTTTCCTCAGGGTTACCGAGATGAACCTGCACCGCGACGAGAACACCCGCGGCGCGATAAAGGTTACTTTTACGCTTTCCACCGTATTCCCGCGCCTCGGGGGGGGAGCTAAATAAAATGAAGAATTTCACCTCCATCCTCGGCTGGCTGCTCCTCATCGCGGTGCTCGCTGTGCCCTCTTTCCTGTTCTACAACTGGCTGAGCAAGAGCAAGCTGCAGAACCAGGCCGAGCTGGCGCACGAGCCCATGGCGGGGAGCGTTTTCCCGTCGGAAAAGGCCAGCCAGGCCGCGGCCGCGAGCCAGGCCACGCCCGTGCCGTCGCAGCAGGCAGCGAAGCCGGAAGCGCCCAAGCCCGCCGCCCAACCCGCCGCCGGGCAGCCGGCGCCGGCCAAAGCGGCCCCCGCGGCGCAGGCCGCGGCCGAACCCGACGGTCCGATGGACGACCAGCCCCCTTCCGCTTCTTCCAACCCGCCCGCGGCGGCCGCCCAGCCGGCCCAGACGCCGGCGGTCTCCACCTCGGCGCAGCAGGCCGTGGCGGTCTCGACGGGCGTGAAGCTGGTTTCCTATTTCAACCCGCAGAGCACCCGGGACCCCACTTTTACCCCCGACGATTACCGCCGCATCAAGGAAGAGCAGCAGCAGCGCGAGGAGGCCGAACGGATGCGCCGGGAGGCGGAATCCCGCAAGCCGAGGGACCCGGGGCCTGAAGTGCGCATCAGCCTGCAGGGGATAGTCGGCAGCGCCGCCATCATCAACGGCGATATGTATTCCGTGGGGCAGACCGTGCGGGGCGTGAAGATACTTAAGATCGGCACCGACTATATCATCGCCGAATACAAGGGCAAGAAATTTAAAAAAGTGCTGAAATAGCCGCCCGGCGCGGCGGCGGTTTAACTCGGGCGGATTAGTATATAATAGTATGAGGACGGAGGCGTTATGAAGATCTTGAGAATTTTGCTTGTGGTCACTCTGACATTCGAGCAGCTGCTTTTCCCCGTGGCCGGGCTTTTCGCCCAGGACGCCGGCGGGGAGAAGGATTTCGCCCAGGACCTGCAGGGACCCGGGGGAGAAGACGGAGGACCTATACTCGACGGCGGCTCGGATTCGCCTCCTCCCTCCACCATGCCGCAGGGGCAGACCCCCGGCTCTCCGATCGAATCCGTGCAGATCGCCAATACGCCCCCGAAGGACGCCCCGATGTACGAGGACGCGGAGTCCGTCTCCCCGCTCGACCGGAGGATAGGTCCGATACGCCTCAAGGGCGCCCCGCTCTCCACTTTCCTGGACGTGGTTTCCGCCCAGTCGAAGGTGAACTTCATCATCACGGAAGGCCTCGAGGCCAAGACCATAACCGTTTTCCTGCGCAAGACCACGGTGCGCGAAGCCCTGGAACTTCTGCTTCGCGTAAAAGGCCTCACCTACCAGCGCATCGGAAAAAGCAACACCTATGTGGTCCAGAAGCGCTCGGCCGACATGCCGAACCTGATAACCAAGATCTATACTCTGAACTATATCCCGCTCATCCCGATCAGCTCCGTAGGCGAGGAAATAGCGTCGATCACCGCACAGGACGTGTCCTCCGGCAGCGGCGGGGGCAGCAGCGGCGGGGGCAGCAGCGGCGGCGGCCAGCAGGGCGGCCAGCAGGGCGGTCAGCAGGGCGGCGGGCAAAAAGAAAGCCCGATCTCCATCATCAATATCGTGCGCAGCGTGCTCTCGAAGAAGAACGGCAAGCTGGAAACCGACCCCCGCACCAATACGCTTATCGTGACCGACGTCCCAGAAGTCTTCCCCCAGGTGGAGCAGATCATCTCGGAGCTGGATAAAAAGGCTCCCCAGATCCTGATCGAGGCGCAGATAGTAGAGATCAATACCGACCGCATGAACGAGCTGGGCATAGAGTGGGGCGGTTCCCGCGGCGAGATGGCCTATTTCGCCGGCCCCGCGCGCCTGACCGACTACGGCCTGCGCCCCGGCTTCTTCTCAGGCGACGAGTGGAAGAAATTCTTCCCGAAGACCACCGACATCGGCGCGGCCGCGAGCAGCAGCAGCGGCGGCGGCGGCGGCAGCATAGACCCCATCTTCTCCTCCGGCCAACAGAGCTCGAAGGGCGTTTACTACGGCGTTTTCAGCCTCGCCCAACTGCAGGCTATTTTCCGCGCCCTGATCTCGAAGGGCGAAGGGCGCTATCTTGGCAAGCCCAAGATCGTGGCCATGAACAATAAGACGGCGCTGATCCAGATCTCGAAGGACGCCGCGATGGGCACGCAGAGCCAGACGGCTTCGGCCGGCGGTTCTTCGGGCTCCACCTCCACCGGCGTAGAGCGCCGCCGCATAGGCCTTACGCTTAAAGTGACCCCGCAGGTTAACAAGGAAGGCTTTATAACCATGATCGTGCAGCCCTCCTATTCCGACGCGATAGCCTCCGCGGTAACCGTGCAGGGCCAGGCGGTCTACGACCCGGTCAGCCGCGGCGCCTCTACGATGGTGCGCGTCAAGAACGGCCAGACGGTGGTTATCGGCGGCATGCTGGCCTCCACCGAGGCGAAGACCATAAAGAAGGTCCCGCTGCTCGGCTATATCCCAATACTCGGCTGGCTGTTCACCAGCGTAAGTTCCAGACGGACCAACACCGATCTGGTGATCTTCATCACGCCGACGATACTGGTGGACTAATACGACAGGCGATGGGAGTCAGCGAATTTTATACGCTGGCTCCCGGTTATTGATACCCGATTCCAGGCCCTTTAATTCATATGGCACATAAACTTCTCGGCGAAATAATGCTGCAGGCTAAGTGGATAGACGAAGAAAAGCTCGCCAAGGCCCTGAAATTTCAGCAGCAGCAGGGCTGCCTTATAGGCGAGGCCATGGTGAAGCTGCACTACGTAAGCGAGGAGCAGGTCGCCCAGGCCCTCGGCAAACAGCTCGGCATCCCCTACGCCTCCAAAGAGAACCAGATCCTCAACCCTGAAAAAACGCAGGGGCTGGAAAAATACATCCCCGAGAAGTTCGCCCGCGACAACGCGGTGATCCCCCTGTTCATCGAGAATAATACGCTGGCCATCGCCCTCACCGATCCGACCAACATAATGATGCTGGACAATATCAAGCTCGTCTCCGGCATGGAGATCCAGCTTTTTATTTCCACCAAGGCCCAGATCCTGAAGGTTATCGACGTTTTCTACCAGGGCCAGTCGAACATGATCGACACTGTCCTGGACAAGGCCATGGAGAAGGGCGGGGGCGGGGGAGAAACCTCCGACTCCGACGTCATCACCCCGGACGGGAAGCTGGACCTGGACAAGGTCATCATCGGCGAGTCCAAGGGCGCCCAGTCGATCAAGCTGGTGAACGCCATCATGAAGCAGGCGATCTCCGAGCGGACCAGCGATATCCATCTTGAAAAGTTCGACGAGAAGATCTCCCTGCGCCTGCGCATCGACGGCGTGCTTTACGAGCGCAGCGCCCCCCCGAAGGAACTGGTAGACGCGATGATCTCGCGCGTCAAGATCCTGTCGAAGCTGGATATCTCGGAGCGGCGCCTGCCGCAGGACGGCAGCTTTTCCATCAAGTACCAGAACCGCATCATCGAGATCCGCGTAAGCATCTGCCCGACGGTCTTCGGCGAAAAGCTGGTCATGCGTATCCTGGACAGGGGCTCGGTGGAGCTCAACGTCAAGATCATCGGTTTCGAGCCGCGCCAGATGGAGGACTTCCTCAAGGCGGCCTCCGCCCCCAACGGCCTTATCTTCCTGACCGGCCCCACCGGCTCCGGTAAGACCACCACGCTCAACGCCGTGCTGAATACGATCAAATCTCCCGAGCTGAACATCATGACGCTGGAAGACCCCGTCGAAATCAAGATGGAGGGCATCAGCCAGGTGCAGGTAAAGCCCGCGATAGGTCTTACCATGGCTTCCGGCCTGCGCTCCTTCCTGCGACAGGACCCCGACGTCATCCTTGTCGGCGAGGTCCGCGACAATGAAACCGCCGAGGCTTGCCTGAAAGCCGCCATGACCGGCCACCTTGTGCTCTCCACCCTGCACACCAACAGCGCCCTGGAAGCCGTCCCGCGCCTCCTGGACATGAATATCGAGAAATACCTGCTGGCCAGCACCCTGCTGCTGCTGGCGGCCCAACGCCTTGTGCGGCAGCTCTGCCCCCTGTGCAAAGTTCCGTACAAGCCGCCCCAGAGCGAGATCGACCAGTGCCTGGCCGAGTGCATGATAAACCCTCCGCCGGACCCGGCCAAGATGACTTTCTACAAGGCCGTAGGCTGCCCGAAGTGCAACAATATGGGCTACAAGGGCCGGAAGGCTATCTACGAGGTTTATTTCAACACCGACGCGATGAAGCAGATAATCTATAAAGACGCCGACGTGCACAAGCTGGCTTTCGAGGCCGCCAAGGGCGGCGCCTGGAACCTGCGCGCAAGCGGCTGGCGCAAGGTGCTCGCAGGGATAACCTCGGTGGAAGATATGCTGTCGGTCACGGTTTCAGAGCGCTGACCAGTGCCCTCCGGGTTAAATCCCTTTGCCGTCAAAGCGGGGGGAGCCGGCTTAGGCCTTGTTTTTTCGCAAAGCGCGACGCATAATATATAGATAGTGCTGCTCAGCTGAATTACGGAAGGGAGCTATGGGACGATTCATTTACACGGTTCAGGACGCGCAGGGCACGGTTACGACCGGCGCCCTCGACGCCGACGACGAAGACGGCGCGGTACA
>CAZUQT010000154.1:0-7130 GCA_964622585.1 uncultured Elusimicrobiaceae bacterium | reverse complement strand
ATGGAAGACCGCGTCCGCGCCGAAGGCAGCGATTTCTGGTTCTCCGAGCCCGTCGAGAAGCTGATGGAGCCCGGGCAGAAATGCTCCTGCGGCGGAGAGAAGTTCTCGAAAGAGAAAGACATCATGGACGTCTGGCTTGATTCCGGCGTCTCCTGGTACGCCGTCCTGAAGGGCGGCATGCTGGGCGCCGGCGACTTCTTCCCGGCCGACCTCTACCTGGAAGGCTCCGACCAGCACCGCGGCTGGTTCCAGACCTCGCTCATCCCGTCGGTGGCGCTGAACGGGCACCCGCCGTTCAAAGCCGTGCTCACCCACGGCATGGTCCTGGACGAACAGGGCCGCGCGATGCACAAATCCACCGGCAATGTCCTCGCCCCGCAGGAAGTCATCCAAAAATACGGCGCCGAGATCCTGCGCCTCTGGACCGCGCTGTGCGACTACGGCGACGATATCCGCATCTCGGAGAAGATCCTCTCCGGGACCATCGACACCTACCGCAAGATCCGCAATACGGTGCGCTACCTGCTTGGCAACCTCAGCGACTTCAACCCGGCCAAGCACCGGGTCCCCGACGACAAGCTGGTGGAGACGGACCGCTATATCCGCGCCCGCCTGGCCGTCACCGCGGCCGCGGTGCAGCAGCATTACGAGAATTACCAGTTCCGCCCGGCCATCAGGGCCGTGGCCGACTTCTGCATCCTCGACCTCTCCGCCTTCTACCTGGACTCGCTCAAGGACAGGCTCTACACCTTCAGCCCCGACTCGCCCGAGCGCCGCTCGGCGCAGACCGTGCTGCACGACATCCTCACCGCCGTGCTGAAGATGAGCGCCCCTGTGCTGTCTTTCACCGCCGAGGAAGCGTGGAAGACCGCCAGGACCGAGATCGACCCGTCGCTGGAAGAGAGCGTCTTCCTGGCCGATTATCCCAAACTCCCCGCTTCCTGGGCCGACCAGGCCCTCCTGGAGCGCTGGGCGAAGCTGATGTCGGTGCGCGAGACCGTAACAAAGGCCATCGAGGAAGTCCGCAAGACCGGCGCCGTGGGCTCTTCGCTCGAGGCCCGGATAATCCTCCGCACGTCCAAGCCCGAAATGAAGGCTTTGCTCGACTCCGTGCTTCCGCTCTGGCCGCAGGTGGCCATAGTTTCCGAGGCCGCCGTTGAATTCGACGCCGCCGCCCCCGAGCTCGAAGTGAAAGTCAGCAAGGCCGAGGGGACGAAGTGCCCCCGCTGCTGGCAGTGGCGCCGCGACATCGGCTCCAATACGGCCCATGCCGGGGTCTGCGGCCGCTGCGCCAAAGCAATGGAGGACGCGCCCAAAGGATGAGGAAACTAGCCGTCCCGGCCATCATACTCGCCATCTTCCTGCTCGACCGGGCCTCCAAGGCCTGGGTGCTGAAGACGGTCTTTTACAGATCCGTCGAAGTCCTGTCTTTCTTCCACCTGACCTACGCCCAGAATACCGGCGTGGCTTTCGGGATGTTCAGCGACAGCAACCTGTTCTTCCTGGTCTTCAGCGCGGCGCTGGTGGCCGTGCTTCTGTACCTGCGGCGGCGGATAGAGGCGCAGGGACCGGCCGCGACCGTCGGGCTGGCGCTGGTCCTGGGCGGCGCGCTGGGGAATATCTACGACCGCATCGCCTACGGCTTCGTCGTGGATTATTTTGACTTCTCTTTTTTTCCGGCCGTGTTCAATGTCGCCGACAGCGCTATTACCGTCGGCGCCGTGCTTATGGCTTTGGGGATGAAAGACGAAAAGACCAAGACTTCTGGAGCGGTGAAACTATGAAGAAAATAATTTTATTCGCGCTGATAGCCGCCGGGCTGGCCGGGTGCAACAGGTCGCCGGAATTCTACTTCGAGCGTGGGAATTACCTTTACGCCGCCGGGAAGGACAACGAGGCCCTCGAGAACTACAACAGGGCGCTCCTGATCAAAAGGAATTATCCCGAGGCCCTCACTTCGCGCGGCCTGGCCTTCGAGCGGCAGGGCGACAGACAGAAGGCCGGCCTGGATTACCGCAAGGCCATAGAGATGAACTCTTCTTTCCTGCCCGCCTACAATAACCTCGGCGCGCTCCTGATGGACGGGGGGAACTACCGCGAGGCCGTGACCCTTTTCACCGAAGCGCTGGCCGTGAAGCCGGATTATTCCTTCGCGCTGCTCAACCGCGGCCTCTCGGCCTACAAGCTGGGGGACTGCGAGGGCGCCACCGCCGACCTTACCCGGGCGCTTGAGCTCAACGATAAATTCCAGATGGCCTATTACCACCGCGCTCTCTGCGCGCGCAAAGCCCGCAATCTGCCCGCCGCGCTCGCGGACCTGGACGCGCTCCTGGCCCTCAACCCGGCCGCGGCCCTGGCTATTTTCGAGCGCGGCAAAGCGCTCTATTTTATGACGGATTATGCCGGCGCCGTGCAGGAATTCTCGAAAGCCGCCGAGCTCAAACCTGAAGACCCCGTTTACACCTACTGGCTGGCCTTCTCGCTTTTTAAAGTCGGGAACCTTGAAGGCGCGCTCGAGGCTTCGTCCAGGGCCGCGGCCGTCAAGCCGGACTCTTACCAGCTCCGCGGGCTGATGGGCGATATCTACGCCGCGATGAAGGACAAGGAGAACGCGGTGGCGCAATACAGGCTGGCCGCCGAGCTTTCGCCTAAATCCGCTTCGGTTTACCGGGCCAAGCTGGACGCGCTCGAAAAACCCGCCGCGCCCGCCAGGAAGAAACGGAAATAACGGAGCTCCATTAAATGTCAGAAGATACGGACAATCTCTCCCCCTGGCGGAAGAAATTCCTGGCTACCAGGATGACCTTCGAAAGCCTCCTTTTCGAAAAGGAGCTTGTGCGGCCCGGGCGGGAGAAACTTTCAACGGGGCTGCTCGTCCTCGGCGCTATCTGGCTTTTCCACGCTTTGCTCCTGGCCCAGTGGGCCTTCAGGCGCGGCTATTTCTTCAACCAGGCCGACGCGGAAAGCTTCGGCGGCGTGCTGCGCTACGCGGCCTACCTCAAAAGCCAGGGCTTCTGGGCGCTCCTCAAGCCGGAGTTCTCGGACCTCACGCTCAACCCGCCGCTTTATTATCTGTCCTATGTGCCGGTGCTGAACTACCTTACCAGCGACCTCAATCTTGCGCTCATCGTCGTGAATTCTTTTTACATGCTGGTGCTCGCGCTCGCGATCTTCCTGGCCGTGCGCAGGAGCCGCCCGAATATGGCCGGCTGGTTCGGCGCCGCATTCGCCCTGGCTTTCCCTTTCGTGCTCGAGACTGCGCGCCGCCCGGCTCCGGAGATGGCGCTGATGGCCCTCGCGGCCGCGGTTTACGCCTGCTATATCCGCTCCGACGAGTTCGAGCACCCGAACTGGTCTTTCGCTTTCGCCGTCTGCCTCGGCCTGGGCTTTTTCTCGCACAGGTTCTTCTGGCTTTACGCCCTGCCGCTCACGCCTTTCATAATCGAGGGCTTCGCCAACCCGTCCAGCCGCGACGAGCTGTTCAAGGGCATGCTCCCGGGCCTGGTCCTGAATTTGCCCTGGTATCTGTTCGCTATCGCCGCCGTGGCCGCCGGCCTGGTCCCGCTTTGGGGGGACTATAACGGCTTCTGGCATTATTTCAAGCTGGGCGTCTCCGCCGCGGGGCTGCCGCTTTTCCTCCTCGGCGCCGCCGGGCTGACCTGGATGTACTACTCGGTCTTCATGCCCTATGAAAAAAAGAAAGTGGTGGCCGCCTGGTTCTGGGCGCCCTACCTGCTTCTGACCTGGGTCGTGCGCGGCAGCCACCCGCAGCTGCTCTACCCGGCGCTGCTGCCCCTCGCGATAGCCGTGCCGGTGATGACGCCGCACCAGGCCCGCAAGTACCTCCTTATTTTCGTCCTCGCCCTGGGCGCCGTGAACCAGTCCGGGCTGGTGCGCTCCTTCGGCGGAAAATACCCGCTGGCGGGCCTGCCGCCGCCTCCCGCCGGCGATTTCCGCTCCGCCGAGCTCCTCGCGCTCCTCGAGAACAATGCCCCGCTCAAGGGCGGCCTGGTCGGGATCTACGGAGACGAGAGCCTTAATTCGGGCGCCCTGCGCTTTGCCGCCGCCAAGTCGCCTTTGCAGGTCAAGTTCGCCGACAGCCCGGCCTGCCCCGCCTGCGCTTTCGTCCTTATCCATAAAACCCCGCGCTTCGGCGAGAAGCCCTCCGCGGTGGAAGCTTCTTTCGCCGCCCTGAAGAACAAGCCCTGGTTCCCAGCCGTCTTCGATAAAAAGGCCGACCTGGAGCTGAACGACACTTCCAGGGCCGAAGTCTATGTAAAGAACCCCTCCGCCGAGATGTTCCTCGGGAACGGAACGCACGAGGTGAGGAACCTCGCCCTGGGCCCGCTCGGCATCGAGGACGCGACCCTGCAGCTTTCCGGCTTCGACCAGGCCTCCGGAGTTTACGCCTCGGCGAACCTTTTCGCCCCGGCGGCCCTGCTTCTTGGCGGGGACGTCTACGGCCTTACGCTGGATATAAGCGGCCTCTCCTCGGCGAGCGCCTCGCTTAACCCTTTCGTCCCCGCCGGCGTCGGCGCCGTAAAAGTGACCTCGGCCAAGATCACCGAATACGCGGTGGAGCGCTACCTCGCGGAGCGCTACCCTTTCCTGACCGACCTGAAGATAACCCTCGACGACAATCTCGACGTTACCGCCCTGGCCCGCGGGCGGCGGCTGCACGCCGATTTCGCCCTGTCCATCAAGGACGGCGCGGTGCTCGAAGCCAAGCCGCTCTTCTTCGTCCTCGGCCCGGTCACGCTTTCTCCCTATTTGCTGCAGCTTTTCACTTTCAGGCTCGATTTCTCGGACAACCCTTACGGCATCAGGGTCTCCGGCCTGCGGATAACTAAAAAAATGATAGAGCTGTACTAGGAAGACCGCGCTTATACGATGAAAACACTTCTCGCTTTGCTCCTCCTGTCCTGCTGCGCCTGCGTCGATATCCCCACGGAGGGTTCGCCGGCCGGCGCCCTCGCCCAGCCGGTGGAGTCGCCCTACCAGGGCCTCGACCCCGGCTATAAGACCGAGGAGACCGCGCATTTCGCCGTAAAGGCCTACTCTTCCTCCTCGGCCCTGCTTAACGCCGCGCTCCTCGAGGAGAACTATACCCGCATCATGCAGGACCTGGGGCTTTATTCCTTCGTGCCCGCCCGGCCCTACAATGTGGTGATCTACCGCGACGCCGACGAGTATCATACCAAGACCGGCCAGCCGGGCTGGTCGGGCGGAGCCGCTTACGGCAATGCCCTCCTCCTGTTCGAGGGGGAAGGCCTGAAGGCCACTATCGGCCACGAGATGACGCACCTTATCTTCAATGAATTCATGGGCCTCTCCCAGTCCGGCACGCTGCGCTGGCTGAACGAGGGGGTGGCGGTCTACGAGGAAAGCCGCTCCAACCAGGTCTCGGCGATATTTTACGAGGACCGCGTGCGCTCCGGCGTCGCGCCAAATCCCATCCCTTTCTCGCAGATGATAAATCTGGTCCCCCAGAGCGAGAGCCAGCGAAATGTGGACCGCTGGTACGCGCAGGCCGGCTCGGTGGCGGGCTTCCTTATAAAACAGGGCGGTTCTTTCAGCTTCTCCATCTTCATCGGGAAGCTGCGCGACGGCGCTACCGTGGACAGAGCGCTGGAAGACACTTATTCAGGCCTGTGGAAAAACCTGCCCGAACTTGAAAAAGCCTGGAAGCTCGAAGTGCAGCGGTAGCGAACTATGGAAAAAGCCGTACCGGATAAAAAATTCAAGCGCGCGGTCATACCGCTCGAGGGCGTGCATTGCGCCTCCTGCGTGGCCCGGCTCGAGAACGGCCTTAACTCCCTGCCCGGCGTGGCCGGCGTGTCCGTCAACCTCCCTTCCCGGACGGCCTTCCTTTCCTATGACCCGGCTCTTGCCAATGCCGGGCTCATCTCCGGCAGGATAGAGGAGCTCGGCTATAAAGCCCTGGCCTTCTCCGAATCGGCCGGCGCCGCCGAGAATACCGCCCTGAAAGAACTGGAGCGGGAAAAGAACGTTTTCCTTAAGCGCTTCCTGCTCGGCCTGCTCCTTACAAGCTTCCTCCTGCTCGACCTGGTCTCGCCGATAAACCCTTACGCGATGATGACCGTCGCCGGGCTCGCCTGGTGGTTCGCCGGCAAACATTTCCACCAGGGCTTCCTGCGCGCGCTTAAAGCCCATACCGCCGACATGAACTCGCTGGTCTCGCTCAGCACAAGCGTCACTTATTTCTACGGCGTCTTCGTGACTATCTTCCCCGGCAGCGGGATGCACTACCACGCCCAGTGGCATGAAGTGGGCATGCTTGTGACCTTTATAAACCTCGGCCGCTGGCTGGAGGCGCGCTCAAAGAACAAAGCCGGCGAGGCCGTGGCCAAGCTTTTCAAGATAGCCCCGAAGTTCGCCCGCCGCCTTAAAGACGGCAAGGAGCAGACCGTGCCCGTGGCCGAGATAGTTCCCGGCGACCTGGTCCTGCTTCGCCCCGGCGAGCAGGTACCCGTGGACGGCAGGGTGACGGGCGGCTCCTCCGCCATGGACGAGAGCCTCCTTACCGGCGAAGTGGTTCCCGTCGAGAAAGAAGCCGGCGCGCGCGTCTATGCCGGGACCATAAACAAGACCGGCGCGCTCGAATTTACCGCCGAGGGCGTGGGCGAAGACACCGTCCTGATGAAGATCATCACCGCCGTAGAGGAAAGCCAGGCCGAGAAGAGCGCCGTGCAGCATATGGTGGACAGGATCTCCGCCTGGTTCGTGCCCGCGGTATTCCTGATCGCCGCTACGGCCGCGGGGTTCTGGTTCCATTATTACGACCTCGCGCGGGCCGCCGGAATTTTCGCCGCGGTGCTCGCCGTGGCCTGCCCCTGCGCGATGGGCCTGGCCGTGCCAATGGCCGTCGCCGTCGGCTTCGGCCGCGCGGCTTCAGCGGGTATACTGATCCGCAACGCCGACGTGCTCGAGCGCGCTTCGGGCGTGGACGTGGTCATCTTCGACAAGACCGGCACCCTGACCGAGGGCCGCCTGGCGCTCGAGGGCCTCAAGCCCGAAGGCAGCGAGAAAGATTTCCTCCGCCTGCTCGACAGCGCCGAGGAGAAGTCCGAGCACCCCTTCGCCGAGGCCGTGCGCGCGCGGGCCAAGAA
>CAZUQT010000153.1:0-7133 GCA_964622585.1 uncultured Elusimicrobiaceae bacterium | reverse complement strand
TCGAGGATAAGCGCCCCGTTAAGTTCCAGGACGGCCTCGTAGTAGCGGCTTTCCCGTATCAGGCCGCGCGCCCGCTCGGTCTTTTGCTTCGCCTCCTCCTGCTCCCGGGTCACGTACTTGGTAATTTCCACCGGCTTGTCGAATTTATAGGACAGGCTGAACCTGTGGGTAGCGCCGAACTTGCCGTAGCTGGAAAGAGCGTAATCGAACTGCATCATCTTTATGGCGACCCCTCCGCCGAGCCGCAGCCCGCCGCCCAGGTCCTCGCCGGAGATATAGCCGGCGCGCAGCGCCAGGGTCCGCCAGGCCTGGAATTCGGCCCCCGCGCAGAAAGAGGCGCCCGTATCCCAGGGCTTTTTCCAATCCAGAGAAAAAGTAAGAGGGTCGCCGGAGATCACGGTTATATAGGAAACCCCCGCCCGGTAAACCGCCGGGGCGGCGTCCGTCACCGAGTCGAATTTGAAGCCTCCGCCGAGCGACTGCGCCGAGAGACCGAGGCCCAGCACGCCGCCCTTTACCCTGTTTATCCAGAGGACGCCGGCGTCGATAAGCGCGGCGCCTGCCGAGACCGGCCCCAGGTTCTCCCTGGCGTATTTAAGAGAGCCGCCGGCGAAGAGCCCGGAGCGCCTGTCGTCCCAGGGGCCGCCCAGCCTCGCCGCGTAGCTGACCCCCAAAGCCATGTCGCCGGCGTCGATATTGCCGGCCGGAGCCCCGACATTGTTATAGCCGTCGATGGAAGGGACGCTTAGAATGTAAAGGGAGCCGGCCAGGACGCCCTTGCCGTTGGGCAGCGGGTGCGCGTAAGCGGCCTGCTGGGAGGTGATCCCTTCGAGCCAGGAGTTATAAGTGAAAGCGGCTTCTTTGTAGCCGGTGCGCGCCAGCGCGGCCGGGTTAAGCGCAAGCGCCCCGAGCAGGTCGCCATAGGCGCCGGCCCCGGACTCGCCCATCGCGACCGCCCGCGGGCTCTGCACGATGCGCAGGAATTCCCCGCCCGTCTTGCCGGCCGCGGCGGAAGAGAAGGAGGGAAAGAGCGCCGGCTGCGCGAGGCAGGCGGCCGCTAAAATTTTATATATGATCCTGTTCTTCATCGCTTTACCCGCGCGCTATTTTATGACCACCAGCTTGCCGGTCTTGCGGTTCTTTCCCGCCGTGACCTCCCACAGGTAAACGCCGCTGCCCACCGTCTGGCCGGAAGAATTTTTAAGGTCCCACTTCATGGACGGAGGCGTTACGAGCAGCTCGCGCACCAGCTCCCCGGTTATCGTGTAGATCCGTATCTTTCCCTGCACCGGCAGATTGGTAAAGGTTATCAGGTCGCTCCAGCTGCCGTACCTTGCCGGATTGCCGGCGTTCGGCCTGAAAGGCACAGGGTAGGCGTAAACCGGGCCCAGGTCCATATCCGGCAGGGCCAACAGCGCATAGCTGGAAAAATGGGCCACGGGCTGCGTCAGCTGCCTGGCGGAGGCGTCGAGGGAAGCCCCGGTCTGCTTGACCCAGAGACCCCGCCCTTCGTCCAGGTGCCAGACCGCGAGGTTCGCGGCCTTAAGCCTGGCGACGGAGCCGTCGATGATGCCGTTGCCGTCCTCGTCCGGGTAGGGCAGGGTAACAAGACAGGAAGAATTGGGCTGCACCGGGTTGCCGGAGGAATCGTATGGGCTCACCTTCAGGGTATTGACGAATTCCGGGGAACCGGGCATGGACGGCAGCTTGGCGTTGGCCGCGGTTACCTCCGGGACGGCGGAATCGGTAGAGAGCGTCAGGAAGAAATCCTGCGAATAGGCATTGGCCGGAATAGCCACTTTCACCCGGCGGTCGGAAAAAGCCGCGGCGGTATTATCGGTCTGGTAGTCCATCAGCACGGAGAAATAAACGGTGGAAGCTTCCGAAAGGGGCGAGCCGGTTATATCTACGATCGACGAAGAATAAGAAATGGAAAAGACGCTGCCCTTGGGCCAGGGATGGAGCGGGTCGGGGATTATCAGAACCTGCCGGCCAGAATAGCTGAAACTCACCGGCCAGGTATAGGTGGAGTTGAGCACGCTGCCCGTATTGTCGTACATCCGGGTAACATTCACGCCGGGGTTGGAAAGCGCCGTGGAGAGCTCCGACCCGAAAAGGAGCTTGACGCTTTCATCCGGCGGGGTACCCCAGAGCGATCCGTCCAGGGCGACGGAGGAGGTGGAAACAAAGCCGGCGAGACCCTGGTTCACCATATTGGCGGGAACAAGGGAAAGATAGCCGGACCAGACTCCGGACGGGGAGGAGAGCATTTCTCCGGGACTGGCGCAGTTCTCCCCGACCGTATAGGAAACTTCATAGGCGCCGGTGGAGGCGTAGACGACGGCCAGCGGGGCGTCGGAATAGCGCAGATTTTCCCAGGCGCAATAACCAGGCGCCGGCGACAGGGCCGGCACGGAGATGAATAAAGCTGCGATAAGTTTGCGTATCATCTTCTTAAAATAAAGCGGAAAAAATAAGGCGGCGGCCGGGCCGCGACGCTCCCCGCTAACATGCTGTTATATTATATAACACAGTTATACGCAAATGTATGTACTTTTTGTTACGTGTACTAACTGATACATATCGCTACATATCCACTAACTCACTAACGTTTCACGGAGTTCGGCAGATTTTCGGTAACCTGCTGGGAAAAAAGCCCCGTTTCAAAAGCCAGCGGCTTGTTCTTTATGCGCTCGACCAGGCCCTTGGCGAGCTGGCTGAACATCCCGCCCGCGAAAGACTTCGGGGTCTTGATCTTGACGACGCTTTCTTCAAAAGAAATTTCCGGTCCGGCGGCCTCCCAGACCCTTACGGAGCCCTTTACCATGCGCCGGTTATAGACGCCGGCCATGATCTCGCCGAAGTCCGTCACATTGCAATAGACCAGGCGCTTCGCGCCCAGCCAGGCCGCCAGCTCCTGCGGCTTGGCCGCGCCCAGCTGGCCGCCTTCGCTGAAGCCGCGGCGGCGCAGGATCTCGTCGGTCTCTTCCAGCGGCACGAGGTCGTAGCCGCCCGCCTTCAGGCTCTCGTAAACCAGCTGGCGCGCCAGCGGCGGGCCGTCCACGCTGGTGGTCTCGTCGGAGAAAGGCAGCACCGCCGTCCTTTCGCCGAACCAGCCGCCGTCGCAGCCGCCGGCCGCCCGCGTCGAGGAAACGAGCTCCAGGTCGCGGTAGATCTCCCCCCAGCGGACGGGCGCGGCCTCTTTGTCCCCGGCGGAGCGCTCCTGCGCCCGGCGGTAATAAACCCCGGCCGCCGAGTAATTCTTTTTCAACTCGGCCGCGACCGCCAGGCCCAGGGAATCCCGCCAGCCGCCCGCGGCCTCGTCCCGCCTGAGCCAGATCTCCTCGGCCTTCCCCCAGCTGTTGCGCTGGGCCAGCCGGCCGGCCTCCTCGGACTCCTTGTCGCCTTTTTTCCTGAACACGGGCCTGAAGCGGTCCACGGGGCGGCCGGAGTAGCGCGCCACCAGCCTGGCGGTGACGGCGCCGAAAAGTTTTTCCTCCACGTCGGCGTACCAGTCGCCCGCGTCCCTGGAATCGTCCAGGCGGTCCTCGGAATATGAAAAATTATCGGACCAGGAATCAAGCAGCTCCGCCCCGGGCCAGGAATAAAGTTTTATCTCGGCGTACATCGAGGCCGAGTAGACCCAGACCTTGTTCTTCACGGTCTGCTTCTGTTTTTTCTTGTCGTAGTACACCGACGCGCGCTCCTCCTTCTTCGACGAGACCGAGGGCCTGTTTGCGGTCAGGGCCAGGAGGCCGGCCGGCTTTATCAGCGGGATGAAAGCGTCGGCGGCGCCGGCCTTGTCAACGCGCCAGGCGCAGACCCTGGAGCCCGGGCGGGTAAGGGCGCGGGCGGCGCGCCTGGCCAGTTCCGCGGGCCTGAAATCAGGGCCGGACTTGTTAGCAAGGGCGGCCGCCAGGGCGCCCAGCGCGTTCTCCTCCGCAGCGGGCGCCGTTTTCACCGTCACATAAAGCGCCGAGAGAGCGGGCCCCGCGGCCGCGGCTCCCGGCATGTCAGGGATCTGGTAAGGGACCCTTACCGAGAAATAATTTCCGCAGCCTGCAAGGGCGGCCAGCAGCGATATCAAGGAAAGTTTTTTCATATTTCAGCCGTACAAAATCCCGCTCCGGTTCCGTCCAATTCTATTATTTTTCCCGCGCAAAACAAAACCGGCGCCCGCTTTTGGCGAACGCCGGTTCTTCTGGAAAAAGGTAATTATTTACCTTTCTTTTCCACGGCTTTTACCGGGGCGGCGGCGGGGGCGGCCGCAGCGACGGGAGCCGCTTCAGCGGCGGTGCCGGCTACCTGCTCGGTCACGGCGGGCGCGGGGGTCTCTACGGCTTCCTGCTTCTTGCAGGCCACGGCCAGCATCAAAGCCACCAAGGGGAGCGCGAACAGTACTGTTTTTTTCATTGTTGTTTCTCCTGTTGAATTCCGCAGGCTTTGCTTAACCCGCGGTAGTATTTACTAAAATAAAAAAACGGACCCCTTTATAAGGCCCGCCCCTTAACTCCGTATCTAGAGGGTATAATATTTAACCCTCCCGCGGCAAACTTCGGCACGGGCGCCCTCCTAATCCTTCAATATAGCGCTCCGGGATATCGCCGGGAGTGCGGCGCCGTATTTCCCGAGCGCTTTCTGCGGCACGCCCCGGCGCCTTTCCCGGTTTCCGCGCTGAATTGTTTTCCCGGCGCTCGCTCCTTATAGACGGGCCTATATAGAAACATATATAATTAGACAATCAGTTGTTCCCATTCCAAAAAAAACCAAGCCGGGTACGGAGAACCGTTTGACCGCCTCAGCGCCAGGAACTGAAACGCAGCCTTTTCTGCCTTATTCGGCCGAAGCGCTGGCCTCCCTGCGCGATATTTTTACGCCTTTCTCCCTGGGCGGCGCCGCCGGAAACCTGGCTTTAACCCCCGGTCTTTCCTCCTCGACGGCGGTTATCCCGGCCTGCCGCCCGCAAAACCTGGGCGATCCGTGTTTTCTCAGGGCGCATAACCTGAAATACGCCTATGTCGGCGGCTCCATGGCGAACGGCATCAGCTCCACGCAGCTTGCAGAAGCGCTGGGCCGGGCCGGCATGCTGGGCTTCTACGGCGCCGCGGGCCAGCCCCTCGAGGAAGTAGAAAAAGCCATAGACCGCGTACAGTCCGGTCCCGCCTTCGAGTGCGGCTTCAACCTCATCCACAGCCCGGCCGAGTCCGCGCTCGAGACCGCGCTGGTCGACCTCTACCTGCGCCGCGGCGTACGCCTTATAGAAGCTTCCGCCTTCATCAACCTTACGCTCCCCCTGATCAGGTTCCGGACGGCCGGCATCCGCCGGAACTCCGCCGGGGCAATAGAAACCCCCAACCGCGTGATAGGCAAAGTTTCGCGTACCGAGGTAGCCGCCCGCTTCTTCTCCCCGCCCGAGGATAAATTCTTAAAAGAGCTTGTATCGCGCGGCGAGCTCTCCGCCGAACAGGCAGAACTGGCCTCCGGGATCCCGGTCGCCGAAGACGTGACCGCCGAAGGGGATTCGGGCGGACATACGGACAATCGCCCCCTGATAAACCTGCTCCCGACCATAATAGCCCTGCGCGACAGGCTGCAGGCGCGCTACCGGTATCCCGAAGCTCCGAGGGTAGGCGCCGGAGGCGGAATAGCCACGCCGGAGGCGGTAGCCGCGGCTTTCATGATGGGCGCCGCCTACGTGGTCAGCGGCTCGGTAAACCAGGCCTGCGTGGAATCGGGAACCACCGCCGCGGTCAGGAAGATCCTGGCCGAAGCGGAACAGGCCGACATCGCGATGGCCGCGGCCGCCGATATGTTCGAGATGGGCGTGAAGGTCCAGGTCCTGAAGCGCGGGACCATGTTCGCAATGAGAGCGAACAAGCTTTACGATTATTACCGGGCCTATAACAGCTTCGAAGAGCTCCCCGCCGACATACGCGCCACGCTGGAAAGGGATTATTTCCGCGCCCCGCTCGGCGAGATCTGGCAGAGCACGCGCGAGTATTTCATGCGCAGGGACCCCGCGAAAGCCGAGCGCGCGGATAAAGAAGCCAAATATAAAATGGCCCTGGTGTTCCGCTGGTACCTGGGCCAGTCTTCCCGCTGGCCCCTGGCCGGGGACGAAAGCCGCAAGCTTGATTACCAGGTCTGGTGCGGCCCCGCGATGGGAGCTTTCAACGAATGGGCAAAAGGCTCCTTCCTCGAGAAGCCAGAGGCCCGCGACGCGGTCACGGTCGCCCACAATTTGCTCGCCGGTGCGGCGGTCCTTACCCGCCTGCACGCGCTGCGCTGCCAGGGGATAGCCGTAGATCCCCGGCTGGCGCGGCAGGAGCCGCAGACAAGGGACCAGCTGTCCCGATACTTCGCCTAAAGGTAAAAACCATGAGCGCAAAAGATAACTCCGTTCAGTCACCCATAGCCATCGTAGGCATAGGCTGCCTTTTCCCCAAAGCGGAAAACGCCGGCCGCTACTGGGCCAATATAAAGAACGGCGTGGACGCCATCACCGAGGTCCCCGCTTCCCACTGGCTGCCGGAAGAACATTTTGACAAGAACCCCAAGCGCCCTGACATGACCTATGCCCGCCGCGGCGGCTTCATCCTGCCCGTTGATTTCGACCCCTCCGAATTCGGCCTGGCGCCCAATGCGCTTGAAGCCACCGACAGCGCCCAGCTCCTCGGCCTCCTCGCCGCCAAGATGGCCCTCGAGGACGCGGGCTACGGCCCCGGCAGGGACTTCGACCGCAGCCGCGTCAGCGTGGTGCTCGGCGTTACCGGGGCCCTTGAGCTTGTCATACCGCTGGGCGCGCGCCTTGGCCATCCAAAATGGCGCAAAGCCCTGTCCGAATTCGGGATCACCGGCGAGGACGCCGAAGCTATCATTTCCCGGATGCAGGAGGACTATGTCCCCTGGCAGGAGAGTTCTTTCCCCGGCCTGCTCGGCAATGTCGTGGCCGGCCGCATAGCCAACCGGTTCAATTTGGGCGGGACCAACAGCGTGGTGGACGCCGCCTGCGGCAGCTCCCTTTCCGCAGTGCATATGGCTTCGCTGGAACTCGCGGCAGGACGTTCTTCCATGGTGGTCACCGGCGGTGTGGACTGCTTCAACGATATTTTCATGTACATGTGCTTCAGCAA
>CAZUQT010000152.1:0-7156 GCA_964622585.1 uncultured Elusimicrobiaceae bacterium | reverse complement strand
GACCGAAGAGAAGATATCGCGAGTCAGCCCGGTCAGGGCCTGCCGGTTGGCCCAGGCGTAGTTGGCCGCGGCCTGCATGGCCCCGAAATAGTCCTGGCCTTCCGTGCTGCGGAAAGGCGCCGCCGCCAGCTGCGGGTCGGCCAGGGCTATCCCGTAGCGCCGGGCGGCGCTTCGCATCACCTCGATAAAATCGGTGCAGACCTGGTGCCCCAGGCCGCGCGACCCGGTATGGAGCATCACCGTTATCTGGCCTTTAAAAATGCCGAAGGCGCGCGCCGTTCCCTCGTCGAAGATCTCGGAGACTTCCTGCACCTCGAGGAAATGGTTCCCGGACCCTAGCGTTCCGAGCTGGCCGCCGCCGCGCTCGAGGGCCCGCCTGCTTACCGCGTGGGGATCGGCCCCGCTCATCGCGCCGCCGGACTCCGCCGCCGCCAGGTCTTCCGGCCTGCCCAGGCCGGCCTTTACCGCCCAGGCCGCGCCCTGGATGAGCGGCGCTTCCCAGTCCCGCTTTCCCAGCCGCAGCCCGCCTCCGGCTCCCAGGCCCGCGGGTATGCCGGCATAAAGCCCCGCCGCCAGGGCCTCCAGCTTTTTTTCTATATCTTTTTTTTCAAGAGAGGAGGCCAGCAGCCTGACGCCGCAGTTGATGTCGTAGCCGACTCCGCCGGGAGAGATGACGCCGCTGTCGGCGCTGAAAGCGGCGACCCCGCCTATGGGGAAGCCGTAGCCGGTGTGGATGTCCGGCATAGCGAGGGCGTTGCCGGCCAGGCCGGGCAGGGTGGCCGTATTCGCGGCCTGGTCCAGCGCGCCGGCCTCTATGAATTTTTCAATTCCTGCGTCCGCGTAAATTATGGAGGAAGCGTTCATCCCCTGCTTGTAGGAAGGGAGTATTTCCAGCCTGTAGGCGTCCAGTCGCCGGATATGAGGATTTCTCATTTGGTTTTATGGAGAGTTGGAATCCGGAAGCGAAAGCCGGCTTATTTCGGGGCACCTTTAACGGGAGGAATTTTTTGCGCGCCGCCTTCGATGAGCGCGGCGAGTTCGAGGTACTTGCTTTGTCTCGCCACGTCGGCCGCGGTCTGCCCGGCCCTGTTGGTCCTGCCCGGGTTGACGCCGAAGTCCAGCATATATTTTACCGTCGCGGTCCTGCCGCGGTTGGCGGCCATCATAAGCGCCGTATTGCCGTTGGTGTCCTTGAATTCCATGTTCGCCCCGCTTTCCGCCAGGGCTTTTACCACGTCGGTCCTGCCCTGCATCGCGGCCCACATCAGCGGGGGCCAGCCCAGCCCGTCCAGCGTCTCGGGCTTGGCTCCGATCGAGATAAGGTAGCGCACCGTATCGAGGCGGCTCCAGCGCGCGGCTATATGGAGGGCGGTTTCGCCTTTGTAATTCCGGAGGTTTATGTCGGCGCCCCGGGAAACCAGCAGCTTCAGGGAGTCCAGATTGTCTTTGGCGGCGGCCCACATAAGCGGCGTCCAGCCGGCCTGGTCCCTGATGTCCGGGTTAAGGCCGGAGTCCAGCAGCTTGCGCATGTTCCGCTCATAGTCGTTCTTCGCGGACTTGAACATCCGCTCTTCCGGGCTGCCGACCGGTATTTCGCAGCCCGCGGTAAAGACCGCGGCCGCAAGGACCGCCTGGCTGAAGAAGTATCTTGATCGCCGCATAAGCTTCAGGCTATTTTATCTGCTTGAAAAAATCCCCGCCTTTGTCGTCCACCAGCACGAAGGCCGGGAAATCCTCGACCTCTATGGCCCAGACCGCTTCCATGCCGAGCTCGGGGTAATCGAGCGTCTCGACTTTCCTTATATTCTTTTCGGCCAGCAGCGCCGCGGGGCCGCCGGGAGAGCCCAGGTAGAAGCCGCCGTATTTCTTGCAGGCCTCGGTGACGGCCGGCGAGCGGTTGCCCTTCGCGATCATCACCATCGAGGCGCCGTGAGACTGCAGCAGGTCCACGTAGGAATCCATGCGGCCGGCCGTAGTGGGGCCGAAGGAGCCGGAGGGCTTTCCTTTCGGCTGCTTGGCGGGGCCGGCGTAATAAACCGGGTGCTTCTTTAAATATTCCGGCAGCTCTTTGCCGGCGTCCAGCAGTTCCTTGAATTTGGCGTGGGCCAGGTCGCGCGCCACTACTATGCGGCCGTTCAGGGAAAGCCGCGTCCCGATAGGGTGCTTCGACAGCCCGGCCAAGATCTCGGTCATCGGCTTGTTCAGGTCCACGCTTACGCAGCCGGAGCAGGAAGAGAATTTAGCGCGCACGTCTTTGGGGATGTGGCGGCCCGGGTCGCGGTCCATCTCTTCCAGCCAGAGGCCGTCCCTGTCTATGCGGGCCAGGATATTGCGGTCGGCCGAGCAGGAGACCCCCATGCCGATCGGCGCCGAGGCGCCGTGCCGGGGCAGGCGCACCACGCGAACGTCGTGGGCAAAATGTTTTCCCCCGAATTGCGCCCCCAGGCCGAGCTTGCGAGCGGCCTCCAGAAGCTCGGCTTCCATTTTTTTATCGCGGAAAGCGCGGCCGGTCTCGCCGGGATCGTCCGGCAGCCCGTCAAGGTAGCCGGTGGAGGCCAGCTTGACCGTTTTAAGGCACATCTCAGCCGAGGTCCCGCCGATCACGAAAGCCACGTGGTAAGGCGGGCAGGCCGCCGTGCCGAGAGACTTCATCTTCTCCACAAGGAAAGGCTTGAGCTTCTCCGGGGTCAGCGTGGCCTTCGTCTCCTGGTAAAGCATCGTCTTATTGGCCGAGCCGCCGCCCTTGGTCACGAAAAGGAAATCGTAAGCCATGCCCGGCCTGGCGTAAATGTCTATCTGGGCCGGGAGGTTATTGCCTGAATTCTTTTCCTTATACATATCCACCGCGAGAGTCTGGGAGTAGCGCAGATTCTCGCCCGTATAGGTTTCCCAGACGCCTTTGGAAATAAATTCTTCATCGTTGCCGCGGGTCCAGACCTGCTCGCCCTTTTTCGCGACCACGGTGGCCGTGCCCGTATCCTGGCAGAAAGGCAGCTCGAACCGGGCCGAGATAGCGGCGTTATCCAGCATGCAGAAAGCCACGAATTTATCATTCTCCGACGCTTCCGGGTCCGCAAGAATGGCCGCCACCTGCGAATTATGCGCCGGCCTCAGCAAAAAAGAAACGTCCTTGATCGCCTCGCGCGCCAGCGTGACGAGAGCCTCCGGCGCAACTTCCAGAATATCCCTGTCCCCGGCCCTGGTAACTTTCACCCCGTCCGGCGAAAGCAGGCGGAACCTGGTCGCCGGCTTGGCGATCTCAAAAAGCTCGTTATATTTGAATTCAGGCATGGCTAGTCCTTTCACCCCTGGTAACCTTGGAGGACGACGCAGGGGACGGGTAAGCAAAACCCTCTCGGGATGGAGCGAAGCGACAGTTTCTTCGCCCGACGCTTGCGTAAGCGCGGAGGGCGAGAGCGGGAGTTGCGAGCACGGTGTGCGGGTGACCGCACCGGTCACTGCAGTGACAACGTTTTTGCGTCCCGTCCACTGCGTCGTCCGAACCCTGCGTTCCGGCCCCTGTGGCGGCTGCTCCCCTATTAGCGCTTCGAGAAAAGATTCGCCAGCAGGAACTCCCTGTTCATGCGGGCGATATTCGCGACTTTGATATCTTTCGGGCAGACGGCCTCGCACTCGTATTCGTTCGTGCAGTTGCCGAACCCTTCCTTGTCCATCGCCGCCACCATGCTCAGCGCGCGCTTCGCCCGCTCCGGGCCGCCCTGCGGCAGCAGAGCAAGCTGGGAAATTTTCGCGCCCGTGAAAAGCATCCCCGCCCCGTTGGGACAGGAAGTCACGCAGGCCCCGCAGCCTATGCAGGCCGCGGCGTCCATCGCCTCCTCGGCCTTGTCCTTTTCCACGGGAGTCGCGTTCGCGTCGGCCGCCGCGCCGGTGTTGATCGAAACGAAACCGCCGGCCGCGATCACGCGGTCCAGGGCGGAGCGGTCCACCGCCAGGTCCTTCAGGATCGGGAAGGCCTTCACGCGCCAGGGCTCCACCGTTATAACGTCGCCGTCGCCGAACCTGCGCATATGCAGCTGGCAGACCGTGGAGTGCTCGTCGGGGCCGTGCACGTCGCCGTTCACCACCAGGCCGCAGGAGCCGCAGATGCCCTCGCGGCAGTCGCTCTCGAAAGTTATAGGGGTCTCGCCCTTTTTAAGCAGGTCGTCGTTGAGGATGTCCAGCATCTCCAGGAAAGACATATCGGGAGAGATGTCCTTTACCTTATAGGAGACCATCTTGCCCGGTTCCGCCGGGCCGGCCTGCCGCCACGCGCGCACTGTCACTGAGAAATGTTTCGAGCCTTTCATGTTATTTATAGCTCCTTTCCGCCATCTTTATGTTTTCGAAAGTCAGCGCTTCTTTGTGCAGCGCGGCTTCTTTGCCTTCGCCCTGGTATTCCCAGACCGCGGCGTGGGAGAAATTCGCATCGTCGCGCTTCGCCTCGCCTTCCGGTGTGCACGATTCCTCGCGGAAATGCCCGCCGCAGGATTCGTTCCTCTCCAGCGCGTCCTTCACCAGGAGCTCCGAGAATTCCATGAAGTCGGCGACCTTCATCGCTTTTTCCAGGGTCTGGTTGAAGTCCCGGTCGGCGCCGGAGATGGCGACGTTCTTCCAGAACTCCTCGCGTATTTCGGGGATCTTCTTGAGGGCTTTTTTGAGGGTGGCCTCGCTGCGGCCCATCCCTACGTCGTTCCACATCACATTGCCCAGCTGGCGGTGCAGCTCCGAAGGGGTCTTTTTCCCTTTCACAGCGAGCAGGCGGTTGATGCGGTCGTGCACCTGCTTGGAGGAATCAGTGAACTCTTTGTCGCCGGTAGAGACCGCCTCGAATTTGTTGGCGCCGAGGTAGCCGCTTACGGTGGACGGGGCCACGAAGAAGCCGTCCGCCAGGCCCTGCATCAGCGCGCTCGCGCCGAGGCGGTTCGCGCCGTGGTCCGAGAAATTGGCCTCGCCCAGGGCGAACAGGCCCGGGACGGTGGTCATCAGGTTGTAGTCGACCCACAACCCGCCCATGGAATAGTGCGGGGCGGGGTAGATGCGCATGGGGGACTTGTAGGCGTTCTCGTCGGTTATCTGGTAGTACATGTCGAAGAGGTTGCCGTATTCGTCCTTTATCTTGTTCTCGCCCTTGCGCTTTATTGAATCGCGGAAGTCGAGATAGACGGCCTGGGAGGAAGGGCCGACCCCGTAGCCGGAGTCCGCCACGGTCTTGGCGGCGCGCGAAGCTATGTCGCGCGGGACCAAATTGCCGAAAGCCGGGTAGCGCCGCTCAAGGTAGTAATCGCGTTCGGCCTCTGGGATATCCTGGGGGGGGCGCTTGTCGCCCTTGGCTTTGGGCACCCAGACGCGCCCGTCATTGCGCAGGCTTTCGCTCATCAGGGTGAGCTTGGACTGGTGGTCGCCGGAGCGCGGGATGCAGGTGGGGTGGATCTGCGTGAAGCAGGGATTGGCGAAGCCCGCGCCGCGCTTATAGGCCGCCCAGGCGGCGGAGACATTGCAGGACCCGGCATTGGTGGAAAGGTTGAAGACATTGGCGTAGCCGCCGGTGCACAGCAGGACGGCGTGGCCGGAGTGGGACTCGAGCTCGCCGGTCAGGAGGTTGCGGACCGTTATGCCGCGGGCCTGGCCGCCCTTCAGGACCACGTCCACCATTTCGCGGCGCGGCAGCACGGTGACGGTGCCCGCCGCTACCTGGCGCATCATGGCCGAGTAGGCGCCAAGGAGGAGCTGCTGGCCGGTCTGGCCGCGGGAGTAGAAAGTCCGGGAGACCTGCGCGCCGCCGAAAGAGCGGTTGGACAGCAGGCCGCTGTATTCGCGGCCGAAGGGCACGCCTATGGCCGCGCAATGGTCTATGATCTGGTTCGAGATCTGGGCCAGGCGGTAAACGTTCGCTTCGCGGGCGCGGTAGTCGCCGCCCTTGACCGTGTCGTGGAAGAGCCGCCAGACGGAGTCGCCGTCGTTCGGATAGTTCTTGGCCGCGTTGATGCCGCCCTGCGCCGCTATCGAATGGGCCCGGCGGGTGGAGTCGTGGAGGGTGAAGACCTTCACGTTGAAGCCGAGCTCGCCCAGCGAGGCCGCGGCCGAGGCGCCGGCCAGGCCGGAGCCGACCACGAGCACGTCGTACTTGCGGCGGTTGCTGGGGTTCACCAGCTTAAGGTTGAATTTATGCGAGTCCCATTTCTTTTCTATCGGGCCAGCGGGTATCTTTGCGTCGAGTTTCATTTTGCCTCCGTAAATTTGTGAGCGGTCCTTTCTTTACCTGATTATTACCACGTTGTAGCCGGCCTGCGCGGCCTTGATGTCGATGCCCAGCAGGTAATACACCGAGATGAGAGCGAAGCCCGTCATCGCGACGGCCACCAGGATGCCGCCTATTTTTATGAGGGGCGTATATTTGGGATGGTTCACGCCCAGGGTCTGGAAAGCGCTCTGCATCCCGTGGCTGAGGTGCAGGGCCAGCGCGGCGGAGCCGGCCACGTAGACGGCCACGAACACGGGGTCCCGGAAAGCGTAGGTCACCATCTGGTAAAAGCCCATCGAGTGGTCCGTGAAGCGGAAAGTAAGCATGTGGTAGGCCAGGTAGGCCAGGACGGCGGCCGCGGTATAGAGCATGGTCGCGGAGCCGATGGTGCGGCCGCCCTGCCATTTCCGCGCCTCGTAGCCGGAGGGGGCGTTGAGGAAATCCTCCACTCTTACCCAGGCGCCGGTTATGATATGCGCGAGGAAGAGAAAAAGCAGCCCTATCTCCAGAAGGGGGGTGACGGGGTTCGAAAGAAGCATGTCCACCCAGCCGTTATAGGCCGCCTCGCCCTTGAAAAGAAGGAGGTTCTCGGCCAGGTGCACCAGCATGAAACCGCCCAGCAGCAGGCCGGAAACGGCCATTACGGCTTTCCTCCCTATCGAAGTTGTTATGAAGCGCTTGATGAAGGTTATTTCCATAAGATATGTGAGCTCCAGTGTCTGTCAGTTGCCGGTGCGAGGTCTTACGGCCAGGGCGGCGTAATTTGGCTGAATAATATAATCATAAAATATAAATATAACCCAGGGCAAGGGCGATCTGCGGATTTCCGCGGCAAATATAGTAATACCTTAATAGAATGCTTGAAAAGCCGCTCCATAAATTTATTATAATAGACAGTGAAGCACCAATCCTGGC